>CAIYQO010000142.1 GCA_903928345.1 uncultured bacterium | reverse complement strand
TACGCCTCATGCCGTGCCCTTTCCCGCGGAAGATCGTTCGGATTATACCACAGGAGGCGAGACGGTGGGTAAACCCGGTACCGCTCAACCGCTTCACAGCGTGATCGTCACCGCCGAGGTCGCGTGCGCCTTGACCTCCACCGTCTCATCATGCGGTTGCAGGCCGTTCAGTAATACACGCCACTTGCCGGGGGGGAGCTGCGGGGTGAGGTAGTGGCCGGGGGTGGTCGCGGGCAGGAGGAACGACGCGGGCGCGGCGGCACCGAGCATGTCGGGCATCGTGCCGCTGATGGTGCAGCGCGTGACGCCCGCCACCACGACATCGGTGCCTTGCAGGGTGATGTCGATCTGCCCCCCGTCGGCAACCAGCGGCACTGTCTTCTCGAAGCGCGTCTCTTCTAGGGCGGTGATGAACTGCACCTGTCCATACCCCTGGTCGGTAAGCACCCAGAGGTGTGTGTTGTACGGCAGCGCGGTGCGCGCCTCGGCGTGGCCGTCGACCCAGGTGACGGGGATTTCCAGGAATTGCTTGCTCGATTGGTACAGCGTGATCCCGCGTGTCGGGGCCATGCGGGTGTCCTTTATGGTGGTGTGCAGGATAAGCAACTGCCGCTGGAGTATGCGCAGGGTGGCCTGCGCCGGGGTGCCCGCGATGGCGACCAGGGATTGCGAGCTGGTGCGCAGATCGGGATGCTGGGCGACCCACTGCCAGGTGGACGCCAGCGTGTAATGTCCCGCGGGGAGTTGCAGCCCGTCGAGGTGGCCGGCGTCGTCCAGGAAAAAGGAGAGCAGGCCGTAGGTCGCGGAATTCATGTTGAGCGGCATGCCGGCCAGCGGTGTGCCGTTGGCGTCGGTGGCATAGATATCCGCCATGCTACCGAGTTCCAGGGGCACGGGCAGGTTTTGCTGCACCGTCTTCGGCGGCACGGTCACGGTCAGGGAGGCATACCCCACGTCGGTGAGCACCAGTAGCGTCGAGTCCCCCGGCGGGATGCCGTCGAGGGTGAGAGGCAGGCCGGTTAGCAGCGTCAGTCGTTGTGCCAGTTCGTAGGCCGGGCCGGCGGCGCTTTTATGAAAGACGACCAGTGCGCGGGGGTGCACCGCTTTGCCGTCGCGCGTGCAGTTCAGCACCAGGCGGCTGAGCGGCAGTTTGAGCGTGATGGCGTTGAAACCCTCGTGCAGGTCGATGATCTCTTCCACGCGGGCGCCGCTGGTCGACTCGAGCAGCGTTACGCGCAGGCGCGCGGGATGCAGATTCACCGCCACGAAGTGTTCGCGCTCGTGGTCGGGATCGCAGCGCCCGGCCACCGCGTGGGTGGTCTCGTCGGCGATGGTCGCGCTCAACCCGGTGATCGGAATCGTCAGCGGGGTGCCCGCCAGCGTGGCGGGGGTGATGATCAGCCACGCGACGTCCGGCGCCGGTTGCGCCCACCCCGCCCGCGCGGAAATCATCACAAGTGCCAGGAGCCAGAATTCGATGCGCTTCACGGGATGTATTATACCGTGAAAACGAGAGAACGCAAGTCCGCGAGGCCGGGAAGCGACCGGGTTGCCGGCACCGGGATTTGGGGGGGATTACCGGCAGGCAACGCGTCCCCCATCCAACTCGCTACGTTTCCCGTTTCGCCTCTTTCCCCCGCACGGCGGACATTGCCGCGGCGAGGAGGCAGATGACGACGGAGACGCTCAGGGCGGCGCGCAGGCCTTGAACGAAGGCGGCCATGACGGGAGAGCCGAGGTGCACGCTGGTGCCGACGAAGATTTGCAGCATCTGGTCGCGCGGGATGCTGCCGGCAGCGACAGCCAGCGCCAGCGCGAAGCTGGCCACCGTACCCACGTTGCGCATCGTTGCCAGCGTGGCGTTGGCCACCCCGAGGCGGTCCCGCGGGGCGGTATTCATCGCCGCGGAGGTGTTGGGGGAGAAGAAGAGCCCGCCGCCGAAGCCGGTGAGGGCCAGCCCCACGGCGATGTGCAGGTACGGCGTGGTGGTGGTGAGCGTGCTGAGCCAGTAGACGCCCGCCGCCTGCAGCACCAACCCCACCGTGGCGGGGATGCGCGCGCCGATGCGGTCGGAGATACGCCCGCCTAGCGGTCCGGCCACCACGATGGCGAGGGGCATCGGCAGCAGCAGAAAGGCCGCCGTGAGGGGGCTGTCGCCGCGCACCGCCTGCAGGTAGAAGACGACCAGGAATTGCACCGCGAAGATGGCGAGCGCCTGGATGGCCGCCGCGAGCACTGAGAAGGTGAAGGCGCGGTCGGCGAAAAGGCGTAGATCCAGCGCGGGGAAATCCACCCGCCGCTCCCAGCCGACGAAGAGCGCCAGCGTGAGCAGGAAGATGAGCAGCAATATCAGCACGTACGGCGAAAACCACCCCGACTGCAGCCCTTCCATGGCGGCAAAAAGCAGCGCCAGCAGGCTGAGGCTGAAGGCGAGGCTGCCCACCACGTCCAGCGTCTCCTCCGCGCGTGCGCGCGCCGATTCGTGCAACACGCAGTAGGCGAGGTAGGTGCCGACGATCCCGATGGGGATGTTGATGAAGAAGACCCAGCGCCAGTCGGCGAAGGTGAGGATGAAGCCGCCCAGCACCGGCCCGAGCACGCCGCCCAGCCCGAAGGTCATGGAGTTGATGCCCAGCGCCGTGCCGCGCTGCCCGGCAGGGAAGACTTCGGTGATGATCGCCACCGCGTTCACCAGCATCAGCGCCCCGCCCATCCCTTGAAAGACGCGCGCGGCGATGAGCTGGCGGTCGGTCATGGCAAAGCCGCACAACGCCGACCCCACGGTAAAGAGCGCGAAGCCCCAGTTGTAGAGCCGCACGCGCCCGTACAGGTCGGCCACGCGCCCCAGCGCGAGCAGTAGCACGGTGGTCACGAAGATGTAGCTCATGATCACCCAGATCATGTCTACCAGGTTGGAGTGCAGCTCGATGATGATATTCGGCAGCGCCAGCACCACCACGGTGGAGTCGATGGCGACCATGAGCACGCCCACGGTCACGATGGCCAGCACGATCCACTTGTAGCGCGGCGACACCGTCGGCTCCGCCATGCACGCCCCCCTTCCCTGCTATCATCCCCCGCCACGGCACCGCATCGGGGCGCCCGGTGCGACATAGGCGTGAGCGGGGTGATGCGTGCAGGGGAGGCGGGGCGCTGATTCACGGGGAGAAGGGGGGATGAGCCGGTATCATCTCGGCGAAACCCCCGATATCGCTTAACCGCGCCGTGCTTCCGGCAAAAAAGGCGGGGGCAGGCGGCTCATCCGGCGCCTGCCCCCTCTACGGGAATTGTTGCGTCCGATTTTTATGATGATAAAATAATGATATCGGGCCGCGGGGACAAAATCCGTCCCCGTAAAAGCGAGTCGGCGCTTTTTTCTCTCCATTTGCAAGGGCTTGTGCAGGGGGTATAATGGCGGACGTAGGGAAGGGGGAACCGGCATGTTCGACATGGCACGCTACCGGGATATCTGCGCGAAGATCCGCGGGCAGTTCGACGCGAAGGACGCCGCGCGGGAGCGCGGGCTGACGCTCTCGCGCGAGGTGGTGCGCCACAGCGCCAACGCCATCCGCGCCATCCACCGGCGGCAGTTCGCCGAGGCGCGGGTGCTGCTGGAGACGATCCACGCGCTGGTGGGGGAGATGAACGGCGCGTTGGCTGCCTTCCCCGACGTGAAGTACGCCGGCTTCGTGCACGACTCGCAGAAGGAGTATGCCGAGGCGGCGATCTTCCTCTCCGTGGTCACCGGGGAGCCGCTGCCCGACCCCGACGCATTGAGCATCGACTACCCCGCCTATCTGCACGGCGTGGGCGACGCCACCGGGGAGATGCGCCGGCTGATCCTGGACCGCATCCGCGAGGGTGCCTCCGCCGCGCGGGAGAACGAAGTGATGCTCGACACCATGGACGAGATCTACTTCGAACTCATCACCTTCGACTACCCCGCCGGGGTCACCGCCGGGCTGCGGCGCATCACCGACGTGCTGCGCGGCACCATCGAGCGCACGCGCGGCGACCTGTCCGCCGCCATCGGGCAGCAGCATCTGCGCGCCGCGTTGGAGCGCGTGCACGCGCGCCTGGGGCTGGAACCCCCCGCGGCTGGGCCGGACGCGCCCGCGGAATAAATGAAATATGGCGTTTGATTGCGTTAACTGACACAAAACCTTTTCGCATGGTGAGAGACCCGGCCATTTCCCGTTATCTGTTCAGCCCGTCCTACACATGTCGGATACGCGACGACGGCTGTCTGTGCCCCCTCACATTGCCGCTGGTCAGTCTCGGATAAGCTGAGAGCCACTTGCGGTGACTCGGTCGGCCCTGCCGCGCTGACCGGGAGAGAGGGGAGACGATGCGCTTATCGACCCGCGGCAACGGGAAGAACTCACTTTCGCCGATCGATCCGGAGGAGTTGCTGGAGGGGCTGAAACTGACCACCGGCAAAGCGGCGGAGTTCTGCGATATTTCACGGCGCCAACTCTGCTACTGGACGGACAAGGGGATCGTGGAGACGATCGAAGGGGATACGGACGACGTGAGCGAGGAAGGCTCGCGCCGCGTCTACGATTTTCTCGCCTTGCGCAAGGTGCTCTTTATCAAGCAGTTGCTGGAGCAGGGGCGCGGGCTGAAGCGGGCCACGCGGGAGATGGAGACGCACCTGCAGCAGTGGCAGGACGACATGCTGGGCAGCGACGCCGACCGCCGCACGCGCGAAGAGGCGCTACAACGGCAAACGGAGCGGCTGATCGGCCTTGCGGATCAGGTGCGTTCCGCCGTACAGCGCGGGCGGGTGAGCCCGTTGGAGCTGCGCGGGCTGGCGCGGGAGATCCACGCCTTCATCGAGCTGATGGCCTATGACGAAAGCGCCACGCTGCACCTGCAGGAGGACGTGAGCGCCATCAACCAGTTCCGCTCGCTGCTCGATCAGCTCACGCTGCATGTGGAGGACACCATCGGCGACAATCTGCCGCTGGCGCGCCGTCAGGCCGCGTAGGGCATGGGGTAAAATAAAGCGACGAAGGGCTCCCAGGGTCATGGGGCCCTTCGTCGCGTGTGTGGCGCAGGTATTCAGGGCAAATGATGCCCTATTCCGTGGCGACGGTCGCCTCGGCCTCGGCTTCTGCCGCGGCCGCGGCTTGTGCCTCGATCTGCGCGAGCAGCTCTTTTCGGTTGACCTTGATCTCCCGCGGGGCGGCGATGCCCAGCCGTACCTGTTCGCCTCGGACTTCAAGCACCGTAATTTCGATGCCACCGTCAATGACGATACTCTGACCTGTCTTCCGTGTCAGCACTAACATGATAGTTGTCCTTTCCTCTCCAACAGTGCGCGGCGCACGTCGCCTGTCGGTGAAGCGCGGTGGGATCGTAAGCACATGTACGGCCGTCGCCTCGAAAAGTCCCCTCCGCCGGCGACAGCGCGTGAGGCATGTCTCACGCTCACGGCGTCATGATCTGTAACTTCCCACTCAGTCCCTTATTTAATCACATCTCAACAGAATCCTTCCACTGTCGGCAGATTTCTTTGCGATTTTATGTTCCGTTGTCCATCGCCGACCTGAAGGGCCGCGCAGGGATGCCTCGTCCGGATGGCGAAGAAAGGCCTTGATGGGACTAATCTGGCTGTTACGCCACGGGGAAACGACGCACAGCACGGGCGCGGGGCGCTACTGTGGCGTGTGCGCCGCGTCACTCACGCCGTGTGGCGCGGCGCAGGCGGCGGCGTTGGCGCGCACGCTGGCGCCGCATCCGCTGGCCGCGCTGTATGTCTCCAGCCTGGCACGTTCGGCGGCCACGGCCGCCCCGTTGGCGCAGGCGTTGGGCCTCACGCCCCGCATCGAGCCCGCGCTCGACGAATTGAACTACGGCGCCTGGGAAGGCCTGACGCGCGCCGAGGCCGCCGCGCGCGACCCGGAGCACTTCGCCCGCTGGCAGGCCGACCCCGCGAGTACGGCACCGCCGGGCGGCGAGACGTTGCGCGCGCTGGCCGACCGCGTGCGCCCCGCCTTTGATGCGATCGCCGCCCGCCACGTCGGCGCGGAGGTGGCGATCGTCGGCCACAAGTGCGTCAACCGGGTGCTGCTCTGCCTGCTCCTCGATCTGCCCCCCGCCCGCTACCTGCGTTTCGACCAGTGCCCCGGCGCCATCAACCGCATCATCGTCGAGCCGCAGCGCACGGTGATCGCGTCGATCAACGACTGCTGCCATCTTGCGCCGGCGTCTTAGTCCGGCACCACATGCACCTCCACCTCGCGCGGGTCCGGTTTGGCCGGGTGCTCGAGGTCGAGGGTGGGTGTCTCGACGGAGAGGGTGATTTGGGCGCGGGCGGCGGGCACGGTAAGGGTGAGCCAGCCGTCGGCATCCGCGGTGAGGGTATCCACGATGCCGCCGGTGGGGGTGACGACGGTAACCTGGTGGCGCGACCCCGGGTCGATGGGATAGGTGCCGGTGCTGAAGCGCAGCTTCACGGGCTGCGTCGCGTTCTCGTCATCGGTGTCCAGCTCGAAAACCAGGCTTTTCGCGTTCACCAACGTGGCGGTGACATTCACCGGGAAGGTTGTGGGGTAGACGAACGCGGGCAGCGGCTCCGCCAGATGGTAGCCCGCGGAGGTGAAGACGAACGCCGTATGGTCGGGAAAGAGGCGGCACTGCCCACCGTCCACCTGGTACACGTGGCGCATCGGGTTCGGCACGCTGGCCGCCGGCACGGTTTGATCCTTCGTCCACACGGCCACGCTGCCGTCCTCGTAGGCCGCGACCCCGGCGTTGTCGGGCAGAAAGTCGATGGGGCGGTCCAGCATCACCTCGGATGAGCGCCCGAAGAGGTCGCGGTGGAACTCCTCGAAGAGCATGCACCCGGGCGACCACCACTGGTAGAGCGGGAAGGGCGCGAAGCAGGCGCAGCCGTGACCGAAGGGGTGCACGAAGAAGCCGCGCGTCAGCACGCTGGGCAGCGTGGCATATGGGCGCGGGGTGGGGTGGATCACCGCCGGCTGTCCGCTCACCGGGGTGAAGAGCAGGTCGGTGCCCATCGCCGGCACGACCGATACGATGCGCGTGATCTGGGCGCCGTGGTTCAGCCCGGTGGTGCAGAGCCCTTGCAGCAGGCTGGGGAAGGCGGGATGGGCGCGGTAGACCGAGAGATTCAGCCGCACTTCCTGAATCCCCGGCGCCACGGTCACGCCGAAGAGATCGCTCATCAGCACCGGCAGGTAGTGCTCGTTGCCGTTCGCCTGCAGCGTGCCCAGCCCCAGGTCCGCCACCGCCAGCCCGCCGGTATCCACATAGCGGCGCAGCGCGAGTTGGGCGTTGTCCGGCAGGTCGAGCACGGACGGCAGCACGATGGCACCGTAGCCGCTCAACGGCTGCGTGCACAGGTCGTCGGGCGCCAGGTAGTCGATCTGCCCGTAGCTGGTGCCGTTGCGCAGCGCGAAGAAGAGCCCGCTGGAGCCCAGGTACATGGTGGAGGCGAGGTAGCCGTAGAGCCCCGTGCGCCCGCCCATGAAGCCGGGCAGGTAGGGGGAGTAGACGATGGCGGTGTGCGCGCAGCTCTCGCGCCCGAGCAGGTTGCGCGCCGCCATGTCGGCCAGCGCCGCGCTGAGGGCCAGGCGGTGGTTCGCGTTGGCGTGCAGCCGCGTCCAGTTCTGCACACACAGGCCGGAGGCGCCGTGCAGCGCGGCGAGGTAGAGGTAGTTGGCGAATTGCCCGGAGTCGTCGGTGTCGGCGCTGATGCCCGCCAGCACGATGCAGCGGTTGCCGTGGCGCGCGATGTCCAGCGCGTGCGCGTTATGCCCGTCGAGGTCCATCTCCGTCACGCCGGGGTAGCACTCGGTGAGCGCGCCGTTCACGCTGGGCGGCAGGCTGCTCAGCGTGCGATAGCTCTGCTGCGCCCCGGCGAAGATGAGGTGCTCCTTATCCTCCGCGCGCACCTGCTTCACCCACCAGTCCAGCAGGTCGCGCGTCTGCAACATGCGGTAGCGCGCCACTTCCAGCACCGCCAGCGGGGCGGAGTTGGGACGCTCCTGCTCGCGGTTGAGGATCGTCTGCAGGCGGATGACGTCCCACGATGGGAAACTGAAGCCCAGCTCCCGGTTCAACGTGGCGATCGAGTCGTAGCGCGTCTTCAGGTAGGTCTGAAAGTCCGTGTCGACCAGGACAACCGCCGCCCGGTAGGCGGCGATGTCCATATCGACCTTCTTGATTACGTCCGGGTTGCCGCCCGCGCGTTGCTCCGCCGTCTGCTCCGTCAGGCCGGCAAAGGTGCCGATCTGTGTGCGGATGGGGTTGTGGGTGATGGGTTCGGTGGTGGACCAGCCGTCGTTGAGCTTCTCCACCGTGCCGTACTTGGCGATCAGCCACTCCTTGAAGCTGCCGATGTTGGTGAGGAGCCGCCCTTCGTCGGCGGTGCTCACGATCCACCCCACGGCGCGCGGGCAGGGGCGCAGCGCCGGCAGCACCGCCTTGAGGTAGTTCGCCACCTTCTTCTGGTACACCGGGTCGTGCTGATTGGCGCGGGTGCTGTTGTCCCAACTGCCGTTGCACAGCTCGTACAGCACGTACAGGCCTTCCGCGGTGGCGGCGTCGGCGAGGGCTTCCGCACGCGCCGTCACCACCGTGCCCGGGCTGTCCACCTTCACCAGCAGCGTATTGAAGCCAAGGGCGCGGTAGGCGGAGACATCGGCGGGGTCGTCGCACCCGCGCGCGAAGGTAAGCGCCGTCGGGCGGCCGTCGATGAGCAACTGGCTTCCGCGCTGCGCCACGGTGAAGGCACAGGCGCGCGCCAGCAGCGCCGTCAGCAGGAGCAGGACGACGCGCCTCATGGCCGCTCCTCCCGCTTGGTGACGCGGAAGGCGACCAGCACGGTGCCGAAGTAGAGTATGACGAGTGGTATGAGCATGATGAGCATGCTGAACGCGTCCTGTGAGGGCGTGATGACTGCTGAGAGCACGGCGATGGCCACCAGGGCCGTCCGCCAGTGCGTCAGCAGCAACTGCGGCGTGAGGACGCGCAACAACACCAACCCTAGCATAACAATTGGCAGCTGAAATGCCAAGCCGAAGGCGAGAATCAGCGCCAACGGCAGATTGATCGCGTGCGGGAAGTCGATGAGCAGGCGCACGTCCGGCGGGGTGAAGGCGAGGAAGAAGTCCATCACCGGCCCCAACGAGAGATACGCCACCCCGGCGCCGAGCAGAAAGAGCCCGCAGACCGCCGGCACCAGCGGCGCCACGGCCTTGCGCTCCCGCGGCAGCAGGCCGGGCTTGATGAAGCCCCACAGCAGCGCCAGCAGCACCGGCGAGGCCAGCGCGAGCCCCACCACCGCGGCGAGCTTCAGGCGCACGAAGAAGGCCGCCAGCGGGTCGGACAGGATGAGCTGGCCGCCGTGTGCCAGCACGCGGTGCGTCACCGGCTGCGCGAGCGCCTGAAAGACCCACGGGTAGACCAACCAGCCGACCACCAGCCCGGCGACCAGCGTCGGCAGGCCGTAGAGCATCCGGGTGCGCAGCTCTTCCAGGTGACCGACGACATCCAGGGTCGGGTCGGCAGGCATACGGGTGGTCATTCCAGTCTAGTATACCAGTTCCGGGGGGAGGTGAACCAGCGGGGAGGCGGAAACCCCCTTGACTTCCGCGATTTGTGGGGGTAAGATTAGCACGAGCTAATTTCGTAGTTCTGTGCGGCTAATATCGGGGGCGTGGTATGGCGGACGTGAGCGCGTCGGCGGAGGAGTATTTGGAGGCGATTTGCCGGCTGGCGGATCGCGGGGAAGCGGCGACGCCGACGGAGCTGGCGCGGGAGCTGCGCGTGGCGCCCCCGTCGGTACTCGGTATGCTCGCCCGGCTGAAGCAGCGCGGGCTGGTGACGTATTCGCGCGGGACCGGGGCGTCGCTCACCGACGACGGGCGCGCGTGCGCCGGCCGCCTGCGCCGTCGGCATCGGCTGGCCGAACGTCTGCTCACGGACCTGCTGCACCTCCCCTGGGCGCGCGTGCACGAAATCGCTTGCCGCTTCGAACACGTCATCGACGATGAGGTGGAGGGCTACCTGGCCGAAGCGCTCGATTACCCCACCACCTGTCCTCACGGCAATCCGCTGGCGGGGGTCACCCCGGGCGGGCAGCCACTGGCGGCGTTGAACCCCGGCGAAGGGGGCACGCTGCACTGTATTCTCGATGAATCCGCTCCGGTGCTGGAATACCTGGCCGGGCTGGGGCTGCGCCCCGGTGTGGCGGTGGAGGTGCGCGAAGCCGCGCCCTTCGGCGGTCCGCTCACCGTGGCGGTGGCCGGGCGCCTGCACGCGCTGGCGCGCGATATGGCGCGCCGCCTGCTGGTCGCCCCGCGTGAGGTGGCCGCATGACCACCGCGCTCCGCAGCGACCCCCCCGTGCTGGCCATCGTCGGCAACCCCAACGTCGGCAAGAGCGTGCTCTTCAACCGGCTCACCGGCGCGTACGTCACCGTCTCCAACTACCCCGGCACCACGGTGGAGGTGTCGCGCGGACGTGCCAGGTTGGGCGCGCTGGACGTGGAGGTGGTGGACACCCCGGGCATGTATGCGCTGCGCCCGATCAGCGAAGAGGAGGCGGTGGCGCGCCGCCTGCTGCTGGAAGAGCATCCGCGGTTGGTGCTGCACGTGGTGGACGCGAAGAATCTGCAGCGCATGTTGCCGATGACGCTGCAACTGCTGGAGGCCGGTTTGCCGGTGGCGCTGGCGCTCAACCTGCTGGACGAGTCGGAAGCGCTGGGCTTTCAGTTCGATTTTTCCGCCCTCGCCGAGGCGCTGGGCATTCCCGTGCAGGGCACCGCGGGGGCAGTGAACCGCGGCATGCCCGAGTTGCTGGCGATGCTCGGTGAGCAGATCACGCGCGAGGCCCCCCCGCCCGCCGCGCCGGTGCAATACGACCCGGTGATCGAAGAGGCGCTCGCGGAGATCGGCACGCTGGTCGGCGCGCTGACCGCCCTGACCCCGCGCGCCACGGCGCTGCTGCTGCTGCAGGAGGACGACGAGGTGCTGGCGCTGGTGCGCGCCCACGTCTCCGCCGACGCGGAGGCCCGCGTGCGCGCCATCATCGCCACCGTGCAGACGCGCTTCGCCCAACCGTTGACGATGGTCGTCGCGCTACGCCGGCAGGCGGCGGCGAACGAGATCATCGACCGCGTGATGCACACCCCCGACCGCGTGCCCGCCGCGCCGCTGGAATGGCTTTCTCGCCTGCTCATGCACCCGGTGTGGGGGCTGCCGGTGCTGGTGGCGGTGCTCTACGCCGGCATCTACCAGTTCGTGGGGCGCTTCGGCGCCGGGTTCCTGGTGGACACGCTGCAAAACCGGCTCTTCGGCAACGCGGAGCACGGGCTCATCAACCCGTGGCTTACGCGCGTCGTCATCGGGCACCTGCCGTCGCTGTGGGCCAACCTCATCGTGGGCGACTACGGCGTCTTTACCCTCGGGGTGACGTATGCGGTGGCCATCGTGTTGCCCATCGTGGGGCTCTTCTTCCTCGTCTTCAGCGTGCTGGAGGACAGCGGCTACCTGCCGCGGCTGGCGATGCTCATCGACCGGCTCTTCAAGGTGATCGGGTTGAACGGGCGCGCGGTGATCCCGCTGGTGCTGGGCTTCGGCTGCGACACCATGGCGACGATGGTCACCCGCGTGCTGGAGACGAAGCGCGAGCGCGTGATCGCCACGTTGCTGCTGGCGCTGGCGGTACCCTGCGCGGCGCAGAGCGGGCTCTTCCTGGCGATGCTCGGGGCGGTGCAGCCGTACGGGCTGGCGATCTACATCGGCATCCTCGCGCTGATTTTCCTGCTCACCGGCGTGCTCTCCGCGCAGCTCATGCCCGGCAAACAGGCGCACTTTTACATCGAGCTGCCCCCGCTGCGCCTGCCGCGGCTGGGCAACGTGCTCACGAAAACGTACACGCGGCTGGAATGGTACTTCGTGGAGATCATGCCGTCCTTCCTGCTCGCCAGCCTGCTGCTGTGGGTCGGCTCGCTGACGCTGACGCACGGCGTATTGGCTTTCAGCCCGCACCATGGGTTCTTCGGCATGTTGGAGCGCGGGCTCGACCCGCTGGCGGCGCTTATCGGCCTGCCCACCACCGCCGACGTGGTGCGCCACCCGGAGCTGCAGTTCACCGGCGGGGCGATTTTGCTCGGGGGCTTCTTCCGCCGCGACTTCGGCGCCGCCGGGTTGTGGCACCTCTTCCAGGCGCACCTCATCAGCGCCGCGCAGGTGCTCACCGCCTCGGTGACGCTGACGCTCTTCCTCCCCTGCATCGCGCAGTTCCTGGTGATGAAGCGCGAACGCGGCCTGGGCCCCACGCTGGTGATGACCGCCTTCATCCTCGTCGTCGCCTTCGGCGTCGGCGCCCTGTTGCGCATCGGCCTGCAGGCGTCACATTTGGCGTTGACGCTGGATATGGCGGGGAGACGGTGAAAGCACAGGACGGTGAAACCACAGATTTCACAGATTTACGCAGAGGGTTTTGGGACGAGGATAGGCGAGAGTAGCGGATTCCCTTTGGGAGGGCGAGCGTACCCGCGAGCCGCGTGCGAGTGAACCGTTCCCATAATATGAAAGACGGTCTGTACGTGAGTCCAGTTCTCATGTACAGACCGCCTTTTTCAGTTCATGACTCAAACGCTCGTGGCTCGCGGGTACGCTCGCCCTCCCACTATCCGCGTTCGATGTGGAATTTCCACAGCGCGTTTTGCACCCCGTCGGCGGTCAATACAATGCGATACAGTTTCTCGCCCCATACACCCTGGAGCTGCGGGTCGGTGAGGAGGAGTTCTTCCACGGTGGCGTGCAATTCTTCCGGGTAGCGCAGCACGGCGGCGGGGGTGAGGCGGGCGGTGCCGGGGGCGTCCAGTTGCGGCGGCGCGGCGGTGATGAGGTGCAGCGCAACGGCGGCGGGGGCGGCGAGGGTGACGTCTTCCGTGATCTCCACACCCGTGCCGTCGCGGTGCAGGCGGGTGGTGCGCAGCCAGCGCGTCACGTTGACGGCGGGCGGGTAGGCCCCGGCGATATCCAGCGTGAGGGCGGCCTCAGCGTCGTCGGCTGAATAGGCCACGTCGCGGGCGCGGAAGGCGCGTCCGGCCTGCTGAACAACACCATTGATCGACGGCAGGTTGTGGAAGCCGGACTGCATGGTCCAGATTTCGTAGCGGCGGTCACTGAACGTCTTTTGCGTATACGTCTCCACCCCGGGGTCCACGAGCAGCGGCTGGCCGTCGAGGAAGACCACGTATTGCCCCACGTCATTATGGTTGTGGCTCTCCTGGTTGTGCCCGCCTTTGGCGGCCAGGAAGAAGCCCGCGTCGCTCCCCGCGGCTTCACGCGTGGCCATCACCTCTACACCGGGCAGCCAGGCGTCGCGCGGGCAGGGCAGCGGTGTCGTGTTGTCCGCCAGCGCCGCCTCATCGAAGAGCTGCGGCAGTTGGCGGGTGAAGCTGTACCACGGCTGCAGCGGGTAGCGCGCGTGGGTGGGGAAGAGCGCCGCGCCGAAGGCGGCCAGCGCGTCGTCGCCGATGGCCCGGCCATAGCGGTAGATCACGTCGGCGGGCGGCGTGAGGCGCGCGGCACCGTCGGCGAAGTTGATGAAGAAGTCGCCGCTGACGTGCATGCGCAGGATGTAGCGCCCGATCTCCCCGATCAACGGCACGTCGAAGTAGTTCACCGCGCCCCCGGTGGCCTGGCGCACCAGCGCCAGGCAGTCGAACAGCGAGCCGCCCGCGTGCGCCCAGTACGACGGCCCTTCGTCGCAGCCGCCGTCGGGGTGATAGCCGGCCAGGAAGTGCTCCAGTGTCTGCAGGGCGCGCGCCACCCCGGCGCGGCGGCGGGCGCCGTCGTCCTCCAGCAGCAACAGCGCGGCCAGACAGTTGGCGTTGCACCACGGGTTCCAGTTGTTTACACCCCATTCGTTGGGCTCCTGCCAGCCGAAGGTGCGGGTGAGAAACGGGGTAACGATGCGCTCCTGCACCTCGCGGCGCAGGTACGGGGTGACCAGCGGTGTCACCGCGTCGAGGGCGGGCGCGAGCAGGTAGTGCGTCCACGCCAACAGCGCCCCCGTTTCCGCGGCGAAGAGGTCGATGCACGGCTGCGTCTTATCCGGCAATAGCGCGCCGAAGGTGCCATCCACCACATTGTGCGCGGGCAGCACCCACGACGTCTCCTCGCACAGCGCCCAGACCCCGGTGATGATGTCGTCCAGGAAGCGTCCGTGCCCCTCCAGGCATTCCGCCTGCACCAGCGTCCCGAGCATGGTGCGGCGGCGGAAGTAGAGCGCCTCATAGCGCGAGCGGTTGCCGTCGCGCCAGTAGTCCATGAAGCGCACGGCGGGCAGGAAGGGCCAGTCGGCGCGCTGCACGGCCTCGCCGTCGGCGATCAACCGCGCGCGCAGGCCATCCGGCAGCGCCTCCCACGGCGCCCGCTCCGCCGCCGTGGGGTAGGGGTGAAACGCGGCGCGCCCCTGCAGATGCGCGGCCAGCAGGTCGAGGGTCGAGTCGGTGTAGAGCATAACGGGGGTATTGTAGCAGGAGGCCGGAAATATGTCTCGGGTTAGAAATCGTGCGCATGCGCGTAATCGAAAACACCAGAATTGAAGAGAACGTTCGATTACGATTACGAGCGCGGAGCACGCGTACGATTTGGCCCCCACCAATGGCGGAAGCGCGCTCGGGGGCGTAGAGAGAGTACGCCTCGGAGCGCGCTTCGGCACAGCGCGAGATGGGGGGTTATTTCGCGGGCGGCGTCGGCGGTGCGGGCGGCGCCGGGGGCGTCACGGGGAGCAGCGACGCGGGTTTCGGTTCCAGCACGCCCGGGATGCGCTTGATCATGTCTTCCAACTTCAGGCCGGTCATCGCTTCGATAACCGGGGGGAGCTGGGCGATGATCTGCGTGATGTCGCCGGTGAGCTTGCTGGCGCCGCCGCCGGGGCCGTCGCCGGAGTTGATGATGACGATCTTGTCCGTCTTCGCCAGCGGGGCGGAGATGGCGGAGGCGATGGCCGGCAGCTTGTCGATGAACATCTGCGTGATGGCCGCCTCGTTGTAGGAACTCCAGGCTTCCGCCTTTTTGGCCATCGCGGTGGCTTCCGCCACACCCTGCTCGCGGATGACGTCGGCTTGCGCCAGACCCTTCGCCTTGTTGGCTTCGGCTTCGGCCAGACCGGTGGCTTTGATGGCGTCGGCCTGCCCCATGGCGGTGGTCTTTACGCGGTACTGCTCGGCGTCGGCGAGCTGCTGGATGCGGTAGCGTTCGGCGTCGGCGGGGCGCTCGACGGTGGCGGAGAGTTCCTTCTCGCGGCGCTGGATTTCCTTGGTCTGCACCTGGATCAGGTTGTCCTTTTCCACCACCTGCACCTTCACCTGCTCGGCGACCACCAACTGCTGGGTCTGGAACTTCTGCAGGTCGTAGGCCAGGTCGGCTTCGGCCTTCTTCTGGTTCACCGAGGCGGTGTATTCGGCGAGCTTCATCTTGTAGTCGCGGTCGGCTTCCGCCACCTGGGTGTCCGCCTGGTACTTGGCGGTTTGCCCTTCCTGGTTGGCCTGGGCGGAGCGGATCACGGCGTCGCGGTTGGCTTCGGCTTCGCCGATGACGGCGTCGCGTTTGACCTGCGCGATACGCGGCTTGCCCAGCGCGTCCAGGTAGCCCTGCTTGTCGCGGATGTCGCGGATGGTGAAGCTCACGATGGACAGGCCCATGTTCGCCAGGTCGCTGGCGGCCACGTCCTGCACGCGGGCGGCGAATTTATCGCGTTCGCGGTAGACTTCTTCCACCGTCAGGGTGCCGAGGATGGCGCGCAGGTGGCCTTCTACCGTCTGCAGCGCGATCTGGCGAATCTGTGCCTCGCCCTTGCTGAGGAACTGCTCGGCGGCGGTGCGGATGGAGACGTCGTCGTTGCGCACTTTGATCTGGGCGATGCCGTCCACCTGGATGGGCACGCCCATCACGGTGTAGACCTCCGGGGTTTGCACCTCCAGGGTCATCAATTCGAGGGACATCACCTCGGCCATTTCCATCACCGGCCAGACGAAGGTGCCGCCACCGCGCACCAGGCGGTAGCCGACCTCGATCATGCGCCCGTCCGCGGCCCGCGTCCGGTGCTTGAGACCGGAGACGATGAGGACATGGTTCGGCCCCACCTTGACCCAGCGACTGAAGATCATGGCGAGGATCACGATGAAGACGACGAGGACGAGCAGGACGACGAAGATCGCGTTCACATCAGGCATACGCAGTGCCTCCTTTGCACAAGCATATTGCTTCCCGGGGTCGCGCCATCCAGGCTGCGATATCGACAAAACGATGGTGACCGGTGGGAAGGTCAAGGAATAGCTTCGCCACCGAGTCGGGGATTCCTCCCGGCGGCGCAAGGATTTTTCTGATTCCGTGGCATGGCCGAAACCCTGATTGATCGGGGCATCCCGCCCGTGCCACGGATTACACAGCGATGCGGTCTTGGCGGGCCGCCAGCCCGGCGCCGACCAGCCCGACGTGTTCGCCCAGCACGCTGAGGGACATGGGGATGCGACGGTCGTACCCGGCCAGCACGTCGGCGATGGCGGGTTCCAGGTACTCCCACAGGGAGGTCATCAGGTAGCCTTTGAAGACCACCTCGCACGGGTCGATGACGCGGATGAGTTGCATCACGCCGGCGCCCAGCCACATGCCCGCTTCGCGCATGAGCCGCAGGGCCAGTCCGTCGCCGGCGGCCAGCAACGGCGGCAGGTCGTCCAGCGTGAGGCCGTGCTCGAACTGCGACCAGTGGCCGGCGCGCCACAGGTGCATCATGCGGTTGTTCAGCGCGCGGGCGCTGGCCAGCGCGTCCAGGCAGCCGCGATGGCCCAGCCGGCAGTAAAAGTCCTGCCCGCGGTCGATAATCATGTGCCCGACTTCGCCCGCCGTGCCGGAGTGCCCGGGGTAGAGGTCGCCGTCGATGACGATGCCCCCGCCGATGCCCGCCGAGACGGTGAGGAGCACGAAGCTCTTCTTGTCGGCGAGGCGCGGGTTGTAGCGCGCTTCCGCCAGCGCGGCGGCCTTGGCGTCGTTGATTACCGTCACGGGGCGCTTCAGCGCCAACCGCTCCGCCAGCGGGAAGTCGAACATATTCATCGTGCCCGCGGTGACGTTGCCGTTCGTCTCCACCATGCCGCCGATGGCGATGCCGATGGCGGGGTCGTGCAGCGCGAAGGCGTAGCTGTCCACGATGCGGCGGATGTGCTCCACCACTTCGTCCGGGTCGGTGGGCGAGTCGAAGGCCACCGGCGCGGTGACCTTGCCCGCGTCATCCACCAGCCCGGCGCGGAACCGCATGCCGCCGAGGTCGAAAACGATATCCTGTTGCGCCATGGTGAAACTCCTTCGGAGTCGGGATGCCGGTAGGATAGCCGGTGCCATCCACCCACCACCGGGTGAACCCGGTGGCTGACGACCTCAAGCCGGTTGAAACCGGCTGGTTGTTATGTCCGACTGGTATGCAAAATCCGCTACCAGCGCGCTTCAGCGTGCTTGAGACGATCAGCCATCGGCTTCAGCCGGTGGCGAGTACCGGTGTTACGTTGCCGTCACACCCCCGCCCGTTCGGCGCAGACTTCCTGGGCGATGTCTACCCAGGCGGCCAGGCGCTCGGGGTGGTGTTCGCAGGTGTGGGTGTCTTTCAGGATCATTTCCACGTGGCAGCCTTGCGCGGCGTCGAGGACTTCGCGCACGGTGCGGCGGATAGCGTCGGGGTCGAAGGTGACCACCATCGCCGTCGGGTTGGGCTTCCACGAGTAGATGTAGCGGTCCTGCAGCTCCTCAGCGGCGACGCGGATGTCCGTCCACGGGCTCACCGACACGCGGCGCAGCTTGGGCAGGTGGCGCTTGATGGCGGGCAGCTTGTGCGTGATGTCCTCGCAGCACCCGTAACAGTTGAGGCCGAAACGGTTGAGCAGTCGCGCCTGGTACGGCAACACGAATTCTTCCAGCATGCCGGGGGACACCCCGGCGAGCTCCTGCGCCTCGGCGCCGGCCCACAGGTCGGTGAGGCGCGGCGTGCCGGCGTAATCGGCGCCGGGCAGCTCGTCGGTGATGCCCAGCCCGCCCGAGCCCACGTAGTTGTTGCCGTTGTTCAGCTCGAGGGCGTTCTGCGCCAGCATCTGGTCGAAGAGGCGCGACATCCCCTCGGCCATGAAGCCCATCACTTCGTGCAGCCACTCCGGGCGGTCCATCATGTCCACCATGATCTGCTCGAGCCCGCGGAAGTCCACGAGCTGGCCGATGAGGGAGCAATAGAAGCCCTGGGCCTTCACCACGCGCACGGGCAGGATGTCGCCGAGAAGCTCGGAAAACGTCTCCAGGTCGCGCTGGATGGCGGCTTTGTCGATGATCAACTCGGGGAACGTCATTTTTTTGGCGTCGTCGGGATCCTTGAGCGGAGGATCGAAGGCCCATGCGCCGCGCTCTTCGGTGCTCGCGATATGCGAGGATTGAATGCCCCACCCCGTGGTCATCGGCCACTGGTGGATGCCGATTTCGCCGTTGATGGGCGCGTCGTCGTGGAAGTGTTCGGCGTGGTAGATGCGCGTGCGCAGCGACCACTCGAGCCCGCGCAGCGCCTCGTCTTCGACCTGCATCATGTCGGGGGTGATCGTCTCCGACCACGCGCCTTCGGGGAAGATGAGCACGATCGGCTTGGTGCCTTCCAGCCGGTTGTGCTTGCGGAACTGCTCGGTGAGCACGGCATTGCGCGGATGCGCGGCATGTTCGGCCAACCGCGCGGCCAGCGCGCGTATGACATCTCGATCGCGGGCGGAAACAGACATGGGTGCTACTCCTCGGAAAGGACTCCGCAGTGCTTTTCCGCGCGGAGGGGGCGGGTTCCTGCCGGCGGGTGTTGTCTGAACCGGGATTTGGGGGGATTGATGGGATTTACTTGATGGGGGAACGGTTGGGGTGGGTGGTGATGCGGATGGCAGGATGCGTTGATAATTCACAGGGATGAAAGGGATGGATGGGATGGGAGAACCGGTGAAGTCATCCCTTTAATCCCCGTGAATTATCAATAGGTAAACTCTTGCGATCTCAGTAACAATTCAAAATCCAAAATCCAAAATCGATTCACTCCACCGTCGCCGTGCCCCAGTGGGCGGGCTCCAGGTGGCTTTCGCCGGGGATGTCGTTGGTGAGGGCGGCGGTGGGGCCGGTGTTGAAGAGGTAGGCGCGGCGGGCGCAGCGGGACCCGGCGGCGTCGCCGAAGAGGTAGCCGACGTCGAGGCGTACGGGGGCGCCGGGGGTCGGGGTCCAACCGAGCAGGTCGAGGGGGAGGGTGACGACGGCGGTGAAGCCGTGGCCCGGCGCGGGGACGGGTTGCACCTCGACCTCCACTTTATCGGCGACGGTGATGGCGTCGAAGCTCTCGCTCCCCGCAGGCGAAGTGAGGGTGACGGGCGTACCGGTGAAGCCGGCGACCTTGGGACGGTAGAGCACCACCGTGGGGCGCCCCTGGTGGGTGGTGACGAGTACGCGCAGGTCGCCGGGGGCCGGGGCGGTGCGCGCCGGGTCGGCGTCGGGGTCGGTGGCGAGCTGCAAGTCGAGGCAGTTGCCGCCTTTGAACAGGATGCGCGGGTCGAGGATGGTGTTCGTCAGCGCGGCGGGGCTCTCCACCGTCATGGACAGGTAAAGGTTGTGCGCGTCGTAGGCCAGCCGGGCGGTGAAGTGGTGCGCGTCGTCCAGGCGGAGGGCCGTGCCGCCCGTGGCGAGGGCCGCGCGTCCACGCGCGATGACCACCCGCGGCGCCGTCGGCACGGGCGGGGTGTAGTCGGCCAGCGCCGCCTTCGCCACCTGCGCGTCCGCCGGGGTGAGGGTGTAGGTGCCGGCGAAGCGTTTCACCGTGTCGAGGCTGAGGATTTCCGTCACGCGGCCGTCGGTGTCGCCGCCCAGGAAGAGGTAGCGCCCGCTTTTGCGCAGCCGCACGAGCTGCCCCGCGAAGGCCTCCGCGGCGATGACGTCCGGTCCGGTGGTGCCCTGGCGGGCATCCTGGAAGAGCCGTGCCACATACAGGCCGTCGCGCGTGAAGAGGTGGAAGGGGCCGAAATAGGTGGCGACGCCGGTGAACTGGCCCGCCACGCCCAGCGGCTGCGTGATGCCCCACACCTGCCCGGGGCGGGGGAGCGGCTTGTTGAGGGTGGTGCGCCAACTGCCGGTGAGGGGGTAGCGCCAGAGGAGGCGGCCATCCTTCGCCACGCGCGCCACGCCGCGCGGCCCCACCGCGCCGTCTTCGTCGATCAGGTACAGGGAGCCGTCGGCGGGATCGCTGCAGGCGAAGGCGGCGGCCTCCGCGCGCCCGGTGAGGGCGGACTTGAGGGGCAGCGTGAAGTCGTAGACCGGCGTACCGTCCTCTTCCAGGCGCACCGGACGGTACTGCACACCGTCGGCCCAGGTGAGGGTGAGGTCGGGATCGACCCAGGAGAAGCCGTATTTCGAGCCGGCGACGCGTACGATCTCGTCCGGCGACATGCGCAGATCGTCGTTGGCATCCTGCCAGACATAGCCACCGTCAGGGAATTTGGCGTGGTCGGCCATCTGCGGGATCGGCGGCCAGGCGATGTAGGGGTCGTTTTTCGTCACGTTGAGGGAGACGAGCACGGGTTTGAAGAGGTCGCCGACGCGCAGGTAGAGGGCGCGCGCATAGTTCCAGCGTCCCCAGGCATACTGGTGGCCGTTTTTGGCGGTGAAGACGCGCAGCTCCTGGCAGGCGGGCGGGTCGTCGGAGGTGGTCTGCCGCCACATGGTGCTCAACGGATACCAGGTGCCCTTGTCCAGGTCCACGCTCCAGACGACGTTCTGGCAATACACCTCGTCCTCGTGCGCCGGGTCCATGCTCACGAAGGTGGCGTAGTGGCCGGCGCCGAAGAATTCGTTCACGCAGGCGCCCGTTTTCGTCTCCCACACACTGATGCGCTTCGGGCTGTCCAGCGTCTCCGCCACCCACAACCGCCCCTGCGCGTCCAGCGCCACGCCGCCGGGGGCCAGCATGCCGGACTGGTCGAAGCGCCCCACGCGGGGCCGTCCCCCTTTGCGGCCGATATTCACGATGAACTTGCCCGCGGGGTCGAAGACGGAGACGTTCTGCAGCGCGCCGCGATTGGCGACGTACAGCAAGCCGTCCGGCCCGACGGTCACCCCCGTCGGGTCGTCCAGGTGATCCGTCGCCAGCGGGGTTTGCCGCGTGCGCGTCACCGCCAGCAGCCCGCCGCGGCTGATGACCGCCAGCGAGCCGTCCGGGCGCACCGCCAGCCATTCCGGCGCCAGCACCGACCACGTTTCGCGGATGGCGCCGGAGCGCGCGTCGTAGAGGACGATGAGGTTGCGCTTGGCGTAGGAGGCGTAGAGGATCCCGTTGGCGCAGGCGAGGCCGGCGACGGCGTTCGCGCCCTCCTCGCCGCCCGCGGGCAGGGCGGCTTTCGCGCGCGTCCCGAAGGTGAGGGGCCGACCGTCCTTGAGGGCGTAAACACTGATGCCGTTGCCGTCCAGGTAGCCGAAGCCGCCGCTGGCGTAGACGCGCTCGCCGTCGCAGGCGACGTGCTCAGCGCCGTTCTTTACCCCCCACAGCTTTTTGCCGGTGAGGTCGGTGCGGATGAGCCCCGAGCCGGCCTCGGCGCCCGTCCACGCCAGCAGCATGGCGTCGCCGGCGGCGCAGACGGTACTCGGCACGCCGTGATCCGCCCCCCACGCGCCCGTGCCGTCGGGGGTGGAGTAACTCGGCGTGCCGGCGTTGTGTACCCCGAGCAGGTAGCGCGTGGTGAGGGGGTCGTGGTAGAGGCCTTTCCAGCTATATGTGCCGGCGGGCAGCGGCTTGCCGGTGTCGTCCAGGCCGTCCCAGCGCTCGAGCACCAACCCCTGCTTGCGCGGCGTCTGGGTGACGAGGTGGCGCACCGGTTGCCCCTGGGCGTTGAGCAGCGCCACCGTTACCTCGCCGCTTTTGGGCAGGTCGTAGGCGAAGGTCAACGGCAGCGGCGGCTCGGGAGGGCCGTCGTGGGTGAGGGCGTAGGGCAGGTGGCCTTCGGCGGCGAAGCGGATCTCCCCCCAGCAGGCGGTGGTGCGGAAGGGGACGCCGGGCTGGGTGAGCAGATCGGTGAGCACGCCGTCGGGGGCGGCAGCCAGGCCGTCCGCCGCGCCCCATTGGATTTGCAGCGCCCCGGCCACGCTTTCGCCGGCCTTCGGCGGGTTTTTCGCGCCCAGCGTCGCCCAGGGGATGCGGTATTCCAGCGTGTAGCCGCGCTTGTTTATCGCCATCAGGTAGGCACCCTGGAACTTGTCCGCCGGCACCACGCCGCGCGGGAAGGCCTTGGGCGGGGCGTAGCGCATGCCGTCCAGGATGCGCAGACAGGGCTCCTTGCGGTCGGTGAAGTACCAGAGCACCAGGTGCGCGACCTGGTCGTTGGTGCCGGTGACGTTGAGGGGATAGCCGAGGCGCGGGTCGAGGGCCAGCCGCAACTGCAGCGCGTCGGCCTCCCAGGCGCGTCCCGCGCGCGTCTGCGGATCGTGGCGGTTCTGCAGCGGCGTTAGATCCTTCACCGCTGCGGCGATGTAGAGCGCCTCCGCGTCGTACATCAGCGCCACGCGGGCGCTCTGCATCTCGCTCGTTTCGCGCGACTTGGCGACAAGGATGGTGCCGGACAGATCCCAGTCGTCCAGCTTGCCGTCGATGACCACCGCACCCGGACGCGGCACGGCAAAGAGCCGTGCATGCCGCACCTCCTGCGCCCAGGCGGGGAGCAGGGCGAGGAGGATGAGGGGGAGCAATATGTTGCGTATCCGGGCGTGCATCTTTCCCCTTCGCAAGGCATAGTTCGTGCTCGTGCTCGTGCTCGTAATCGTACTCGAATCGGCCCTTCCGAGGCAAGTTACTCTTCGATTACGAGCACGAGTCCGAGTACGATCTACCCCGCCGTGAACGTCACCTTCACCACCTCGCGTGGGGGGACGGTGAGGGCGACCGTGTTCGGCGCGTCGGGGGTGACGGTGCCTTGCGCGGCGCCGCTGTAGGTCATCGCCGTGCCGCGGCGGACGGCCAGGGTGGCGTGCAGGCGGGTGGTGACGGGCTCGTGGAGCGGGTTCCACAACTCGGCGGTGAAGCGGGTGGCGACGTCGGGGTCGTAGGTCGCCGCCGCGGGCACGGTGACCAGCACGCGGTCGTCTTCCGCCGCTGCCAGCCCGCCGCCGAGGTAGAGGGACAGGATGATCGGCTCGCAGCTCTGGTAGCCGGCAAGCATCGTCTGATCCCACGGGTTCTCATACCCCGCGTACGGCAGCGCCAGGTAGAAGGCGCGCTCGCTGGGCAGGCTGTCGATCTGCCGGTAGGTGATGCCCATCTCCGGCGTGTAGAGGCGCTTCATGGTGCGCGCTTTCGGGAACTGCGCCAGGCCGGTGTGGGCGTGCAGCCACAACTCGTCGTAGACGCCCGGACGCGCTTCGCCGGCCTGCATGAGGTAGGCGAACTGCTGCAGGGCGAACTCCGTCTCCCACGGGGGCAACTGTGCCGTCTGGTCGCGCCCGCCGGTGGAGCCCAGGCACCAGCCCCGGGTGTCGAGGTCGGGCGAGGGAGATTCGTTGTAGGTGATGTAATGCATGGCCAGCAGCAGGTTGCCGAAGCGTTTGGCGGCGTCCAGATACGCCGGGTCGCCGAAGCGCCGCCATGCCAGCATGTTGGCGGACATCGCCATGCCGTGGCCGAAGGGGCGCGCCTGCCCGGCGCCCACCAGGTTGCCCTCCTCCGCGCAGTTGAAGGTCCAGAAGTCGCCGTCCAGCTTGGCGTTGGCGCGGGCGAGCATCTCGCGCGCCGCCGCCTCGCATGGTTCGCGGTCGAAGAGGTCCGCCGCCAGCAGGTTGGCAAAGGCGTCCCACGCCAGGATGCCCGCGTCGCCGCGTTTGGCATCCGCCGGCGGGTTGAGGGTGAAGTCGGCGCGCGTGGTGATGTAGGTGTGCACCTGCGCCAGCGTCTCCGGCGCGATGCCGACCAGCGCCGCCTTGCGCAGCAGGGCTACGTAAAACGGCGTGTTGCCGATGGTCCAGATGTGCCGCCCGTGGGCCACGGCGTCGCCGTCTTTGCGGAAGATCGGTTCCAGGCGGTCCGACGCGGCGCGGTAGGCGTCGTCGTGGTAGACGTGGCCCAGGTAGGCCAGCGGGCCGGCATATTGCCCGGCGAAGAGCGGCACGCCGTCGTCCCACTTCGGGCGCGTGCCGGTGGTGTAGACGGCGGGGCCGCGCTCGGGGTTGAAAAAGCCCGGGCGGCCTTCCGGGAGCGTGAAGCTCTCCGCCAGCCACGCCGCGCCCGCCGTCCAGGAGGCGCCGCGCGAGCGTGCCACTTCATACGCGGGCACGCAGCCGCCGGCGGGGAAATGGTTCAGCGCCAGGCGTTCCCACCCGGCGGCCAGCCAGGTGTCCCACGCGCCGCCCACCGGGGCGTCGGCGAAGTCCACCGTGAGTACCTGCGACAGACCGGTGGTTTCCACCAGCACGTTGGGGTCTTTATGCAGCGAGTTGTTCCAGTTCACCGCGCCGATGAGGAACTTCATCCCGCACTTGCCGGGCGCCATCGTCAGCGCCGGGTCGGGGAAGAGGATCTCCTCGTTCTTCCGCATGGCGCGCGTGGGCTGGGCGAACATGTCCTTCACCGATGTCTGGTCCCACTGGCCGAGAATCATGGTGTAGCGCGCGTTGCCGCCGTCGGCGTCCGCCATGCGGTGCGTGAAAAGGGGCGACGAAGAGGGGTAGGTGAGGTGCGCGCGGCCCGGGCGGCCGTAATACCAATTCGGGTGCGTGAAGCCCGCGCCGTTGCGCTCCTGGCCGTTCTCATACCGATACACCGGCTGTTGGCCCATCACCACCATGCTGGCTAGGTCCGCGCCGTATTCGTAGGGTAGCTCGAAGGTGGACATGCCCTCCAGAATCTCGATCGGCTCGCACACCGGGAGCAGCTTCGTGGTCACCGTGAAGCCGCTGCCACCGTCGGCGGGCACGGCCACGCGCACCGTCCACGCCACCGCGGTGCCGGCAAAGTCCACCGTGCCGCCGAACTCCGCCGCCGTCTCCGACGACGCGCGCAGCTCACCCGCCGTCACGCGCAGCCCGCTCACGTTCAGCCATTCGTGATCCTTGAAGCGCAGCATGGGCCGCGCCTCCAGGCGGAACCACTCCGGGCGGAACCCCTCCGCGCCGCGAAGGAAGGTGGCCGTCTGCGCGCCGTTGCGCAGGATCAAGGTATCGGAAGCGTTCATGGGGTGAACCTTTCGTCGTGGGAATGCAAAATACAAATTTGAAAATGCAAAATGGACGGTGGAACCGCTAGGCCAGTGGCTCAGCTCAGCCGATTTTGCGGTTGGACACGTTTGCGTCGGTGAAGTTGCGCTAAATTGCCACGCCGTAGGCCGCCAGCGCGTCGAGCATCTGCGCGACGGGCGGGCGGTCGGGGGTGACGCGTTCGGCGTGCCAGCCACAGGCGCGGGCGGCGTCGATATTGGCGGGCAGGTCGTCGAAAAAGAGGATGGTCGCCGGCGCCGCGGGCATGGCATCTTCGAAACGGCGGTAGATCGCCGGGTCGGGCTTCATCACCCCGAACAGGTGGCTGGCGTGGCGCGCATCGAGGGCGGCGATGCCCGGGTAGAGCACGGGATTGGTGAGATCCACCCAGTGCGGCGCGCTGGTGTTGGAGAGGCACGCGGTGCGATAGCCCATCGTCTTCAACCCGTGCACCAGCGCCTGGATGCCCGGTTGCTCGGGTTGGATAACCGCCTGATACATCGCGGCGACCTCTTCCACGCTGTACTGCGCGCCCAGCAGCGTGCGCACGCAGGCGTAATATTCGGCGGTCTTCATCTGCCCGCTGCCCAGTCGCGCCTCCAGCGCGAGCCACCCCGCGCGCAGCTCAGGTGTGTCGGTGAATCCCCGGTACGGCACGCCCGCCAGCCGCGCCGCATCCGCCCAGCCATGCGCCAGTTGGATCATCACCCCGCCCAGGTCGAATACCACCACCTCGATCGCCATCGTCCACCTCGCCGTTCTAAATTTCTGCACGCGCGCCACGGCTCCCTGCCGGGTTGGGAGAGAAGACGGGGAAACCACGGATTACGCAGATTTTCACTGAGGATTGGGGCTGGGGGGGAAGGCGGGGACCGAACGGGTATGTTATTGGTCACTCTTACGAAAACCGCAAAGGCGCAAAGGAGACCGCAAAGATATTTTTAAGACTTCGCACCCAGAGGTTGCAGGCCACAGTGGACCACCCCGGCCCTCATAGGTGTTAGCTTACGGTAACGGCTTGTCTGTTCTCCGACCCGACGATAAATCGTCGGGCTACCGGCTGCGCCCCTTGAAAGGGGCTTGTCAAGCGTGCGTGACCCACATATTTCCTGTCGTCGCGCTGAATTCGTGCCCGAGAGGGCTGTTTTTCGGCATCATATCCGTGCGGTATTCCCTGCCCCACCCTTTCGCGGCCTACCAAAGCCCCATTGATGGGGCGCAGCCGGTAGCCTGACGATTTATCGTCGGGTCGAAAAACGGGCGAACGGTTAGTAGAAGCTAACGCCTATGACCCCGACCTAACTCTCTTCTCTTTGCGAGCCCTGGGCGGTATTAACGGTTTTCTCCCGGAAATTGGGGGAGCGCAGCGCCCCTGGACGGCTGTTTGGAATAAGCGCCCGGCGCGATGCTCGGGAAAAGCCTTACTCCGCGTGCCCCAGGCCTCGAATCGCCGCGAACAGGGCTTTCATGCGTGCTTGGTCTTTCTTCCCGGGTTCGGACTCGATGCGGCTGCTGACGTCGATGGCGTCGGGTTGGGCGATGGTGATGGCTTCGGCGACGTTTTCCGGGGAGAGGCCGCCGGCGAGGATGATGGGGCGGGCGAACTTTTTGGCTTCCCGCGCGAGTTGCCAGTCGAAGGACGTACCGGTGCCGCCGAATTGGCCGGCGACCTTGGTGTCGAGGAGGATGGCGCGGGCTACGGAGTAAGGCGCGATGGCGGCGAGGTCATGCGAGGCGGCGATGGAGATGCCTTTGATGGCCGGCCACGCCAGCCGGGCGAAGTATTCCGGCGGCTCGGTGCCGTGCAACTGCGCCACCTGGCAACCGGAGCGCACCATGATATCGCTGGCGCGGGAGATGGGCTCGTTGACGATCACGGCCACCGGAGTGATGAAGGGCGGCAGCTCCTCGATGATGGCGCGGGCGGTCTCGGGATGCACGTGGCGCGGGCTTTTGGTGAAGAAGATGAACCCGAGCGCATCCGCCCCCAACTCGGCGGCACGCAGCGCGTCGTCGCGATTCGTGATGCCGCAGATTTTGATCCTCATGCGTGGCGCCATACGTGTTGTAACCTCTGTATCCCCATCTTCCCTATTTACGGGGCAATGCGTATACTATAGTAGCACGGGTGGGCGCCCGCGACAATTCGCGGGCGCATGGCCGAGACGCGGAGTGGGAAAGAGATGGATATGAAGCCAGTTGCCATCATCGTCATTGCCCTCGGGGCACTGCTCGCCCTGGTGGGCTGCTCGACTGCCGGCACGACCAGTGGCGGCACGGGCGCGGAGGCCGGACCCTGGCCGACGGCCCCCACGCAACCCAGCTCCAGCCGCCCGGCGACCGACGAGACGCCCAACGCGCCCTTAATGGTGCTGTTGCGCGCCGCCGCGCCGGAGGACACGCAACTGCGCCTCGCGGTGACGCAGATCGAATTCAAGGTGGTCGAGAAGAACACCGAGCGCTGGGTGACGGTGGTGAAGAAGGACGACGTGGCGAAGAACGAGCCCGCGCCGCTGCTCTTCGGCGCCAAGGGCGGCACCGCGTTGCTGGCCAACGTGCAGGTGCCGCGCCGGAAATACACCGCCGTGCGCGTGACGCTGGAAGACGGCAAGGCGGCCCTGCTCAAAGAGAAGAAGGAAAGCAAGTTGACGGTGAAGCTGCCGCAATTCCCGCTGCCGGAGTGGACGCCGGACGACAAGCTGCCGAACCTGCTCACCCTGAAGCTGGACATCGGCAAGCTGGTGAAGGCCACCGACACCGCCCCCGCCACGCTGCCCGCCGAAGCGTTCTCGCTGACCCACGGCGTGGCGACGTGCATCCTGACGGGCAAGGTGCAACCGGCGTTGCCCAACGCGAAGGTGGAGCTGTTCTGGGGCGCCTCGAAGACGGCATTGCGCACCGTGGCGCCCACCGCCGACGGCACCTTCAGCGTGAGCGATCTGCCGGAAGGCAAATACCGCATCGACGTGCGCGCCAACGGGTACGCGCTGCAGAATCCCCCCAAGGAGCTGCTGAACGTGACCGCCGACAAACCGTTGGCGCTGGACCCGCTGACGCTGGGGGCGACACCGACCACGGCGACGTAACGGTCTGCCAAAGCTGAACGACCGCGGCGCACCTGTCTCCGGGTGCGCCGCAGCTATTTCAGACCCGCGACTCGCGACTCGGTGCGGACTCCGTTTCCGCGTGCTTCCCGCGGAAGAGGGCGTCCACGCTGAGCGGCCCGCCACCGGCGATCCACAGGTAGAGAAAAACGAAGCAGTAGAGCACCGCCAGTTCGCCCCCGTTGACCACCGGGTAAAAACTCCCATGCGCATGCACTATGAAGTAGGCGACCGCCATCTCACCCGCCAGGATGAAGGCGGCAAAGCGCGTGCCCAGCCCAATCAGCAGCAACGCGCCGCCGACCAGCTCAATCCACCCGGACGCCAGCGCGATCACGTTCATCGGCATTTGGTGTGTCATGGGCGGAAATCCGAGCACCTTCTGCCCCCCGTGTTCGATGAAGAGCGCGGCCGTCATCAGACGCAGGATGCTCAGCATATACGGGCTCACCCGTCGGTACAAGCCTTCCATTATCGTTACCTCCGCAACAGATTGTACGGATTCCCAGGCATGGTCTTGTGTCGGACCATAACCATTTGGTTAGTTCTTACCCTGGGTAACGGCTAATGATACCTGTCGCGGAACAATAAAAGAACAACGCGGGCGATGAGGTGACGGGGTGAGGGGGTGCCGGGGAAAAAGGCCATTCACCTTGTCACCCCCGTCACCCCTTCACCCCCTCACATAAACGGCGTTATTTCGCGAAGCCGAATTCGACCTCGGTGGCCCAGTGCTCGGTCCAGTCGACGCGGAAGGCGTTGGAGTTTTGCTGGGAGACGCTGCGGTAGCGGGCCAGTTCCAGGCAGCCGACACCCGCGTTGTCGTTGACGCGGAAGGAGAACTTGATGGTGCTGCCGGCGTCGAGGGCCGTCTTCACGTGGGGAATCTCCGTCCACGGCAGGGCGCATTCCACGATACGCGTGTTGCCGTCGTGGCGCGTCACCAGTTGCCCCTGTGCCGGGCCTTCCAGCGGGCCTTTGGGCTGGCGTGGGTAGAAGTGCTTGTTGGCCATGCCGGGGTAGCGGGCGCGCCAGATTTCCGTGCCGCCGCCGCATTGCGGCGCCACGGTGTTGAGGGAATATTCGTAGTCGGTGCACCAGTCCGCCACGAAGTGCGGCAGCGTACCGCGCGGATATTCGTACCACGGCTTGTCCGCTGGCGGCACCACGTTGAAGGCCAATTGCACGTTGTCGAAGTTCGGCGCGTTGCCGGCGGGCAGCACGGGCGTTTTGGCGTAGGTGTAGCGCCGCACGCCGGTCGGCCAGGTGAAGGCCTTGCCGTCGGCGTCGTAGACCGTCGCGGGGTAGAAGAAGGCGTCGTCGTCGCGGGTGGCGAAGCGCAGCGTGCCCGGGTCGGGGGTGTCGTCGGCGATCTTCGCGGCGAAGTACAGGTTGTTGTCGTCGTAGGCCAGGTACCCCGTCGCCAGCCCCTTGTTGGCGGCGGTGTCGAAGGGTTTGTACGGCGTCCACGCCGACTCCTCCAGCGTGCGCTTCAGGCTGCCGTCGCTGGAGATCGTCTGCGGGTAGGCGCCGGCCCAGTCGTCCAGGTTGCCGTCCACGGTGATCGTC
The DNA here is from genome assembly GCA_903928345.1 of uncultured bacterium. Lineage (GTDB taxonomy): Bacteria > Armatimonadota > Hebobacteria > CAIYQO01 > CAIYQO01. Next base: position 15,523 of record CAIYQO010000142.1, on the reverse strand, counting down.
TTGCGGACGATCACGTTGGCGTGCATCGTTTCCGCGTGCAGCGCCGTGCCGTCCTTGCCGGTGAAGGTCACGTTGAGCGGGTAGCCGTTGGTGGGGGTGGGCGCGCCGCCGGTGATGCGCACGGCGATCTCCTGCCGTTCGTGCGGCGCGAGGGTGAGCTTCGTCGGGTAGGCCAGCGAAAGGGCGCCCAGCTTCACCGTCAGCGTGCCGGACACCGGCTGCGGCAGCACATTGTGCACGGACAGGCGCAGGGTCGGGTGCGTGTCGATGGGCGCGGTGGGATCGTGGGCGATGATCTCCACCGGCTGCAAGCCTTCCACCCGCGCGTGCTGCAGCGCGTCCAGCAGCGCGGCGAAGGAGCCGGGGGCGCCGTTGGCGCGCAGGAAGAAGCCGTGGTCGTTGACGGGGATGGTGATGCGCCCGCGGGTGTTGGGCACCGGGTTGCCGTAGTAATCGTAGAGGCTGAATTGCCCCTTCGGGTTGTCGACGAGCAGATTCGCGTGGGTGAAGAGCGCGCGTTGGTTGAAGGCCAACTCGGCGGCGGCGCGCTCCGGGGAGCCGATGGGCAGCGTGGCGAGCTGATTGAACAGCGCGCGTTTGACGCGCACGTCGTCGTTGCAGCGCACGGTGCGGAAGAGCACGTTGTCCTCGCCGAAGACGCGCCCGATGTCGCCGCACACCACCACGATGCCATCCTCCGCGTTCGGCGTGCCGTCGGCGGCGGGCATCCCGTCGAACTGATAGACGAAGGGCAGGCCGTCGAAGAGGATGCGGTTGAAGGGGCGGTTGCCGATGAAGTGCTGCAAGGCGCCGATGGCCGCGCCTACCGACCACGCCTGCACGATTTTGCGCGGCTCCTCCCCCTTTGGCGTGCGCACGCGGATGGTGCTTTCCGGCGCCACCACGCACCCGCCGTGCACGCCCACCACATGGTCATAGCCGGCGGCGTAGAAGCTGGGCAGCACGGCGGTGACGCGGTCGTCGGAGTTGGCGCACCAGCTCTCCGTGTCCCAGATCTGCACGCGCCCGAAGAGGGGATTCTTCCGATCCACGAACATCTTGCAGGTAGAGACGGGATCGAGCCCCTGGTAGTGGATGCTCATGAAGTCCAGCCGCTGCAGGAAGGTATCTTTCCCATCGGGGAAGAGCTTGTCGAAGGTGTTTGCGGTGCTGTCGCAGCCACCAAGCATCACCTTCACGCCCGCCTCCTTGCGCGCTTCCTCCACGCCTTCGCAGAGCGCGGTGTAGACTTCGCGGTAGCGCGGCATGTCGGCGCCCCAACCGGCGCAGGAGTCGCCCTCCCACGGCTCGTTCATGAACTTCATCCCGATGATGGGCCCCTTCGGCCAGCCGTATTCCGACGCCAGCCGCTTCACCCACGCTTTGAAGATGGGGTCGTATTGCGGCAGCCAGGTGGCGTCGCCGGGGTAGCTCTTCGACCAGATCGGCTTGCCGTCTTTAGCGTACTTCAGGTAGCCGCGGAAGCTGCTCCAGCCCGGGTAGGGTTGCTTGTCCCAGCCGTCGGCGCCGAATTCGATGGTCACCGGGATGTCGGCGGCCTTGAAGCGCTGCAACTCGTCGGCCTTGCGCTGGTAGTTTGCGGCGTACTGCGGGTCGTCCGGCGCGCAGAAGGAGCCGCCGTCGATGCGGTTGCACGCGGCGCCGAGGCGGGTCAGCGTGTCGAGATTGTTGTTGTCCATCGTCAGCCGGTAGTAGGGGCCGAGGTGTTGCGCTTTGAAGGTGCGCACCAGCGTGGCGAGAAAGAGGCGCTCCTGCCCGGGCAGGTCGAGGATGAGTGCGTAGCCGCCGTTCTTCGCGGGGATGGGCGGGGTGAAGGTGATGTCCTGGTAGCCCTTCGGCCCGATCGCGACCATGATGGGGGTTTTGCCGATGAGGGCAAGCTTCTGGATGTCGAGCATGAAGCCATCCGTCGGCGAGGAGGTAAGGGCATAGTTGATGCAGTCGACGTGCCCGACGGCGGAAAAGGGTTGCGCGGTCTTATTGACGATCTGCACCGTCACCGTGGCCGTTTCATCCGGCCAGAGGATATTCGCCGGGGCGCTGCAGGCGATCTCGGCGGCGCGCAGGGTGTCCGTCTCCGAACGGGTGGGGAAGACGGCGATCTCGTTGCAGTAGGTGTAATCGCCCATATGGTAGCGCATCTTGCTGATGCCCCACGCGGGGTGCAGCACCGGCGGCACGGGGGAAAGCCCCGGCTGCGCCACGGCCAGCAGCGCGCCGAACGCGAGGAGTGCCAGGAGGGCAAGGATACGCATGACGGCCAGCCTTTCGAAACAGGGGGTTTCGTTCTATTAAACCACTTGCACCGGTCCACCGCAAGTCTTCGCCGGGAGTTTCTCGCGAGGGGGAACCTGCGGCGCGGCGCGTCGTCATGGAAGATAACGGAGGTGGGGGGATGACCTGCGCTCAGATTCGAAAAGTGTTGCCGCTGTACAGTGTGGATGGCCTGCGGGCGGGGGCGGCGCGCGCGGTGGCGGCGCATCTGGCCGGCTGCCCGGCGTGCGCCGCGGAGCTGGCGGCGTTAACGCGCGCGACGGCGGTTGTCACGCGTCTGCCCGCGCCGGAGCCCCCTGCCGACCTGTGGCCCGCAGTGGCCGCCGCCCTCGACGCCCCGCGTCCGCTGTGGCGCCCCGTGTGGCGGCCCGTGCTGGCCGGCGCGCTCACGCTGCTGCTGCTCACGGGCGGGGCGGTGGCCGGACTGCGCCAGCCGGTGCTGCCGGCCGCGCCGGCCAGCGTGGTCACCTCCGCCTACGCTGTGCAATACCACCTGGCGCGCATAAACGACCGGCTGGCCGACCGCGCTGCGCTGGGGTTGCTGGTCATGGAGGGCAAGTGAGATGATGCATCGCCTGTTGCCATGGTTACTGCTGATACTCCTGGTGCTTGGTGTCGCCATCGGGTATGAATCGCAAGCGGAGGATAAAGGAACCATGTGGCTGGCAATGGCGGCGCTGGCGGAGGAGTCATCCTACAATATCCTGGGCCTCACCCAAACCAACGGTAAGCGCGCTAGTTTCTCGCTGCAACAACGCGGCAACGACTTCACACTTACCTACACCGACGCTGCGCACCTTGGCACTACCTTGGTCGGAAAGAACGGCGTGGTGACGCTCACCGATGCCAACGGGCACCGGCAACAATCTACCACTGCGCCGGCTCCGCTCTCGGCGCTGCTGGCGCATTATTCGGCCATTGTGACACAGCGAGACGTACATGTAGTGAAGCTGAGCGTGCGTCGGCACCCCTGGTCACGCCCAGTGATGACACTTTCCCTCGACGCCACCACCGGGTTGCCGATCCAGAAAGTGAGTTTTGACGCGCAAGGGCGCGAGACACAGCGCACGGAATATTCCCATGTTACCGTATTGCCGACCGCGTCCTGTGCCTGTTGCGCGGCGACATCAGACACCCTGGCGACGGCGGAGGCGCGTGCACACTTCACCTGGTGGGCGCCGCGCCGGGTGCCGGCCGGGTTCGCGCTTACCGGCTACACGGTGGCGCCGTGCGCGTGCGGGTGCGGGGATCAGGTGCTGCAGGCCACGTATTCCGACGGGTTGCGAACGCTGGCGGTCTTCGAGAGCGAGATCGGCCCCCATGGGTGCTGCGCCGGGGCGGCGTGCGGGGGGGATCATCACGGCGCCTGCGTGGCCGGTCAATTCCCCGACGCACATTTCGTGGCGCGCACCGTGGGGCGGCACACCATCGCCGTGCTGGGCGACCTGGACGACCGCACGCTGCAGCAGGTGGCGGAGAGTGTGCGGATGCCGTAGGGACGGGGGTGTGGGTCGTGGATCGTGGATCGTTACGGGGCGACGGAGGTCGCCCCGTTTATAGTGGAACGATAATCGTTGACCCGTTACCTACGCTTCCGACATCGGTTCTCCGCGGCGACGCAGGGCGCTGCGGGGGGTGAGGGTGCCGGGGGCGGGGCGCGCGCGGCGGCGTTGGGCGCGGCGGGCGAGGAGCAGCCCGATGACGAGCAGGGCCAGCACGCCGGCGATGGTGGCGTAGAGGCCGGTGGTCTCCGTCGGGTTCAACGGGGCGGCCGGCGCGGCGGGAGCAGGGGCGGGGGCGGCACCTTTGTCCGGCTCGACGATGAAGTTCACACGCTGCTCGCCCGGCAACACCAGGCCGTGTTTCCGCGCGCTCTGCTCCGCGCCTTCCGGGGTGTTGCGCCAGGCGATCTCCTGCTCATTGGACTTTTTCTGTGCCAGCGCCGCGTCGCGCTGCTGTTCCAGCACGCGGTTGCCGGCGTTGACCTCTTCCACGCGCGTGATGACATTGACCACGCGGAAGATGCCATGGCTGAGTAGAAACGCGACGACGATGCACGCGCCGAGGAGCAGGCCGACGCGCGTGAGACCCTGGAGACGGTTGTACCAGGGTGAGGTCGATGTAGGTGATGTCGAGTGTGGCATGACAACCTCTCCCCTCTGGCAAGCGGGACGGGACTAATCGAGCGCCCCTACTTGACTATTTGTATGAAAAGTGTGATAAATATGCTATCGCTGAATCGTCACACAGCCGGGAAGACCGCGTGACGGACGACGGGCATACCGTATCCAGAATACCAGATTGTGCCGCACCGTCAACGGAAAATCGCAAGAAGGAGCCGTCATGAATACGCTTCGGAGCCTGCTCTGTGCTCTTGTCGTCGCCCTGGGGACAGGCATCGCCTGCGCGCAACTTACACTACCCTCCGTACCACCGCCGTCGTCCCGGCTCGTGTTGCCACCCACACCCACTGCGCCGTTAAGCGTGGATGATGCCGTCGTCTTCGCGTTGCGCTATAACCCGGGCATCGTACGCTCCGCGCAGGACGTGGTGATCGCACAGGATCAGGTGCGTTCGGCGCAGTCCAACGCGTTGCCGACGCTGAGTGTGTCGGCGAACGGCAACTGGATCGCTGAGCCGCCCCCGCCCTTCAGTCTGCCCGACGGTCACGGCGGGACGATTTCCATTACCACCCAGCCGGCTTTCAGCAGCAGCGCGCAAGCCTCCCTGGCGCAGCCGGTCTGGCCGCCCACGCGCTGGACGGCGCCGGTGGCTGCCGCCCGCGCCAACGTGGGGGCCAGTCAGGAAACCCTCAACCGCACGCTGGAGCAGACGGTCTTTATGACGCGGCAGGCCTTTTATCAGTACGCCACGGCGCTGCAATTGGTGCAGGTGGCGCAGGACGCCGTGGACGTGGCCAAAGGGCAGTTGGCCCTGGCGCAGCGCAACGTAGAGGCGGGGATCGCCGCACGCATCGACGTGGTGCAGGCGGAAGCCACTCTGGCCGACGCCGAAGTGAACCTGGTGCGCGCGCAGAACAACAACGACCTGGCGCGCGCCGGCCTGGCGCTGCAGCTCGGGTTGTCCGCGGGCACCCCGGTAACCATTGTCGCCCCCAAGGCCGGCGTGCTGCCCGCCGCGCCCGGCGAAGCCGCGGCGCTGGTGGATACGGCGGTCAAGCAGCGCCCCGACCTGCTGCTCATCAACTATCGCCGCGCGCAGGTGAAGGCGAACATCGACCTCATCCGGTTGGTGCAGATGCCGATGCTCAGCCTGCAGGCGAACTACACGAAGAATATCACCGAAGGCGGCCTGTTCGGCACCGAGGGGCTGACGGTGGCCGGCGTGGCGTCGATCAACCTGTACAACGGGGGCAAGACGCAGGCGGACGTGGCGGCGGCCAAGGAGCAACTGGCGCAGCTCGACACCGCGGCGCAGCAGACGACGCTGGGCATCACCTTCGACGTGCATCAGGCCTGGGTGAATCTGGTGATGGCGCTGGAGCAGTACAAGGACGCCCAGCGGCAGTTTGACGCGGCAGACGAAGCCTTGCGCATCGCACGCATCCGTTACGAGAACGGCATGGGCATCCAGTTGGAAGTGGATCAGGCGCAGTTGCGGCGGAATCAGGCGCAGGTGGCGCTGGCGCAGGCCAGCCTGCAGGCGCAGGTCGCCTCAGCCCAACTCGACTACGCCATCGGCGTGCCCGCCCCGGGCGAAGTGTCCATCACGCCGGCGCACAGCGCGCCGATGGGACTGCTGAAACGGTAACAGGCGTCGCGGGGAACGCGTGAAAAAGGGCCTGGGTGTGCAACCACACCCAGGCCCTTTTTTGTTGGTGACGCCGCTTACTCGACTTCGACTTCCGGGATGAAGTCGGTGCACGGGGCGATGCCGAGTATCTTGAACTTGCGCGTGCCGGCGGGCGCTTCGAAGGTCACGATGTCCCCGATGCGGCTGCCCAGCAGGGCGTGGCCCAGGGGCGATTCGACGGAGAGGTATTCGTCGGCGAGGTGCGCCTCGTGCTCGGTGACGAGCACATATTCGCGCTCCTGGCGGAAATCGATATTCTCTACGCGTACGATGGTGGCCAGGGCCGCGGCGTCGAAGGATTTGGGGATCTCGACGATCTCCACCGACCCGAGCAGCGCTTCGAGTTCGCGGATGCGTCCCTCGATGAAGCCCTGGTCGCGTTTGGCCATCTCGTACTCCGCATTTTCGCGGATGTCGCCATACTCGCGGGCCTGTATCAGATCGATCATCACCTGCGGGCGACGCACGTTGATCAATTCCATCAACTCGGCGGTGAGCATGCCATAACCTTTGCGCGTTAAATAGACTGTCGTCACATTAACTCCTCCGGGCGACCGTGGCCGCACACAGAATACAAGCGCCCCGCCGGTGCGCGGCGGGGAGCGGAGGAACCAGGTGAAAATAAGGTGGGCGCGGGTATCCGCGCCTCACACCATTACTGTAGCAGCTTCCGGGCACTTCTGTCTAGCGGGTGTGTGTAAAGATTTCGCCGGGAGTCACAGCCGCTGAACGCGGAGCCGGTAGACCGCGTCGTGATCGGTAAAATAGAGGCGCCCGTCGGGGCCCATCGCCAGCGCGCCGCAGGCCGCCGCCCCCAGGTTCGGCACCTCCGCCACCTGGGCCACGCGGTCGCGGCCCGCCAGGGCGAGGCGGCGCAGCTTGCCGTCTGCCGCGGTGAAGAAGAGATCCCCGGCGAAGAGGGGGAACTCCTGTCCGGCGTAAAAGGCCGCGGCCACCGGGGCGATGCCGTGCGCGCTCCACAACGGGGGGTGGAAGTGCGGGTCGTCGGCGCCCGCCGTGGACAGCGCGTAGTTGTCGCCGGGCACCACGTGGCAGAGCAGGTCGCGCCCCGGCTCGGTGTCCAGCACGTACAGCGCACCGGTTTCCGGGTGCTGCACCAGCGCGGTGGGGTGGCGCAGCCCGACGGCGTAGACGGGCGTCTTCGTGTGTTCCGAGGTCACGTCCGCGTCGTTGGCGTCATGCCCCACGTAGTGCGTCTGCGGCTCCTCCAGCGGGTTGTCGTCGGGCACGCTGCCGTCGGCGGCATAGCGCAATACCTTGCCGACGAGTTTCGTGTAGTCCTGCGCCCAGTCGGGGTGTCCGGCGTCGCCGGTGGTAAGCAGCAGCGCGCCGTCGCGGGCAAAGAGCAGCCGCCCCCCGCCGCCGGGCAGGTTGTCGATGAGCGTGGTCGGCGCCGTGCCCGCCCCCTGCGCCACGGTGAAGCGCACCACGCGCCGTGCGGTACAGGCGTAGACGTAGGGCGTGTGCGGATAGTTCGGCGCCACCGCCAGGCTCACCAGCGTCTCGTCGCCCAGCTCCGCGAAGGGCGCCGGGCGCAGCACGCCGTGTTCCACCCAGCGGATGCACGCCGGCTGCGCCTCCGCCACGAGCAGAATCTCCGGGGAGAGAAACGCCAGGTCCACCGGCGCGTGCACCCCGCGCACCACTGCCTCCGCCACCGGCACCACCGGCGCGGCGACGGTGACCCCCGATTCCGAAGCGGTGCTGAGCTGGCGGCATCCGATGAGGAAGAGCGACAACAGTAATACGGCGAACACGGCGGTCTTCATACTCAGGTGGTACCCGGTAAAGGCGGGCAACCGCGTGCGAAAGCCGGTACACCAAACGCCGCGAGCCGGCACGGGCCGGCTCGCGGAAGGTGGGTTGGGGGAACTATAACGTCGCGAGTTCGACGTTTTCGATCAGCTCGACGCCGCGGACGCGCAACTCGGCTTCACCGCGCTCGCGGTTATCCACCCCGAAAGCGATGAGCGAGTTGGCGGTGGCGTAGGTGTATTCCACGTTGATGTTCAGCGACGCGAAGGCATCGAGCACCTCCGCGAAACCACCCGGGCGATCGGGGACGCGCGCCAGGATGATCTGGCTCTCGTGCACCATGAAGCCGTTGGCCCGTAGCGTCTCGCGCGCCGTCGTTTCCTTGTCCACGAGCAGGCGCAGGATGCCGTAGTCCTCGGTGTCGGCGATGCTGAAGCCACGAATATTCACGCCCGCCTGGCCCAGGCTGCGTGTGACGGCGGCCAGGCGACCGGGTGTGTTCTCGATGAAGACGGACAGTTGCGTTACGCTCATGACGACACCTCCGACGAGACTGCGTGATTGCGGCAGGGATTAGTCTTTCGTCTTGTGATGGCGCTTCTTGTAGTTGCGCGCGGTGGAGCTGCTCTTGCGCTTGCACTCCCGCTTGGGGTTCATCACCGCGAGAAAATCTTCCACGGACCCGGTCAGTAAGGCTTTCTTGCTGTCAGCCATGCCAATCTCCTTCATTACCCTGCTCACCCACCGGTGGCAGACATCGCGGTATAGTATACATGATTTCGTCCACAATGCCAACCGGATATGAAAGGGGGGACGAATTTACCGCAAAGGCGCAAAGGGCGCAAAGGAGACCGCAAAGGTATTTTATCGGACTTTCGCTCGGTACTATACGACTGGTGTCTCGCCGGTTAGTTGCACACGTGCCGGCGCTACGAACAGCAGCGAAAGTCCTGTTCTCGAATTCGTACCGAGAAGGTTGCAGGTGGCCACGGCGAACCGCCCCGGCCTTACCCCCTTCTCTTTGCGTCCCCTTTGTGTCCTTTGCGTCTTTGCGGTTTTATTGTGGAAATTTGGGGTGCAAAGCGCCCCTAGAGGGTTGTGTGGAAACGAAGAAAAATTTTCCGCGCGCGGTGCATTCGTTATACCGCGACCTGGAAGACGCGGGCGCCGTGGGCGTAGGCGAGGAGGCCGGGGCGGACTTCGGTGAGGTAGGCGCCTTCCGCGCGGGTGAGGCGGGTGATGCGGTCGTCGTCGGGGTCGTAGCGGAAGAGCCAGCCGCCCGCCAGGCCGAACAGCTCGCCGCGCAGGGTGGCGAGGAAGGCCGTGATGGCGCCGAGGGGGAACTCACTCACCGTGGGCGCCCCGCCGCCGGGGGTGAACACCGCCAGCCGCGCCCCGCCGTCGGTGACATAGATGCGCCCGCTTTCCGCCGCCCACACGTGTACCGCGGCGGCCTCGGGGAAGGGGGCGCATACGCCGACCACACGCGCTTCCGACGGCGCCCATACTGCCACCGCCGCGCACGGCAGCCCGCCGCGCACGCGTCCGCCCACCACCAGCACGTCGTGCAACCGATCCACCGCCAGACTGGTGAGGGTCTGGCCGGGCAACAGGTCGGGAAAGGCGTCGATGCGCGTGTCCAGCGGGTTGACGCGCACCAGCGCGTCCGCGGTCACCAGGTAGAGGTGCGGGCCGTGGTGACGCATCACCGGGTGGGTGGGCGCCCCGAGGCGCCATGGCAGCCACACGGGGTTTTCCGGCATCCGGTAGGGGAGATCGGGATAGAAGCGCATCACGCCGTTGTGGAAGCCCAGGTAGACGCGCTCGCCGACCGCGCCGATCGCGGTCACCGCGCCGGGGTGGGGGGCGGCGACGAAGGCGGGCGCCAGGCCCTCCTCCGCGGGGTCCCAGCGCGCGACGCACATGTTGGCCTCGGTGGCGATATACAGGCAGCGGTCGGGGCCCAGGCCCAACGCGCTGACGCGCTGACTCTCCGGCGCCGCCAGTGACGCTTTAGTCAGCCGGTACATGCGGCAGTCCGTCGAACTTTCCACCAGCCGCCCCTGGTAGGTGATGCCGGCGAAGCGCCCGTCGGGCAGCGCGGTGAAGAGGAGCGGGTCCATGGGCATCGGCGTGCCCAGCCGCAGCCAGCCGTCGTGCTGCCGGCGGTACAACGCACCGGTGTGCGCTCCGGAAGCGAGGATGGCCTCCCCGACGCACTGCAGGTCGAAGATCGGCTCGTTCTCGGGCAGCGCGGCGTGCGGGAAGAGCCCGGCATTGGTGAGGTGGAAAACCCCCTCGTCGGCGCTCACTAGCACGCCGTCGTCCAGCGGTACGGCGTGGCGCACGGTGATGGGCAGCGGGTGGAACTCGGTGGTGTCGTCCGGCGCCAGCAGGAAGAGCCCCGGCGCCGTCCCGGCGATAAAGGCGGCCACGCGACCATGGGGCAACTCGGCCAGTGCCGTCACCGCGCGCGCGCCATCACCGGGAGGGCGCAAGGGCACGGGGCGGCGGGGATGGCGCGTGTCCAGCCGCAGCACGGCTCCCGCGGGCGCGGTGCCGAAATACAGGCGGCCGTCGCGGGTGCAAAGCGCGCGGGTGAAGGGTTCTCCGGGGAGTGGGCGCCCGAGGGCGACCAGCTTGCCGGCGGGGTCCACGCGCAGCAAGCGCCCGGAGGACGTGCCCAGGTAGGCGCGTCCGTCCGGCCCGGCCACCAGCGCGGGGGCGGCGGTTTCGTGCAGCGGGTAACTCTCCGTGGTGCCGCGCGCCACGTCGATGGCGAGCAATACCGTGCGTCCGGTGGTGGAATACGGCACCGCCAGCAGACGCAAGCCGTCCTCCGCGCTGGTCACCGCGACCTGCGCGTCGAGAAAGGGCAGCGGCGACACGAGGGCCGGCAACGGGGTGCTGACAGCCGAACGACCGGTATCCGAGTGCAAAATCATGCGGAAGGCTCCCGGGATGCAGGGGAGTAGCTATTATACCAGAGGTTGGGGTGAACGCCAAATCGTATTCGTGCTCGTGCGCGTAATCGTGCTCGTAATCGACCGTCTTTTTCGCTCCTGGCGCTTCGATTACGATTACGCGCACGAGCACGAGTACGATTATGCGTTACGATACAGCCCCTGCTCGGTAATATACTCCGCCACCGCGTCGGGCACCAGGTAGCGCAGGCTCCAGCCCTGGCGGGCGCGGGCGCGCAGCTCGTGGGAGGAGACGGCCACGCCGGGGGCGGTGACGGTGACCATGCCGGCGGCGCGGGCGGCCGCCAGCGCGTCCTCCGGGAAGCCTGGACGCGAGACGGCCACCACCTGAGCCAGCGCCATGATCGCCCGCGGTTCGCGCCAGGAGAAGAACTCCGCCGCCGCGTCGGCGCCCAGGATGAAGAAGAGCGCCGCCTCCTGGTGCGCCGTGCGCAGCGCGCGCAGGGTATCCACCGTGTAGGAGAGCCCGGGGCGTTCCAACTCCATGCGCGAGAGGGAAAAGTGCGGGTTGTCGGCGATGGCCAGCTCCACCATGCGTGCGCGGTGCGCGGCGCCTGTCTGCTCGAAGGGTTTGTGCGGCGGGTCGCCCGCGGGGATGAAGAGCACCGTGTCCAGCGCGCAGCGTGCCCACACCTCCTCGGCGATGGCCAGGTGGCCGAGGTGGATGGGGTCGAAAGTGCCGCCCAGAATACCCAGCCGGCGCCCGGACGCCGACGAATCGCTTGCCATGTCGAAAAAATGCGACGCGGATGGGGGATTTTCCTGCCGGGTGGGCGAAGATAAGGGACGAAAGCACAGATTTCACAGATTTTCGCAGAAACGGAACTCGAATGCGCATCGCTCACTTCGATTGCCTCTCCGGCATCAGCGGCAATATGACCCTCGGCGCCTTGCTCGCCTGCGGCCTGCCCGAAGAGACGCTCCTCGACGGCCTGCGGCGCCTGCCCGTGCACGGCTGGCATTTGCACGTGGAGAGCGTGTTAAAGAAGGGCATCGCCGCCACCCACGTGGAGGTGGAGGAGCATCACCACCACGAGCACGGCCACGACCACACCCATCCGCATCGCGGGCTGGGCGACATTCTGGGCATCATCGGCGAGAGCACCCTCAACGACCGCGTGAAGCGCATGGCCTCGGCCATCTTCACCCGCCTTGGCGAGGCGGAAGCCGTCGTGCACGGCACCACGCCGGATTTGGTGCACTTCCACGAGGTTGGGGCCATCGACGCCATCGTGGATATCGTCGGCACGGCCATCGGTATCGACGCACTGGGCATCGAGAAGATCGTCGCTTCACCGCTGCCGTTGGGGTGCGGGTGGGTCACCTGCGCGCACGGCACCTTCCCCGTGCCCGCGCCCGCCGTCGCCGCGCTGGTGCAGGGCGTGCCGCTGGCGGAGACGGATGTGGAAGCCGAGTTAGTCACCCCCACCGGCGCGGCGATCATCACCACACTGGCAGAGCGCTTCGGTCCGCTGCCCGCGATGACGGTGGCCCGCGTGGGCTACGGCGCGGGCGGGCGCGACTTGCCGCGGCCCAACGTGCTGCGCCTCTTCCTCGGTGAGACGGCGGAGGCGGCCCCGGCGGAGATCGTCGGCCTGGAGACGAACCTGGACGATGTGCCCGCCGAGGTGCTCGGTTACCTGATGGAACGCCTCCTCGCGGCGGGCGCGCTGGACGTCTTCTACACGGCGATCCAGATGAAGAAGAACCGCCCCGGCGTGCTGGTGCGCGTGCTCTGCGACCCGCGCGACGAAGCCGCGTGCACCGACCTGCTCTTTCGCGAGACCACCACCCTCGGCGTGCGCCGCCAGCCCTACACGCGCACCACGCTGCCGCGCGAGACGCGCACGGTGGAGACCCCCTACGGCCCCGTGCGCGTGAAGGTGAGCCGCTGGGCGGACATCGAGCGCGCCGAACCGGAATACGACGACTGCCGCGCCCGCGCGGAGGCGGCCGGGGTGCCGCTGTTGGCGGTGTATCGGGCGGCACGCGGCGCCGCCGGTTGAAAGATGCAGGTTACAAGTTGAAAGTGTATGGAAGTCCGACATCGCTACCCTGTAGCGAATAAACAGCGCAGTCCGGTCTTTCAACTTTCAACTTTCAACCTTTGACCCAACTTGTTCGTGAGGTATCCCATGCACAACCTGTCTTCCGACCCGCGCCTGCTGGCGCTGCTGTGGTCCCTGCCGCTGGTGCTGATGGCGGTGCTGCCGGCGTCGGCGAAGAACCGGACGCTGGACGCGTCGTACAAGCGCATCGTCTTTTTGGGCGACTCCATCACCGACGGCAACTCGTATCCCACGCTTATCAAAGAGGCGCTGGGCGATGCGGGGTATGACGTGCCGACGTGCATCAACGCGGGCATCGGCGGCAACCGGGCCTCGCAGATGCGCGCCCGTCTCGACCGCGACGTGCTGGTGCACCACCCGTCGCTGGTGTGCGTCAACGCCGGCGTGAACGACTCCTTCTCCGTCACTCCGGCGGCGTACGAAGAGGATATCACCGCCATCGTAGAGCGGCTGGCGAAGGAGAAGATCGCCTGCATCCTGGTCACGCCGAGTATCCTCAGCGCGGACAAGAAGGCAGCGGAGACGAATATCGTGGCCTTTGGCGCGGCGATGCACCGTGTGGCGGCCAAGCACGGGCTGAAGGTCGCCGAAGTCTACAAGCTGATGGACGAGGCGCGCACCAAGGGCGAGAACGTGATCGAAGTGGACGGCATCCACCCGAACTACGCCGGGCACCGCCTCATCACGCGCGCCATCCTCGACGCGATGGGCTTCACCGGCGTGGCCGTGCCCGCCGAGTTGCGCCTCAGCGTGATGCCGGGCATTATCACGTCCTGGCAGATGCACCCGGCGCCCGACGCCACCCGGCTGGATGCGACCACGGTGGCCGCGGTGAAGCCCGACGCCACCTGGAAGACCCTCACGCTGCCGATGGCCCCGCTGGCGGACGAGCACTGGTGGACCGCCGGCGAGCGCAAGCGTGGCTTCGCCATCGGCGTCGACGCAGTGGTCGGCAAATCCGCCCACGGCTTCCAGGGGTACGCGATGCTCAACGCCAAAAAGGCGAAGCTCGCCTACTTCAACCCCGGCTCCGAACTGTTGGCGCTGTGGGTCAACGGCAAACGCGTCAACACGGGCGACAACACGCTGGGCTGGCACGCCGGCCGCGAGCGCATCCCCGTGCAACTGCTGAAGGGCGAGAACGTCGTCATCATCGAAACCGGTAACAACTTCTTCCTGAGCGTCACCGACGACAACACGTGGTAATTCCGCGACGCTGAAAAACGTTCTTTGTGGCCTTTGTGCCTTTGTGGTTAAGGAGAAATCCCGATGCTGAACATCGATCTCACCGGCAAAGTGGCCGTCGTCACCGGGGCGACGGGGGAGCTGGGGCACACCATGGCGCGCACGCTGGCGGTGTGCGGGGCGGACGTGGCGGTGCACTACCTGCGGAATGCCGAGAAGGCCGAGGCGCTGGCGGCGGACATCCGCGCGCTGGGGCGGCGCTCCGTGGCGGTGCAGGCCGACGTGACGGAGCTGGCCTCCGTGCAGGCGATGGCCGAGGTGGTGCGCGGGGAACTGGGGCAGGCGGCGATTATCGTGAACAACGCTGTCAGCCAGTACGGCTGGACCTCGGTGCTGGAGCAGGCGCCGGAGGATTTTACCGACCAGTTCCGCTCCTGCGTGCTGCAAACCGTGCACATGGCCAAGGTCTTCGTGCCCGCTATGCAGGCAAAAAACTGGGGGCGGGTGATCGTGATCAGCACCGAGTGCGCCATGCAATGCCACCCGCATCAGGGCGCGTACGCCTCGGCCAAGCGCGGGCTGGACGGCGTGGTGCGCGTGCTCGCCAAGGAGATCGGTATGCACCAGGTGACGGTGAACCAGGTGGCGCCGGGTTGGACCATCAGCGACCGCGTGCGCGCCGAGGGCTCCGAGGAGCAGGCGGGCTACACGCACAGCGTACCGCTGGCCCGCCGCGGCACCGACCAGGAGATCGCCAGCGCCGTCGCCTTCCTCGCCAGCGACCTGGCGTCCTTCATCTCCGGGGCATATCTCCCGGTGTGCGGGGGGAATGTGATGCCGGGGATTTGATGCCAATTGGAAATGAAAAATGGAGAATGGAAAATGCAGATTGGGGGACGGAAACCACATGGATGAACCCGTGACCTTACCCGTCGATATTCCCCCGCCGCCACACCAACGGATGGACCCGTTGGCAATAAGGGAGATGTATCTGCTACCGGAATATCGGTGCCGATTGAAATGGCCTTCGACGGTGGGCTTTACCGCGCCGGACGGCACCCCACTCTTTTACGGTGCGCGACAACTCTTTACTGTTCATTATCAATTCGCGGTTTTCGCGGCGTATACTTCGGATGTTCCACTCCTATCCATAATATGGGAAACCCCGATTCTGACCATGCATGCGGCATATGCCGTCTACGCGGGAAAACAGGAGGATGGGGAATGCCTCGGTAAGATGGAATTTCGGAGTGGTTTTCTGAAGGTGGACTTTCGCACTTTCCGATCTGACTTCCTGCTGACCGGGGGCTTGTGTCCCGCTCCGGCGTTCACGCAGCGCGGGCCGCGTGGTCGATGAGCAGATCCACGTCGGTCGGATTAATGGCACGAGCGGGGTCCGCG
>CAIYQO010000141.1 GCA_903928345.1 uncultured bacterium | reverse complement strand
GACGCTCTCGTCAAGGAGGTGCTCGACACCGAGTTCGCCTGACGAACCCCACCGCCCGCGGTCACCGGGAGGATAGCCCCGGACCGCGGGCGGTCAAATCAGGTGAGCAATACGTGGCGTGAAGCGTGAGCAGCTACACGTCGGGCCCCACAACGCGGTGGAGGTGGTACTCTGGTAGGTGGTGATGTACGGCTCCTGGTCGCCGTGGCCGTTGTTGATCTGCGTGACCAGCGTGTTCACGTTAGCCGTGTTGTCGGTGCGCATCAACACCACATGGCCGTCCAGGTAGGAGACGATGATGGAGTTCGGCGTGTGCGCGGTGAAGTTGAAGTATTTGGAGACGAGACGCTTGGGGGTCGCCGGCGCTCATCAGGTCGGCACAGCCGGTTTTGTTGTCCGCCCCGCTCAGGTCGGTGACGCTGGTGCTGACACTGTCGCCCAGCACGAGCACCGACGTGGGGTCTTTGTAGTAGGTCATCGGCGTGTTGCTCAGGTGCGACGCGCCGTTGTAGACGTAGTCCGGCCCTTTACCCGTTTGGGAGGGGCAGTGCAGCAACCCTTTATCGGCGCCGACGGCGTTGTACCAGCCGGGGCCGTTGGGCAGTGCCTGATCGTGATCCTGGGCGTATAACTGCACCAGCGTCACCAGTTGGCGCTCGTTGCTCAGGCACGCCGTCTGCCTCGCCTTTTCACGCGCCTTGGCAAACACCGGGAAGAGAATGGCCGCGAGGATCGCAATTATGGCGATGACGACCAGGAGTTCAATGAGCGTAAAACCGCTCCGTACACGTGGAGGCATACGTGTCACCTCGCTTTCGGACGTTCCGGCTAGCGCCGGGAATGATATTAATACAAATTTACGACAACAGCCTTGCTTTGTCAAGGCTGTTTTGCATTTTTACGGTAAACAGTACCCGGCGTTGTCGTATGCGGCAGGGATCGTTTTTCTCCCGGCGAAGAAAAAGGCAACGCTCCCTGGAGGTAACCTTCATGCCCACGATCCCGGTGACCCATGCGCTGCGAGCGGTGCCCTTTACCCAGGTGACGGTCGACGACCTGTTCTGGACGCCGCGGCTGCGCGCGAACCGCGAGCACACGCTGCCCGCGCAGTACCGGCACTGCCGGGATACCGGACGGTTGGACGCCTTTGCCCTCGCCTGGCAGCCGGGTGACCCGCGGGAGCCGCACATCTTCTGGGATTCCGACGTGGCCAAGTGGGTGGAAGCCGCCAGCTACAGCCTGGCCGAGTACCCCGATGCCGCGCTGCAGGCGCAGGTGGAGGACGTGGCGGTGCGGATCGCCGGCGCGCAACAGGCGGACGGCTACCTGAACACGCACTACACCGCGGTCGAGCCGGACAAGCGCTGGAGCAACCTGCGCGACTGCCACGAGCTGTACTGCGCCGGGCACCTCATCGAGGCGGCGGTGGCGCATTTCCAGGCCACCGGCTCGCGCGTGCTTCTCGACGCCATGTGCCGCTACGCCGACTACATCGGCATCGTCTTCGGCACCGGCGCGGGGCAACGGCCCGGCTATTGCGGCCACGAGGAAATCGAGCTGGCGCTGGTGAAGCTGGCGGGCGTCACCGGGGAGACGCGCTATCGCGACCTGGCGGCGTACTTCATCGACCAGCGCGGGCAGCAGCCGCACTACTTCGACACGGAAGCGGTGGCACGCGGCGAAAACCCGGCGGACTATTGGGCGAAGACGTACGCCTACTGCCAGGCCGACCGCCCGGTGCGCGAGCTGGCCACGGTGGCGGGGCACGCCGTGCGCGCGATGTATCTGTATTCCGCCATGACCGACCTGGCCGCGCGCGGCGACGCCACGCTGCGCCCCGCCCTCGACCGCCTGTGGGACGACGTGACGCTGAAGAAGCTCTACCTCACCGGCGGGCTGGGCCCGTCACGGCACAACGAGGGCTTCACCGCCGACTACGACCTTCCCAACGACACCGCCTATGCGGAAACCTGCGCCGCCATCGGGCTGGTCTTCTGGGCGCACCGCATGTTGCTGCTGGAGGGCGATTGCCGCTACGCCGACGTGCTGGAGCGCGCGCTCTACAACGGCGCCATCAGCGGCGTCTCCCTCGACGGCGAGTCCTTCTTCTACGAGAACCCCCTCGCCAGCGCGGGGGCGCATCACCGCCAGGGGTGGTTCGACTGCGCCTGCTGCCCCCCCAACGCCGCGCGCCTGATCGCCTCGCTGGGCGGCTACCTGTACGCCACGCGCGCGGACGGGGTGCAGGTGAATCTGTATGCCGCGGGCACGGCGGCCCTCACGTTGCCCGACGGCGCCCCGCTGACGCTGCGCGTCGCCACCCGCTACCCGTGGGACGGCCAGATCACCCTCACCGTGGACGCCGCCCCCGCCGCGTGGACGCTCTGGCTGCGCATCCCCGGCTGGTGCCGCGCGTGGCGGGTCACCGTGAACGGCGAGGCGGTTGCGCCGGAGGAAGCGCGCGGCGCCATCGGCCTGCACCGCACCTGGCAGCCCGGCGACGTGGTACTGCTCGACCTGGCGATGCCCATCGAGCGCATGGAGGCCCACCCGCGGGTGGCGGCCGACCACGGGCGCGTGGCGCTGCAGCGCGGGCCGCTGGTCTACTGCGTGGAAGGCATCGATCACCCCGTCAGCGTGCACCAGCTCACCCTGCCCGCCGACGCGACGCTCTCCGTACGCTTCGCCCCCGATCTGCTCGGTGGCGTGGCGGTGATCGAGGGCGAGGCGCGCGTGCTCGACGCCTCCGGCTGGACGCACACCCTCTATCGCCCCGCCGGCGCCCCCGTCAGCCAGCCGGTGGCGCTCACCGCGATCCCCTACTGCTGCTGGGACAACCGCGCACCGGGCGAAATGGCCGTCTGGCTCGCTACCGGGCCGGCGGGACGGTAATTTCATCGCCGCGTCATGCCGTTGTCATGGCTTCGTCACCGGCGGAACGTAGGGTATACACAGGAGGTGTGTCATGATGCGTGCGCTGTTGCTCGTGCTCCTCGCCGGCCTGCTCACCCCGGCGTGGGCGGCGCCGCTGCTGGTGCCGTTGCCGGCGAAGAAGGATGTCACCTGCCTGCTGCCCACCGCGTCGGGCATCTGGGCGGCCGTGTATAACGACGGCATCTGGCGCTACGCCCACGGCGCGTGGCGGCGGGTGTCGGCGCGGAATCCCGAGCGCTACACCTACGATCTGACCGTCGGCCCCGACAGCCGCATCTACTGCGCCACCTGGATGGGCGAGGGCATCACCGCCCTCGACCCGCGCACCGGGCGGCGGCAGGTCTACCGGTGGGATTTCGACCGCCCCGGCTTCGACCGCGGCGACACGCGCGCTACCCATATCGTTAGCGACGGCACGCACATCATCGTGCAGACCGAGGCTGGGCTGGTGCGGTTGGAAGGCGGCGCGTGGCGGCTCTGGGCCGGCCTACCGGGGCTCAACCACACCCTCTACGCCGCCCCGGACGGCGTGTGGGCGCTGTTGAACTGGGATTTGATTCGCATCTCGCGCGCCGGCATGGTGACGCAGCGCGCTTCCCTCAACGGGGTGGTGCTCCCCCAGAAAGACACCGACGTCTCCGCGCTGTGGGCCGACCGCGACCACGTGCTCTTCGGCGACACCACCGGCGTGCTGCGCGCGTACTTCCCGCGGACGAAGCGCTTTGCCGTCGTGACGGCGCCGCCCGCGCCGAAGCTGATGCTCACGGCGATCCTCCCCGTCGGGAACACCATCTACCTGGCCTATAGCGGATACGATGAACACGTGGGACGCGTAGCGCAATACGACCGTCTCACCGGACGGCTCAGCACCCTCGACGACTTCTCGAACGCACGCTGGTCTACCCTGGCGCGCGTGGGTGACGACGTGTGGGTCGGCGGCAACCGCGGCCTCGCCCGCTTGCCGCGCGCCGCCACCCGCCCGGTGCCCGCGAGGGTGGATGGCCTGCCACGGATGCTGCTGCCCGATGCCATGCGCGTCGCGCTATATCGCGCGCACCCCGACTTCACCCCCTGCGCCGCCACGCATTTTTCCCACGACATGCAGCGCTCCTACCCCATCACCGACCACCAGACCCTCACCGGCGTCACCGGCGACTACAACGGCGACGGACGTCCAGACGCGGTGATCGAGGGGCATACCGGCGCAGGCCTGTGCATCTTCGTGCTCCTTTCCACCCCCAACAGCTACCGCGTTGTTCCGATGGGAGACGGCAGTGACGAAGGCACTGACCACTTCACCTGCCTCACCTACAATCCGCCCGGCCTGTATCGCTCCGACTGGGAGCCCAAACCGGTGCGGCTGGCGCACGACGCCTTCACCGTGGAGGCCGACGGGAAAGCGTCGGTGCTGTATTACTGGTCTGGACGCAAATTTGTGGAATATATCACGGGGGATTAGCGGAGAGATTGGGCCGAGGTGGAAGGGCAGCCACCGATCAGGTATGTTCTTGGCCCCTTTCCAAACAGTGACCAATAGCACACCTATTCAGGATCACGATCATCCACCCAGTCCAATCGCTTCTCCTTTGTGACCTTTGCGCCTCTGCGGTGAATTCGTTCCCATATTGTCGGTTCTGGAAATGATGCGGCTCCGTGGCAACGCTTCGCCGAAAAGGGTATACTTTTCCCATGCGCAACCTGTTGCTGATATCGCTCCTGCTCCTCGCCACCCTGCTCCATGCGGAGGCGGTGAAGTTGGCGCCGCGCTGGGCGGAGAAGGATTTCGCCGGCGAGACGGCCATCGAGACGCGTGTGCTGGCGCTGGCCAATAAGGAGCGCGCCGGGCAGACGCTGGGGGCGCTGACCCTGGACGCCGCGTTGCGCACCGCGGCGCGGCAGCACGCGGCGGAGATGGGGGCGAAGGACTACTTCGCGCACGAGTCCCCCGTGGAGGCGTGGAAACAACCCTGGCAGCGTGCCTACCGCGCCGGCTACTACGGCATGGCGGTGGGGGAGAATATCGTGCAGGTGCACGACGACGCGCTGACCACCAATGAGGCCATCGCCGTGCGCTTCATGGAGCTGTGGATGCACAGTCCGCACCACCGCGAAAACCTGCTGAAACCGGATTGGACGCTCAGCGGGGTGGGGGTGGTGCGCGTGGGGCCGTTCCTCTACGGCGTGCAGCTTTTCGCCTCGCCCCTGTCGGTCATCGAATCAGCGTCGCTGGAGCATGTGGAAGGGGAGCTGGTCGCCGTCACCATCACCGGCACGCTGCGCGCCGGGACGATCAACACCTGGGTGGATAAGCAGCACTGGGAGAAGGTGCTGCCGAAGAACGGCACCTTCACCGCGCTGGTGGCGCTGCCGCGCGCCGACGGCGCCCATGACATCACCGTGGCGGTGGGGTCGCACGGGGTGTGGGTCGTGCACGTGGATACCGACGCGGCCAAGGCCGGCGACATGCTCGGTACGCCGCGCGAGCTGCAGCACGGGGTGGTGAACGGGGTTAGCCTGGACATCACCGCCTTCCGCGGCCTGCGCCTTACCGTCTCCGCGCGTGAGCCCGCCGACAAGCCGATTCAGGTCTTCCGCGACGACACCACCATCGCCGTCCCGACCCCGGACGCCACGCACCACATCGCCCTCGACCTCATCCTCCCCGAGCGCTCCACCCCCTACGTCCTCAGCATCTCCGTCGGCGAGATGCTCGAGCACCTGCTCTACATCGACACCACCAAACCGCTGAAAGACGCGTTTCTCGTGCGGCCGGACACGGCGTAAGCACCCGGATTTTTCATTTACAGCCCGAACCGCCCCCCGCCCGTCGGCTCCAGCGCCCCTGTCGGCTCTTCCTCAAACGGCGCGGTCGGCTCGCGGGAGGGGGAGATGGTGAAGGTGGCCACCACGGCGAGGTGGTCGGAAAAGGCCGCTGGGTGCCCGCCGATGGTTTTGACCTCCTGCACGATGACCGTGGGTTCCGCCTGGTAGAAGATGTAGTCGAGGCGTTGTGCAGGGGTCTCTACGGGGTAGGTCGCCGCGGGGCCGACGCCCGCAACCGTCCAACTGTCCGTTAACTCGGCACGCTGGGCGTCCAGCGGCGTGCGGCCTTGCAAAAAGGCGATGCACGGCTCCTCGGGGGGCGCGTTGAAGTTGCCGCCCACCACGATCAGCACCGCCTCCTCCTGCATCACCTGCCGCCAGAGGCGCTGCGCCGCGTCCGTCCGCACCTCCGGGTGGGTGGGAAAGTGCGTGTTGTAGATGAGCACGGACATCCCGTCCAGGCTCAGTTCCACCCGCTGCGCCACGCGGCGCTCCTCGGCGCCGGCGGTAAAGAGGCCTGACCCCGGGGAGATCTCCGTCTCCAACTGGTTGCTGATGGGGAAGCGCGAGAGGACGCCGAGGCCGGTGGAGATGCTGGGGAGCGGGAAGTAGCGCTGCGCGGGCACGTAGGCCATGGCGTAGCCGGTGAGGTAGGCGATCTCGCCCGCCTGGTTCGGGCGCCAGCCGCGTTCGGCGACGTCCTGCAGCAGCACGACGTCCACCTCTTCGCTCTGCATGGCGCCGATCAGGCGGTCGCGGCGGGCGGACCAATCCCCCCGGTAGCCCCACAGATTCACCGTCATGACCTTCACTCGGGGCATACGTTCATCCGGCGCCAGACACCCGATGACGGCTGTCCCGACGCGCCGGTTCTCCCCCTCCCTCGCGAATCATGGCACACAACGCCGCTTCGGAGAGCGCCTGCGGCGACCCGCCACCCGCCATGTGGCAGATGCGCTCCTCCATTACGGTGCCATCGAGGTCATTTGCCCCGAACGCGAGGGCTACCTGCGCCATTTGTACACCAAGCATCACCCAGTACGCCTTGATGTGTGGAATGTTGTCCAGTAACAGCCGCGTCACGGCGATGGTGCGCAGGTCGTCCACCCCCGAGGTTGCCTGTCCGCCCAGCGCCGTGTGTGCGGGGTGATACGCCAGCGGTACGAAGGCGAGGAAGCCGCCCGAGGCGTCCTGTTGCGCGCGCAGGCGCAGCAGATGGTCCACCCGCTCCTCGACCGTTTCCACGTGGCCGTAGAGCATCGTGGCGGTGGTGGGCAGCCCCAGCGCGTGGGCGGCGCCGTGGATGCTCAGCCAGCGCTCGGCTTGGAGCTTCTTCGGCGCGATGATGGCACGCACGCGCGGGGCGAAGATCTCCGCCCCGCCGCCGGTCAGTCCGTGCAGCCCGGCGGCCCGCAGCGCGCGCAGCGTGTCGTCGATGGTCAACCCCGCCTGGCGCGCCCAGTGGTCGATCTCCACCGCGGTGTAGGCCTTCAGCGCCGTGGCGGGGAAGGCGGCGTGCAGGCGGGTGAGCAATTCCAGCGCGTAGGCGAAGGGTAAGTCCGGGTGCAGCCCGCCGACGATGTGGAACTCCGCCGGGTTATGGTCGCGGTAGGCTTCCGCGGCGGCGAGCACCTCGTCCACGGAGAGGCAATATGCTCCCTCCTCGCCCGTGTCGCGCGAAAAGGCGCACAGCGGGCAGCGCAGCGCGCAGATATTCGTCGGGTTGAGGTGGCGGTTCACGATGTACGTCACCGTCGCCCCATGCCGCCGCCGCCGCTCCGCCTCCGCCAACGCCCCCACCTGCGCCAGGTGCGGCGTGCGAAACAGGGTCACGCCGTCCGCCCAGGACAACCGCCCCCTCGCCGCCAACTTCTCCGCAATCGGTTGTAACGCCTCATCAAGTTTCACGCCGACAGTATACCCGGCGGCGTGAGGGGGTGGCAAGGTGACGGGGTGAGAGGGTGAGGGGGTGACGAGGGTGAAGGGCCATACTACTATTACGGCTAGTCTGTTTTCCGACCCGACGATAAATCGTCGGGCTACCGG
>CAIYQO010000140.1 GCA_903928345.1 uncultured bacterium | reverse complement strand
CGCGGACCCCGCTCGTGCCATTAATCCGACCGACGTGGATCTGCTCATCGACCACGCGGCCCGCGCTGCGTGAACGCCGGAGCGGGACACAAGCCCCCGGTCAGCAGGAAGTCAGATCGGAAAGTGCGAAAGTCCACCTTCTCTATGAACGAAGGGAAAGTGACGGTCGGCAACGTAACCGTTATCGATCCCCCGCATCTACACCTCGGCCCCGCGCTCCCGCTGCTCCTGGTCGCCGGGATCGGCTTGCTGGTGGCGACATATCTGTATCGCGGGCAAGTCGAGGGATCAAGCATTGCCTAGCCTGCATTATTCATCACATTTCGAATAATGCCTCAGCTAGCCCGGCAATCCTTCACATCGTGAATCATCCGGGCTAGCTGACGCACACGCCGCCCGCTGGATGCTACGGTCACCGTCCTTCGCCCATTCCCCATTCTCCCGCGCAACCACGTCCCGCCGCGTGCGGTTGCACCGCTTGACATGCCATCGGGTGAACGCTATAGTGTCGGCAGCGTACTCCCAGGAGGGGTTGTTCCCCCGTGAAAGGATGCTGCCATGGCCCTCACCTGTCCATCCTGCGGCGAAAGCAACGGCGATACCGCGACGATGTGCGGGATGTGCGGCGCGGTGCTGAAACGCGGCGCCGAGCCGCAAGCCGCCATCCCCGCGACCGCCGGTGCCCGTGCCGGTGCGCCGGCACCTCGTCCGGCGCCTCGTCCGGCACCCATGGCGCCCCCGCCGTCGGGTGCACCGACGCCGCGGGTGTCCGCGCCCACCCAACAGCGGCGCGAACTGGTCTACGTGGGGTTCTGGATGCGCTTCCTGGCGCTGCTCATCGATGGCCTGGTGCTGGGCGTCATCCTGACACCGCTGTCGATCCTCAACGGCGCGGGCATGGTTATGAATATGTTCAGCCCGTCCGGCGGATTCGATCCTACCCAGATCGGCACGCAGGTGCTGTTCTTTATGCCGACGGTGGTCTCCGCGATCTACGAAATATGTATGCAGGCGACGCCTCTCGGCGCCACCGTCGGCATGCTGGCCATCGGGGCGCGGCTGTCGGACAACAGCGGCAACCTGCCGACCTTCGGGATGATCTTCGGGCGGTACCTGATCAAGTCCGGGCTGGTCGCGGTGGCGATGTTTATCATGAAGATCCTGGGCATCACGATGTTGCTGGGCATCGTGGGGTTGCTCGCGTTCATTTACTACGTCGCCAACTGCATTGTCATCGGGACGAACGAATACAAGCAAGGCATCCACGACCAGATGGCTGATACCTTCGTCATTCGCCGGACCTAACCCCCTCGGTCCCCCTTCCCTTGAGGGAAGGGGTAGGTCATACTTACCAAATAACAACGCCGCCCGCCGGGGGTTCCCGGCGGGCGGCGCGTTTGGTCTCCCTACACCGCGGCGGCGGCGGCGAAGGCCTCGCGCGCCCGCGTGATCGTCGCGTCGATGTCCGCGTCGCTGTGCGCGGTGGAGACGAAGGTGGCTTCAAACTGGCTGGGCGCCAGCAGCACGCCGTTTACCAGGCAGGTGCGGAAGAAGGCGGCGTAGCGCCGGGTGTCCGCGCGCGCGGCGGAGGCGTAGTCGGTCACCGGGCCGTCGGTGAAGAAGACGGTGAGCATGGAGCCCGCGCGGGTGATCGTCACCGGCACCCCGGCGTCGCGCGCGCCTGCCGCCAGCCCGTCGGCCAGCCGTGCGGCGCTCGCCTCCAGCGCGGGGTAGGGGTTCGTTTCGGCCAGCAGGTGCAGGGCGGTTTCGCCGCCCGCTACCGCCAGCGGGTTGCCGCTCAGCGTGCCCGCCTGATACACCGGCCCTTCCGGCGCCATGCGGCGCATCAGGTCGGCGCGCCCACCGTAGGCGCCCACCGGCAGACCGCCGCCGATGATTTTGCCCAGCGTGCACAGGTCGGGGATCACCCCCGTCCACTCTTGCCCGCCGGTGAGGCCCAGCCGGAAGCCGGTGATCACCTCGTCAAAGATGAGCAGCGCGCCCGCGTGGCGCAGCAGGCGCTGTACTTCCTCCCAATACCCCGGCGCCGGCAGCACCACGCCCATATTGGCGGGCACCGGCTCGCCGATGAGGCAGGCCACCTCGCCCCCGCGTGCCACCAGCACCGCGCGCAACGCGTCGAGGTTGTTGAAGGGGATGGTGAGGGTGAGGGCGGCGAAATCCTCCGGCACCCCCGGCGTGCCGGGAATCCCCTGCGTGGCGATGCCGGAGCCGGCGTTGGCGAGCAGGCCGTCGCTGTGTCCGTGGTAGCCGCCGGCAAACTTGATAACCAGGTCGCGCCCGGTGGCGGCGCGCGCCAGGCGGATGGCGCTCATCACCGCCTCGGTGCCGGAACTCACCAGCCGCACCATTTCCAGGCAGGGCACGGTGTCGCAGAGCAGGCGGGCGAAGGAGACTTCGCGCTCGGTGAGGGCGCCGAAGCTGGTGCCCAGCCGCGCCGCCGCGCAGACCGCCTCGATCACCTCTGCCGGCGCGTGCCCCAGGATGAGCGGCCCCCAGGAGCCGACGTAGTCGAGGTATTCGTTGCCGTCCACGTCCCACACCCGGCTGCCCGCGCCGCGCGCGATGACCACTGGATCGCCGCCGACCGATTTATATGCGCGCACGGGGCTGTTTACCCCGCCCGGGATCACCTCCTGCGCCGCGGCAAAGATCGCCTGCGAGCGCGCGAACTGGGTATACGGGCGTGACGCCATGATTGCTCTCCTCGTTGGCAGGAATCTTACCCGGTTCCCGCGCGAAGAGCAACCCCTGGGGAGGGAACAGGGAACAGGTAGGTGTAAAAAGGGGGACAGCACCTTCGAGCGGCGCTGTCCCCGTTATTGCTGTCAAAATTCTCCGCGAACTTCGTCTCCGTCACTTCGCCGGCATGGGCATGGGCATGGCGCCGCCGGGCGGGGTGGCCGGGCCGGGCAGGGCGGGGGCGCCGGGCGCGCCGGTGGTGTCTTTCGGTTTCTCCTTGATCGGATCGCCGATCTCGATCACGCCCACCAGGCCGGTTCCCAGGGCGGTGTTGTCGCCCGCCGTGCCGTTGAGGCGGTCGTGGTAGAAGAGCTTCGTGTCGTACTCCATGTCGTCGGGCACGATCCACACCCACGTTTCGCCGTTGGCGATGCCGTCGGGGTACTGGGCATCGGAGGTGAAGAGCGGTTTGCCGTTGTCGGCTTGATCGGCGACAATGGTGCGCACGCCGCCGGAGTTGTTCGTCCAGCTCACGATCGTGCCCGGCTTCACGCGCAGGTGCTTGGGCAGGAATTCGCCGGCGATGGAGACCGGCACGCGCTCGGCGGTGTCCGCCTTGCTCACGATGAAGTTCACCGCCAGCTTGCCTTCGTTACCGCGGTAGTCCTTCGCGGTGATCGTCAGACGGTGCATGCCGGGGTCCAGCGGCGTCTGCGGATCGAGGCCCACGTAGTAGTAGCCCGTTTTCGCGTCATACTGCACGTTGCTGGAGAAGTTCGTGCGGTCCAGGCGCATCGTCACCTGGGCGGGCAGCAGGCCCACGCCTTCGTCTTCGATCACCGCGCCGATGTAGGTCAACTTCGCGTCGTCGACGAAGCCTTTGTCGGTGACCGCCGGCTGCACGTCATGGAAGGTCGGCGGGTCCACGTCCGGCGCATTGGTGGAGAGGGCGTAGACGATGCCGTCGCTGCCCCCGAAGTACACTTTGTTGCCATCCAGGCCCGGCACGCCGATCTGCAGCGAATCCGGCGCATCCGTATCCGCATCCGCGTCTTTCGCCTTCTCCTCACCCTTTTTCAGCGCCAGCAAGCGATACATCCACTCGACCTTGCCGGTTTCCTTGTTCAGCAGCGCCATTAAACCGTTATCCATGCGGACCAGCAGTTGCGACCCGAAGACGATGGGCGACCCGATGGGCAACGCGGGCAGCGGGGTGCCGGGCAATTCCTTCCCGGGGCCTTTGCCCGCCTCCGTGGCGGTGCGCGCGACTTTCCACAGCGACCGGCCGGTGTCCAGGTCCAGCGCGACGATGCGACCGCCGTCGGCGCGGCTGGCAAAGTAGACGTGTTTGCTGTCCAGCACGCAGGTCTCGGGCAGGCGTTCCGGCGCGAGATAGGCCCACCGCACCGGATTGGTGCGGTCGTAGACGTTCAGCGCGTAAAAGGCATTCGTCGCCGTCACGATGGCGAGGCTTTTGCCGTCCGTCACGGGCGTGAGGGAGACCACCGCGTTGGGCAGGGTGTAGCTCCAGCGGCTGACGCCTTCCTCTTCACGCATAACTTCGCCGTCCGTGTAGCAGAGCACCAGCGATTCGCCGATCAGCCCCGGGCCCGCTTCGATCTTCTGCCCGGTATCGGTGGAGCCGACGATTTTGCCGCTGATGCGCTCGAGCACCACGATGGCGTTGACCTTCGTGGTGAAAAAGAGCAGGGTGCTGGTGACCACCGGGACGTTGCGGATGCCGGCGCCCAGCATACGCGACCAGAGGATCTCGCCGTCCTTCGGGTCGCGCGCGGTGATATTACCGTTGGAGGTGCAGACGATCACCTGGTTGTCCAGCAGCAGGATATCGCCCAGCGGGTTCTCCGTCATCTCCTTGGCCCACGACACCTCGCCCGTCTCCGGGTGCAGCCCCAACAGGTAGTGCCCGTAGGCGACGACGAGCCGGGTGGGGGTGACGAGGACATTGGAGGGGGTGACGCCGATGAAGGTTTTGCCGAGGTAGGCCTTCCAGACGACGGCCGGGGTATTGGGGAAGGTGACGTCGGGGAAGCTGCCGCGGTTGCCTTCGCCGCGCCCGCCGCTCCACACGACCGCCGACGCCGACAGCGCCCAGCCCGCCACCAGGACGGCACACACGCCTACGCGTTGCAATACACCCATGCTAAAGCTCCCATCCGGAGTTCGACTACAGGTGCCGATATGGCACGCTGCTATTATACACGCTCGACGGGGAAGTCTCAAGGCGGCGGGGGAGCGGCATAGCGCCGGCGCCCGTCGCGATAGGCGTCACCCCCCAGGGTGTCGTTCACCACCACCAGCGGAAAGTCGCGCACGGTAAAGCGGTAGATCGCCTCCGGCCCCAGGTCGGGGTAGGCGACCACCTCCGCGGCAGTGATGCACTGCCCGAGTAGCGCCGCCAGCCCGCCGATGGCGCCGAAGTAGACCGCGCCGTAGTCGATGCACGCCTGCACCACCTCCGGGCGGCGCGCCCCCTTGCCGATCATCCCGCGCAGGCCGCACTCGCGGATCAACCGCGGCGCGTAGGCGTCCATGCGGCCCGCGGTGGTGGGCCCGGCGGCGCCGATGGGGAAGCCCGGCGGCGCGGGGGTGGGGCCGACGTAGTAGAGGATCGCGTCGTGCAAATCGACGGGCAGCGGTTCCCCGGCGTCAAGGAGCGCCGTCAGCCGCCGGTGCGCGGCGTCGCGCCCGGTGAAGATGATACCGTTCAGCCGCACGCGGTCGCCCGCGCGCAAGGCGCGCGCCTTCGCTTCCGTCAACGGCGTGGTCAGCAATAGTGGCTCGGTGTCAGGCATGGTACGCATCTCTTATTCGCGACGGTGGGGGGAAACTCCTCTCAGATATACCCGGATTATGCATGATTCCGCGCCCGTGCCAGCCGTCCCACGGCGGCGAAGTAGCAGAGGGCGCTCAGCCCCAGGTAGACGACCGTTTTGACGGCGCTGATATCGAGGAAGGGGTGGCGCGGTTCGGATTGGAGATAGGCGGGGTGCAGCAGGTAGCAGGTGATCGTAATGTACAGCACCAGGGCCGTGGTTGCCACCGCGAGGCCCAGGCCGATAAATCGCGCGCTCTGTGTCGTTTTCGTGATGGTGGAGGCGAACAGGCCCACGCAGAGGTAAAAGACCACGGTCGCCGCCAGGTCCACGGCCGCCGGGATGAGGCCGACCTGGCCGTCCGCGGGCATGAGGAGCAGGGCGAAGACGTAGAACGGGATGAGGAAGGCCGTCATCGGCAGCATCGCCTGCAGCGCGAGCACCCACTTCTCCCCGATGATCTTCGTGGTGGGGAGCGGCGTGAGCAGGAGCAGGTCGAGCGTCCCCGTCTCCCGCTCCCGCGCCACCGTCGCGGCCGCGGCGGTTGGCGCCCAGACGAGTGCCAGCAACTGCCCGAAGAGGTTGAAGAGGATGAGCATGAGTTGTCCGAAATGCTCCTCGGACCCCGACGATGAGTCCTGCAGGAAGATTACGGCAAAGGCCAGCACCAACCCCGCACCACCCCACAGCCACACCGTCGTCCGCCACGACACGCGTTTGTAACGGTGGTGCCGCCGTCGCCCTTCCAGGGTGAGCAGGGGGTATTCCGTGGGCATCGGGATTACCTTTCCGCGATTAGCACGCGGTCTCCTTTTATCCCCGACCGGTTACGCAGGTAGTTCATCCGTTGATACGCTAACATGAGCGCGAGGGCGCTGAATAGTATGTGTATAATGACTGTGAGGACAACGCTGCCAAACTTGGATATGTAGATGAACCCTAAAGGCCCACCATACCATAACGCATTCATCAGGATGATGGCCACATAGGCCAGGATCAAAGCTGTGCGAGTGATTTTTGCGTAGGCCGATGCGCACAGACTGATGCAGAGATCAAGCAGCACGGCGCACGGGTAGGAGATACCGATTAAGACGATTCTAGTGGTGTCCATATCCGGCACCGTACAGGAGAAGAGTACCACCAGCACAACGGGAACCCCTAACAGATACACCGAACGCAGGCTGGCTAGTCCTTTCTCCAGTAGTATTTGCAGGGTTGAAAGCGGGGTTAGCAGCAACGTCTCCAGGCTGTCCCGCTCGCGCTCGTTGGCGATGGAACCGGCGGTGACAACGGGAATGAGGATGAAGATCGCCACATGCATCACGGCAAACACGGTAGCAAACCAGGAAGAATAGTCTGGTGGAGAATAGAGGAGTATATCATCGAGGAAGTGCAGTCCGGGGTCGTGCACGAAATAGCTCACACAGATGAGAATGACGAGTAGCGTGAGGAGAAATGACATCCGCGCCGCCACGCGCGGCGGCGGGCTCAACTTTTCGAACAACTGCCGCAAGTGCAGCTTCTCGACTAATTGCTGCCGACGATGCCGACGCCGTCGTTTCTCCAACTCGAGCAGGGGATACTCACGTATCATATGTTCACTTTCAACACTAACCGGCCGGTTCCTTTCCTCGTTCGTTTGTTCAAGTGACGACAATGGATAACGATATTGGCGGCAGGACTCCCGCGGGGGACGGCGAAGGGTAGGAAACATGTTCGCTAACGGAATACATATCAGCGCGCACGACGTGATTGGCCTGTTCGTGGCGGATCTGCTCTTTGCGGCGTTAGTGGGGTTGTTGCCCCTGCTGCTCGGGTTGACCCTCGATGCCGCGCGGCTGGGGGTGCGCAGTTATCTGCTCTGCCTGCTGCTGGGGACGCTCTCGCCCCTCCTCGCCGTCTATACGGTGCTGACCGCCTGCCCGATGATCATCGCCCATAAGCACTCCACCGCGCAACGGCAGATTCTGGGGTTGTCCGTCATCCTGGCTATCACGCTCTTCGTGGGGATGCTGGGCATGTTTGCCTTTTATGGGCCGATGCGGATTATCAGTTGGCTGGTCAGCCAGGGATTGAGCAACGCGATTCCGCTGCCGGAGTGGTATCTGCTGCTGCACAAGCCGACGTGGACGCCGCCGACCGGCGCCTTCGGGCCGGTGTGGACGCTTCTCTACCTGCTCATGGCGGTGGCGGCATGGTTGGTGTGGCGGGTGAAGGGGTTCCTCGCCGCGCAAGTGGCACTGGGGCTGTACGCACTGCAACTCGCCCTCAACCTGCTGTGGTCGCTCCTCTTCTTCACCGAGCATCGGCTGCTCGCCGCATCGGTGGAGGTGGTGGTGCTCGGGTTGCTCATCCTCGCCACCGTCTTCGCCTTCTGGCGCATCTCGCGCACCGCCGCCGTGCTTATGCTGCCCTACCTCGCCTGGGTCGCCTACGCCGCCGCGCTGACCATCGCCGTCTGGCGGATGAACGGGTAACGAGTGAACCGCAAAGACGCAAAGAACGCAAAGAACGCGCAAAGACTTTGAAGAAGGTGAGGAAGGTCAGTTCTTCTTTCCTTCGCGAAGCGAAACACACTCTCTTTGTGTGTTCTTCGCGTTCTTTGCGTCTTTGCGGTGAATCCCCGTGAAAGGTCCTTCGATGATGACAACTCCCCCACGCGTGGCGATTATCGGCGCCGGCAGTTATGTCTTTACCCTCGGGTTGCTCTACGACCTGACCACCGCCTTTCCCGTGCCCGGCGGCACGCTGGTGTTGATGGACCTGGACGCGGAGATGGCCGACGTGATGGCGCGCATCGCCCGGCGCATGGCGGCGGAGGCGGGCACCCCCGTCACGGTGCAAGCGACCGGTGACCGCGCGGCGGCGCTGGCCGGGGCGGATTTCGTCACCACCTCGGTGGCCGCGCAGATCCGCGCGCGCTGGGAGACGGACAAGGCCGCGCTGCGGAAGTATAACATCCGGGAGATCACCAGCGAATGTGGCGGGGTCGGGGGGCTGTCCTATACCCTCCGGCAGGCGTCGTTGCTGCTCGACATCGCCCGGGACATGGAACGCCTGTGCCCCGACGCGTGGCTGCTCAACGTGAGCAACCCGCTGCCGCGCCTCGTCACCGCCGTCACCCGCCACACCGGTATCCGCACGCTGGGCTTCTGCAACGCCTCGTGGGGCAGCGACCACGGGTATGAAAACGTGGCCGGCCTGCTAGGGCGCGACCCGCGCGATCTGAACGTGGTGAGCGGTGGCCTGAACCACTTCGCCTGGCTGCTGAGCGCCACCGATCGCTGGACGGGGGAAGACCTGCGCCCCGCGGTGGACGCGCGCCTCGCCGTGGCGCCACCCCCGGACGCCCCGGTCGTGATGCAATACTGGCGCGAGACGGGGTACTACGCCCTCACCGGCGACGAGCACATGGGGGAATTCGTCCCCTTCGAGCCGGCGCTGTCGCGGGAGCACACGGCGCATCACGGCGGCGACGCCGAGCGCACCGCCCGCCGCCAGGCGCTGCGCGAAGCCGCCGCGGGCACGCGCCCCTGGCAGAGCCTCATGGCCGGCCGCGCGTGGGAGCGCCCGGCGGAGGTGATTCACGCACTGACCACCGGCACGCGCCGCCGGCTGGACATGGTGAACCTGCCCAATCGCGGCGCCATCGCCGGCCTGCCCGACGACGCGGTGGTGGAAACCCCCGCCATCGTGGCGGACGGCACGGTGACCCCCGTGCCCCTCACCATGCCCGCGCCGCTGGTCGACCTGTGGACGCGCGTCTCCGCGGTGCACACGCTGGCCGCCGAAGCCGCCGCCACCGGCGACCGCGCGATCCTGGCGGAAGCCATCGAGCGCGACCCGGCGATCGGCGATAGACCCGCCGCTCACGCCGCCATCGCCGACCTGCTGGTCGCCCACGCCGACCTGCTGCCGCGCTTCGCGAAGTGACGAAAGAAAACGCAAAGACGCAAAGAGGTCGCCAAGGACGCAAAGAGAAAAAGTGCTTTGCGAATCTTTGCGCTCTTTGCGCCTTTGCGGTTCCGTCTCAAATAACAAGGAGTCTACGATGAAGCTGACCATTCTTGGCGGTGGGGCATTTCGGAATTTGCCCATGGTGCGTAGTGCCCTGGCGACGCCGGCGTTGCTGGCAGGGGGCGAGGTGTGCCTGTTCGACCTGAATTCCGCGCGCGCGGAGGCGATGGGGCGGATGATTATGAAGACGCCCGAGTACGCCGCCGTCGGGTGCCGGGTGCGCTGGGACGCGCCGGTGGAAGAGGCGTTGAGCGGGGCGGACATGGTGAGCATCAGCTTCCCGTGCGGCAGCCTCGAGGCCAACTGGCGCAGCAACCAGGTGAGCCGCTCCTACGGCTTCATGAGCAGCGACCAGCTTTCCCCCACCGGTGCCATGCTCGCGCTGTACGGCGGGCCGACCATTTTGCACTACGCGCGGATGATGGAACGCTACTGCCCGCAGGCGTGGTTCACCATCTTCACCAACCCGGTGGCCATCTACAGCGCGCTGGTGAACAACCACACGCGCATCCGTGCCCTCGGCGTGTGCGGCGGCTACGCCAACCACATGTGGGACCTGACCCGCCTGACCGGCGTGGAGGGCCTGCGCACCGATTACGACGTGGACGTGGCGGGCATCAACCACCTCAGCTTCATCCTGCGCGGCACGGTGGGCGGCGAGGATCTCTTCCCCTACCTGGAAAAGTTCATCTTCCAGCCGGGTTGGCGCCCGCCGCAGGTGGTCAAGCGCCACCGCTGGCTGCAGCACCACATCCACTTCGCGCTGCGCAAGTTGATCGACATGTACCGCAAGTTCGGCACGATGATCTTCTCCACCGAAGGCGACGGCATGGCGCACCTGTACTTCGAGGAGATGTTCAAGCGCGGGGAAGCGGAGGCGGCCGCCACCCCGACGCGCGCCCAACTGCGCAGTCAGGCGGAGAAGCACCGGGCGGCGCGCCAGGCCGCCGACGTGGATTTCCGGGCACACCTCGACCGCGACCTCGACGCTGCCTTCTGGGCGAATGCGACGGATCACTTCGGGCGTGAAGACACGAATGTCACCGTGCGTATCCTGCGCGCGCTGGGCGGGTTGGGCGCGGAGAAGGTGGTTGCCAGCCGGCCCAACTACGGCGCCGTGGACGGCTTCACCGCGCGCACCGCGCTGGAATATTCCTTCTCGCTGACGCCGGAGGGCGCGACGCCCACGCCGGACCTGTACGTCCCGGCGCCGCTGCACGGGCTCCTCGCCGCGCTGGCCGACTTCCAGACCCTCACCGCCGACGCCATCGCCACCGACGACCCGCGCACGCTCTATCAGGCGCTCTACGCGTACCCCATCAAGCAAAATTCCGCCGACGCCCGCGCCTGCTACCGCGACCTGCTCGCCGTGCACAAAGACGAGATGCCCGCGGTGTTTCAGGGGACGCGGGAATATTTGAAGGGGTGAAGGGGTGACAAGGTGACTGGGCTCAGGGCTTGATCTATTGGATGTGGGAGGTTTCGATGATTACTCTCCAATTCAATTCGAAGGAAGAATCTGTCGAATTGATTTGTGATGAAGCTGGGGTTCGAACGATGATCGACACTCTTAACGTATTATTGACACATGGTGGACATGAACATCTGATGACTCCGTCATGGGCAGGTGATGACTTGTCCGAAGAACCCATAGGCCCAGATCGCACGATTATCAATCATCTACGACTGGTGTTGATACCTGCCCAACATGATAATCAGCCATGACTGGCAAGGTGATCGAGATACAGCCGCAAAGCGTAGGACAAGTTTTGGAGGTTTTCCATGCAACGTATCCGCGTCGCGACCGACGGGTGGAACTTTGAGGAAGAGGGCGGGGGCTTTTTTACTCCGTTCGGGGGGAATGTGCTCAACGACGTGCACCCGGTGGTGGGCACGCTGTTCGATCGCTTCGATGCCGACGACGTGGAGCGGCGCTTCGCGGCGATGCAGGCCCACGGGTTGAACACGCTGCGCCAGCCCATCGGGGTGAACCACGTCTACGATACCGCTACCGGGCTGAAGGCCGACGGGATGCGCAACTGGGAGACCTTCATCGACCTGGCAGAGCGCTACGGCGTGCGGCTGATGCCCGTGGGCGGCTACCTGGGCTCCAACGACTGGTTCGACGGCGAACTGTTGGTGGACGACGGCGCTCCGCTGCAGGCGAGTTGCGCCTTCTGGACGGCCTTCTGCGGCGTCTTCACCGACCACCCGGCCATCTTCGCGTGGGACATCCGCAACGAGACGCTGTATGACCTCAAACAGCACGACCTGGTGGGCAGCGGCGAGGTGTCCAACGCCGCCCGGCACATCACCGCCGGCTGGCCCGCCTTTCTGCAGGCGCGCTACGGCACGGTCGCCATGATGAACGCGCACTACGGCACCTGGGGCGGGTTCGCGGACTTCGCCGACGTGCCCGCCTACATTCGCTTCCACGACGACCTCGGCAATCCGGTAGTGCACGATTTCAAGCACTACCTGAACGCCAAGGGCTTCCGCTGGTCGGCGCGCCAGGTGGACGCCATCCGCGCCGCGGCGCCGCGCACCATGGTCTGCTCGGGCAACAACGGGTGGCTCTTCCCCGACATGGACCTGTGGCTCGCCAACGGCTTCCACAATCGCGCGCATCACGAACTGTACGACTTCGTCACCATCCACCCGTACCCGGCCCCGCAGGCGCTGCCCACCGGCCACGGCGATCCGCTGAACGGCGGGGAGTCGCTGGCCTTCTGGCTCGACGCCGTGGTGGGCATGGCGCGGCTGGATTACTACCACAAACCGGTGGTTATGCAGGAGTTCGGCTGGTACGGCGGCGGCGAGTCGCGCTTCATCGGCCCGCTGCCCTACCGCAGCGAAGAGGAGCACGCGGCGTATACGCGCACGCTCATCTCCACTCTGCTGCCCCACGTCAACGGCTTCGTCAACTGGCCGCTGTGCGACATGCCCGCCGCGGTGGATACCTCCAACCACGGCGGCATCTTCACCCATGACGCGCGGCCCAAGCCGCTGGCCGCGGTGTACCACGCCCTGGCCGACGCCCACGCCGCCACGCGCAAAACGCGCCAGCCCGCCACCGCGGTGAAGGACGTCTCGCTGCTCCGTGTCCATACCTCGCGTGCCTACCAGGATACTCTGTGGGAGGAGATCCACGCCGCCGCGCGCGGGGGCGCGGTGTGGGATTATCAGTACGTGTGAGAACGTCGGCGGGGCAGGTTTGCGCAAATAAACCGCAGCGGGGGCAGTCCCTGCAAGGCGCTCGCGAGGCTTGCCCAACTTCCTCTCGGGACGTGGCGGTGAGTTTTATTCGCCACGGTGCAGGGAACTCCTTTTGCCCATAAAAAAATAGTGAAAATATCCTTGACAGGGTATTTCGATGCTGGTATTATTATCCTTCGTGCGAAGGTATTCGCGCTGTGAGGTATCCCCGGGAGGCCAATTGACGGCGTCCGTGCGCGCTAATAGATAAATGTGTCCGTAAGTGAAGCAAGTCGGCCCGCATGTGTGAAACCGCATGGGGACTTTGCTTCACTTTCGCGCGTCTACGGCCCACTCGCTTCACAGCCTCGGTTTTCGCCAGATCATTGCGGAGGTATCAATGAGACCAGTCATCCGCGTCAAGGGACGCACGCAGCAGCACCGTCCCGAGCAGATTCCCAACCTCATTGAGATTCAGCTCAATTCCTATCACTGGTTCGTCCGTGCTGGGTTGCGTGAGCTGTTCGACAACTTCTCTCCTATCGAGGACTTCACCGGCACCCTGCGGTTGAGCTTCGGCGAATACACGCTGGGAGAGCCCAAGTACCCTATCGAAGAGTGCCGGGATCGCGACGCCACGTATGAGGCGCCGCTGAAGGTGCAGGTCCAGCTCCTCAACACCTCGACGGGGGAGTTGAAGGAGTCCGAGGTGTACCTGGGCGACCTGCCCATCATGACCGACACCGGCACCTTCGTCATCAACGGGGCGGAGCGCGCGGTGGTCAGCCAGCTCGCGCGGTCGCCGGGCGTCTACTTCAAGGATAATATCGACTATTCCGGGCGTATTCTGTACAGCGCGCAGATCATCCCGAGTGAAGGCGCCTGGCTCGACTTCGACACCGACGCCAACGGCGTGATCTCGGTGAAGATCGGGCAGGCGCACCGCTTCCCGGCGACCACGTTGCTGCGCGCCATGCACGGCATCGCCGCCTCGCCGGCGGACCCGGAGTTTGTGCCCACCTCGGAAACTCCCGACCTCATCGCGCTCTTCGGCACCCCCGAGACCCTCGAAGCGCCGGCGAGCGACGTGCTCGTGGGCAGGCGCGCGTGGGTCGACATCGTCGACCCGAACTCCGGCGAGGTGCTGGTGGAGCGTGGGGCCCGCATCGACCGCGAATCTTCGCGGCGCATCGGCGTGCTCGCGCTGCCGCGGGTCATCGTGACCGTGATGAACTCGCTGATCGACTCCACGCTGGAGAAAGACCCCACCGTCAACGAGAATCAGGCGCTCATCGACATCTACCGGCGCGACCGTCCGGGCGACCCGGTGACCCCGGAACTCGCCCGCCAGCGGCTGGCCGGCATCTTCGCCGACCCGCGCCGCTACGATCTGGCGCGCGTGGGCCGCTTCATGCTGGACAAAAAGCTCGGGCTGCAGATTCCGGTGTCGACGACCACGCTGACGAAGGCCGACCTCATCGCGATCATGCGCTACCTCATTCGGCTGGACGAAGACGATCCCACCACCAACGTGGACGAAATCGACCACCTGATGAACAAGCGCGTGCGCAGCGTGGGCGAGCTGTTGCAGAACCAGTTCCGCCTCGGCTTCCTACGCATGGAGCGCATCATTCGCGAGCGCATGACGAGCCTAGACCCGGAGAGCGTGACCCCGCAGGCGGTGATCAGCACCAAGCCGATCAGCGCGGCGATCAAGTCCTTCTTCGGCTCCTCGCAGTTGTCGCAGTTCATGGACCAGACGAACCCGCTCGCCGAGTTGACGCACAAACGCCGTCTCTCCGCGCTCGGGCCGGGCGGTTTGAGCCGTCAGAGCGCCAAGCTGGAAGTGCGCGACGTGCACCATTCCCACTACGGGCGCATCTGTCCCATCGAGACGCCGGAAGGCCCGAACATCGGCCTCATCGGCTCGATGGCCGTGTACGGCCGCCTGAACGACTACGGCTTCCTGGAGACGCCGTATCGGCGCATCGAGAACGGGCAGACGACGCAGGACGTCGCCTTCCTAACCGCGGACGAGGAGGAAGGGCACCACATCGTGCCCGCCACCACGCTGCTCACCGACGACGGGCATATCCTCCCGGACAAGGACGGGCGCGTCATCTGCCGCTTCCGCTCTTCGTACCCGCGCATTAAGCCCGACGAAGTGAACTACATGGATATGTCGCCGAAGCAGACGGTGTCCGTGGCGACGTGTCTCATCCCGTTCCTGGAGAATGACGACGCCAACCGCGCCCTCATGGGCTCCAACATGCAGCGCCAGTCGGTGCCGCTGGTGCGCACCGAGGCCGCCTTCGTGATGACCGGCCTGGAAGGCCGCGCGGCGGTGGACTCCGGCGCGGTATCCACGGCGCGCGCCGCCGGCAAGGTGAGCCACGTCGATGCCTCGCGCATCGAAGTGACCCGTATCGACGGCCAGGTGGACAGCTACCGGCTGCTCACCTTCCTGCGCTCCAACCAGGCGACGAGCATCAACCAGAAGCCGATGGTGCAGCCGGGCCAGTTCGTGCGCAAAGGCGACCCGTTGTCCGACGGACCGTGCTGCAGCATGGGGAATCTGGCGCTGGGCCGCAACGTCCTGGTGGCGTTCATGCCCTGGGAAGGGTTCAACTACGAGGACGCGATCATCCTGAGCGATCGCCTCTCCCGCCAGGATGTCTTCACCTCGGTGCACATCGAGAAGTATGAGATCGAGGCGCGCGAGACGAAGGTCGGGCCGGAGGAGATCACCCGCGACATCCCCAACGTCGGTGAAGAAGCGCTGAAGGACCTGGACGAGGACGGCGTGATCCGCATCGGCGCCGAGGTGCGCGCGGAGGACATCCTGGTCGGCAAAGTGGCCCCCAAGGGCCAGGAAGAGCTGACCTCGGAAGAGAAACTGGTGCGCGCGATCTTCGGCGAAAAGGCCGCGGAGATGCGCGACACTTCGCTGCGCGTCCCGCACGGTGAAAAGGGCAAGGTCGTCGACGTGAAGCGCTTCTCGCGCGTCAAGTCGATGTGCGACCGCTGCGGCGCGGAGTACCAACTCGGCAAGGCGGAGACGCGCAACTACTGCGACCGCTGCGGCGGCGAAGTGCACCGCGTGCCCGGCGACGAACTCTCCCCCGGCGTCAACCAACTGGTGCGCGTCTTCGTGGCGCAGCGCCGCAAGGTGATGGAAGGCGACAAGATGGCGGGCCGCCACGGCAACAAAGGCGTGGTGTCGAAGATTCTGCCCAACGAAGACATGCCGCACTTGCCGGACGGGACCCCGGTGGACATCATCCTCAACCCGCTGGGCGTGCCCTCGCGCATGAACATCGGGCAGATCATGGAGACCCACTTGGGCGTCGTCGCCGCGGAACTGGGCGTCAACTTCCAGAACCCGATCTTCGAAGGGGCGCCGGAAGCGGAAATCCTCACCTACCTGTCGCTGTCGATGCAGCGCATGCGCCGTCGGGTGCTCTTCAACTATCTGAGCGAAGACCTGGGCTTCACGGTGCCGCAATTCGCGCCGGAAGTGAGCGCCGATCGGCTTATCCGCGATATCCTCACCCATGAGATGGCCTGGATCACCAAGCACGCCGACGATGCGGAAGCCTTCTACGAGAAGCAATTGGCGGAGGCAGCCGTACTGGTGCACGCACAGATGGGCGACGACGCGCCCTTCTCCCTCGTTACCATACGCGACGTGGACCTGGACGCGTGGGCGGCCGCCGACGAGGCGCAACAGCTCGCGTGGCTGGTCAACGAACTGCGCGACCGCGTGGACGACCGGGTGGGGTTCAACCCCCGCACCGGCAAGTGCCGCCTGTACGACGGCCGCTCCGGCGACATGTTCGACCAGCCGGTCACGGTCGGCTACACGTACATGATGAAACTCGTCCACCTGGTAGACGACAAAATCCACGCGCGCTCCACGGGCCCGTACTCCCTGGTCACCCAACAGCCGTTGGGCGGCAAGGCGCAGTTCGGCGGCCAGCGCTTCGGCGAAATGGAGGTATGGGCGTTGGAGGCGTACGGCGCCGCGCACACGCTGCAGGAGATCCTGACGATCAAGTCCGACGACGTGATGGGTCGCGTGAAGACCTACGAGTCGATCGTGAAGGGCGCCAATATCAACGAACCGGGCATTCCCGAGTCGTTCAAAATCCTGATCAAAGAGCTGCAATCCCTCGGGCTGCAGATTCAGGTGGAGAACGCGGAAGCGGAGCGCATCGACCTCGAAATCGAAGACGACGAGACGATCCGCGGTGGGGGCGGCGGTGGCGGACGCTACCGCGAATAAGACGCCGGGCGCGCCCCCCCACCGGGGGCGCGCCGCCCGGACCCTCCGCACGCACGCGGATTGACGATAAAGTGAGGTGCATAGTGGTCGACACCACCAATTTCGATCAAATTCGAATCGGTCTGGCCTCTCCCGACGAGATTCGTCGCTGGTCACGCGGCGAGGTGAAAAAACCGGAGACGATTAACTACCGCACGTTCAAGCCGGAACCCGACGGCCTGTTCTGCGAGAAGATCTTCGGTCCCACCCGCGACTGGGAGTGCCATTGCGGGAAATATCGCAAGATCAAATTCCGCGGCATCACCTGTGATCGCTGCGGGGTGGAAGTGACGCGCGCCAAGGTGCGCCGCGAGCGCATGGGCCACATCGAGCTGGCGGCGCCGGTGGCGCATATCTGGTACCTGAAGAACGTCCCGAGTCCGATGTCACTGTTGCTCGACCTCTCCCCGCGCCCGCTGGAGAAGGTGCTCTACTTCGCGTCGTACATCATCACGCGGATCGACACCACCCTGCTGGCGAACAACGCCGAGCGCGTGCGCGCCGCCGTCGAGGAGCGCAAGCACGGCCTCGACGACCAGTACCAGGAACAACTGGCGATGATCGAGGAGCAGTACCGGGAGGAATTGGACGCCAACCCGGAACTCGATCCCGCCGGGCGCAACAAGTTGGCCGCCTCGCGCGACGAGCGCGTGGACTATGAGAAGAAGGTCGTCGAAGACCGCAAGAACGAGCTGGACAACGCACTGCGCCTGCTGCTCGGGACCGCCCTCGACGGCTCCAACGGGCTGACGCAGAAGCAGCTCCTCACCGAGCCCGAGCATCGCTCCCTGAGCAACCTGGCGGAGGAAGTGGACCTGTTCATCTTCCTGCGCGAGGGCGAAGAGAGCGAATACGGCGTCGAGGCGGCGGACGAAGACGGCGAACAGACCTCCGGCATCCGCATCCTGCTGCGCAATGAGCCGAAAAAGACGCTGCTGAAATCGCAGACCGGTGCCGATGCCATCAAGACGCTGCTCAAACAGATCGATCTGGAAGAAGAGAGCCGCCGCCTGCGCACCATCATCCGCGAGACGAGTGGCCCCAAGCGCGTGCGCGCCGTCAAACAGCTCGAAATCGTGGAGTCCTTCCGCAAATCGAAGAATCGTCCGGATTGGATGATCCTCGACGCGGTGCCGGTGATCCCGCCCGAACTGCGCCCGATGGTGCAGTTGGACGGCGGCCGCTTCGCCACCTCCGACCTGAACGACCTGTACCGGCGCATCATCAACCGCAACAACCGGTTGAAGAAGATCAAAGAGCTGCGCGCGCCGGAATCGATCATCAACCACGAGAAACGGCTGCTGCAGGAAGCGGTGGACGCGCTCATCGACAATGGCCGTCGCAGCCGCCCGGTGACGGGCAGCAACAACCGCCCGCTGAAGTCGCTGTCGGATATGCTCAAGGGCAAGGACGGGCGCTTCCGCAAGAACCTGCTCGGGAAGCGCGTGGACTACTCCGGCCGCTCGGTGATCGTCGTCGGCCCGCACCTGAAGCTCAACCAGTGCGGTCTCCCCAAGGAGATGGCGCTCGAACTGTTCAAGCCCTTCGTGATGAAGCGGCTGGTGCAGAAGGGGCTGACGAATAACGTCAAAACCGCGAAGAAGATGGTGGAGCGCATCCGTCCCGAAGTGTGGGACGCGCTGGAAGAGGTCATCAAGGACCATCCGGTGATGCTCAACCGCGCCCCGACCCTGCACCGCCTGGGCATCCAGGCCTTCGAGCCGGTGCTCGTGGACGGCAAGGCGATCCAGTTGCACCCGCTGGTCTGCCCGGCCTTCAACGCGGACTTCGACGGCGACCAGATGGCCGTGCACGTGCCGCTGAGCACCACCGCGCAGGCCGAGGCGCGCATC
This sequence comes from uncultured bacterium, assembly GCA_903928345.1. Lineage (GTDB taxonomy): Bacteria > Armatimonadota > Hebobacteria > CAIYQO01 > CAIYQO01. Next base: position 2,899 of record CAIYQO010000140.1, on the reverse strand, counting down.
CTGATGATGTCCAGCGAGAACCTCTTCTCGCCGGCGCACGGGAAGCCGACCATGACGCCGACCCGCGACATGGTGCTGGGCATGTTCTACCTGACGCTCAAGGCGCCGCAAACCGCCAAGGGGTTCGGCAAGTCCTTCCCGAGCGAGCAGGAAGCGATCCTGGCCTACGACACCCGGCTCGCCGATCTGCACGCCGAAGTGCAGGTACGCCGCAACGGATCGGTGACGAATACGACCATCGGGCGCATCATCTTTAACCAGATCCTGCCGCCGAAACTGCAGTTCCTCGACCGCGTCATCGACGCGACCGAAATGGCGAGCATCGTGCGCTCGTGCTACGAGGCCTACGGCCACGGACGCACTGTGCAACTGCTCGACGACCTGAAGGAACTCGGGTTCAAGTTCTCGACCATCGCCGGCATCACCATCGCCATGACGGACATGGACGTGCCGCACATGGACCGCGACAAGATCCTGGCGCGCACCGAGAAGGACGTCACCGAGACGAACCAGAAGTTCACCGACGGTGTGATCTCTGAAGGCGAGCGCTCCCAGAAGGTGTGCGAGCTGTGGATGCGCGCGGCGGACGAAGTGGGCAACGCGATGTTGGCCAACATTGACCCCTTCAATCCGCTCTTCATGATGGCGCAGTCCGGCGCGCGCGGTAATCGCCGCCAGTTGCAGCAGCTCGCCGGGATGCGCGGGCTGATGACCGACCCGTTCGGGCGCTTCATCGAAGACTTGCCGATCAAGTCGAACTTCCATGAAGGCCTCAACGTGCTGGAATACTTCGTGTCGACGCACGGCGCCCGCAAGGGTCTGGCCGACACCGCGCTGCGCACCGCCGACGCGGGCTACCTGACGCGCCGCATGGTGGACGTCTCACAGGACGTGATCGTACGCGAACACGACTGCGGCACCCACGCCGGCATCGAGGTTGGCGCGATCCGCGACCGCCACGAAGAGATCGAGTCGCTGGAGCGCCGCATCGACGGGCGCATCGCCACGCAGGACATCGTTGACCCGATTTCCGGGAAGATGATTCTGCGCCGTAACCATGAAATCAGCCACCGCGCCCTGCCCGCCTGCATGGCGTGCGAAGGGGTCATGGTACCGGCCTGGCATTGCCCGGAGTGCGACACGACCATCACCGAACCGGAATACCATGCCGCGCAGCATCGCCTGGCGACGGCCGCGTTGACCGAGGAAGTGGCCGCCAAGCTGGCGGAGCGTGAAGCGGGCGAGTCGCTGCTGGGTCTCAGCCGCGAGGAGCTGGCCGGCTTCACCCACGAACTCTTCGACGAGGACATCATCCCCGACGCCGACTTCCTGGCGCGTCTCGCCGCGGAGCCGGACGACGAGCCGATGACCATCCCCGAGCCGGAGCCGTTGGCCGAAGGGGAGACGCCGGAGGTAAGCGAAGCGGCGGAGCCGGAAATCGCCCCTGAGATCGACGCGGCCGCCCTCCTCGCCGACTTCCCGACGTACGACGCGATGCCGACGCTGCTCGAAGAAGAGGACGAGGACGAGGAAGAAGAAGAAGTCGTCGACGAGGAAGCCGAGGCGGATGCCTGGGCGCTCAAGGTCGAGGAAGCCATCGCCAACGAAGTGTGCCCGCACTGCGGCACGATGCTGATGGAAGTGGCGATCTGCGAGGATTGCGGCGCGCGCTACAACCGCGCCGACCTCATCTCCCCGTTGGTGGCGATCCGCGACATGGTGGCGAAGATCGATAAGTTCAGCGACCTGTCGCGCAAAGTGCGCCTGAGTAACGTGCCCGCGTTGGAACCCATCGTGGACCCGTTCACCGGGAAGGTCATTGTCGCCGAAGGCAAACGCGCCACGGATGCGCAGAAGCAGACGCTGATCGAACTCGGCCGGCGCCTGCGCAGCCTGGGCGGGCTGGCGGCGGGCAAAGTGCCCATCCGCTCCTCCCTCACCTGCGAGCTGCGTCAGGGCATCTGTGCCATGTGCTATGGCCGCGACCTGGCGACGGGGCGACTCGTCGAAGCCGGCGAGGCGGTGGGAATCATCGCCGCGCAGTCCATCGGTGAACCGGGCACGCAGTTGACGATGCGCACCTTCCATACCGGTGGTGTCGCGGGTCAGTATCTGACCGGCGTCGCCAACGTGAAGGAGCAGCGTGTCCGCACCCTGCAGCAGATTCTGGACGACGTGAACCGCGGTCGCGTACAACTCGGGCAGGAAGTCTCCGAGCGCGAACGCGTCAAACAGATCCAGAAGATGGTGAAGGTGATGGAGCAGCAGGTCTCCGGGTTGTTGCGCGTGGTCGAACTCTTCGAAGCGCGCAAGCCCAAGGGGCAGGCGATCATCACCGACGTCGACGGCAACGTGGCGAAGATCGACACCCTGGGCGGTGGCCGTACGGTGGTCATTCACACCGACCTGCCGCTGCAACCGGAAGAGATGCTCGTCGGCAAGCTGCTCGCGCTGGACATCCGCGACCCGCAGAGCGACGAGATGCTGGTGGAAGCGGGCAAGGAACTCACGCTGCAGGTACTGGCGAAGTTACGCCAGGCCGGCGTGGGCGGCGTAACCGTGGAAGAGCGCTACATGGTACCTTACCGCGGCTCGCTACGCGTCGAATCCGGCGATGCCATCAAGGCCGGTCACCCGCTGACGGAAGGCCCGTTGGATCCGCAGGAACTGCTGCGCATGCGCGGTCCGCGCGACGTGCAGGAGTACCTGGTGCAGGAAATCCAGCGCGTGTACCGCAGCCAGGGCGTCGATATCAACGATAAGCACATCGAAGTGATCGTGCGCCAGATGCGGCGCCGCCGCAAGGTGCCGGAAGCGGGCGACACCGAATTCCTGCCCGGGCAGGTGGTGGATCGCTTCGAGTTCGAAGATGAGAACCGCCGCATCCGCGAAGCGGGTG
>CAIYQO010000139.1 GCA_903928345.1 uncultured bacterium | reverse complement strand
GTTGTGACAAGCAATCGGCGGCCACCGGCACCGGGCGGACCGCATCGGCGGTCGCAGACACCAGGACAGGAAGCGACCGCTAGGCGCTGGGGAGAGCAGCGCTGACCGGAGGAGTAGGCGTTTTCAAACGGCTTCTAAGGAAAGCGTATTGGGTTTCGGGCTCGTAATGCTATTATCCCATTTGTAGATGTGCGGGACGCGCCTTGCTACGCCCCGATTGCTTCGGGGTAAACTTGCGACACTACTACACACCCGAGACGCGCCAGGCTTTGCTGGGGACGACGCGCTTTTGCTACGCACCCCGAGACGCCTCAGGCTTTCCTGCTTCCCGAGAAACCATTCCGCCCCGCAACGCTCTAACCCTATTAGCAGGTATGCGGGAGGTTGACGATGGTGGAGCGCGGGAAGATGCCGGTGGCGGTGTGGGTGATGGCGGCGGTGTTGCTAGTGTGGATTGCCGTGGGCGTGACGGCGGCGCAGTGGCGGATGGCGCCGACGTACGACGAACAGAACCACGTGACGCGCGGCATTTCCGTGTTGCGCACGGGGGATTTTCGCCTCTGCTTCCACCACCCGCCGCTGGCGAATGTCCTGGAAGCGCTGCCGGTGGCGTGGCGCGCGGATGAGCACTTCAGCACGAGCATGGAGTCGTGGAAGTCGCTGGGCATCTGGCAGGCGTCGCACACCACCATCTGGACCCCCGAGGCGGACGGCGCGTATCACGGGGCCGACCTCATTCGCTGGGCGCGCCTGCCGGTGCTGCTCTTCACCCTCGGGCTGGCGGTGCTCATCTTCCTCTGGTCGCGCGAGCTGTTCGGCCCGTGGGGCGGCGTGATCTCGCTGACCCTCTTCGCTCTCGACCCCACCATGCTCGCCCACGGCGGGCTGGCCACCACCGACATGGCGGCGGCCTGCACCATTTTGCTCGGGGTCTACCTGCTGCGCGGGTATCTACAGACGCCGGGGCGCGGCCGGTTGCTGTGGGCCGGGGTGGGGCTGGGACTGGCGCTCACGGCGAAGTTCTCCGGCCTCATTCTGGTGCCCATCATCGGGGTGGTGCTGCTCATCCTGGCCGTCTGGCCGGCGGTGGACGGCCTCTCCGCGGCGTGGACGGCGTTCCCGCTGGAGAAGCGCGTGGGCAAAGCCCTCGCGGCGTGCGCCTTACTCGGTCTCACGGCGGCGGTGGTGGTGTGGGGCGTCTACGGCTTCCACGTGGAGGCACGCGGCGCGAAGCCGGGGCAGCCGCTGCCCGCGCATATGTCGTTGACCAAGCGCATCCCGGTGCCCGCCATGCAGTACTTCCGCGGGTTGAAGACGGTGAAGGCGGAGGCCAAGGGGCATCCCGCCTATCTGCTGGGGAAGACGCGCACGAACGGCCACGGGTGGTGGTACTACTTCCCGGTGACGATTGCGGTGAAGCTGCCTATCCCCGCACTGCTGCTGCTGCTCGGCGGCGTGGTGTTGCTGGCGGTGCCGGCGGTGCGCGTGCGCGTGCCGCGCCTCGATCTGCTGCTGTTGCTGGTGCCGGTCGCGGCGTTTTTGCTCACCGCCTTCGGCATGTCCATGAACCTGGGCATCCGCCACGTGCTGCCCATCTTCCCGTTTTTGATGGTCCTTGCCGGCGGGTTCGCGGTGCTGCCGGTGCGCGGGGCGATCTACCCGGCGGCGCTGGTGGTGCTGCTCGGGCTGCAAGCGGCGTCGGTGGGGCTGTCCTTCCCGAACTTCCTCTCCTACTTCAACGAGGCCGCCGGCGGCGCGCGCGACGGCTACCGCTACCTGGTGGACTCCAACCTCGACTGGGGGCAGGATTTGGGGCGGCTGGCAGCATTGCAGCAGCGCGATAAGATGTTGCAGCAGCATCTGTACCTCAGCTACTTCGGCAGCACGCCCCCGGAGGCGTTCGGCATCACGGCCATCCCGGTGAGCGGTTTCAGCACCTACAAGGCAGCACCCGTCGACCTGGCGCACACGCACGGCTTCCTGGCGGTGAGCATTACCAATCTTGCCGGTGGCCCGGGCTTCACCAGCGGCCCCGCCGACTCCGGCCTGCCGCGCACCGGGACGGACTACCGCCCGTTGCTCAAGTACCTGCCCTATGAGCGCGTGGGGGACACTATCCTGGTGTACGACCTGCAGTCGCGCGTGCTGCTGCCGCAGTGAGCGTCGTCCTCCCCCTCCCTCGTGGCGGGGGGGCCAACGCGTGGGTCGGCGGTTAATTATCGCGCAATAATTAAAGCGGAATATTATTGGCATGTCGTTAAAATGAGGGAGGAATACCATAACGTAGGGAGAATAATTAGGCCACCGATGCGAATACACGCGGGGCGACGGCAGCGGTTGGACACGCGAATGTCCATGCGCAGACGCGAAGACAGGTGGTCATCATGGTACGGTTATCGGCAAAAATGGATTATGCGCTTCGCGCGATGATAGATTTAGCGATGCTACCGGGGACGCGCACCACGCTCCCCGCCATCGCGGAACGGCAAGGTATTCCGCGCAAGTTTCTGCCCACGGTGCTGCAATCCCTTATCCAGGCGGGGTTGGTGCGCACCATTCGCGGGTACGGCGGGGGGGTGGAGTTGGCGTGCGACGCCGCGACGCTGACGCTGCGGCAGATCATCGAGAGCGTCGAAGGCCGCCAGACCCTGTACGACTGCGACAACCGCGCCGACGCGTGCGTCTACGGCGCCGATTGCCGGTTGCACCGCGCGCTGGAGCGTGCCGGCGACGTGATGTTGGAAGAATTGGGCCGCGTGACGCTGGCGGATCTCGTTCCCCCGCTTGCTGAGGTCGGCATTCCCGTGGCATGATAAGGCCATGATGGCGGAACACCTCGACGAAGCACGGGTGCTGGCAGCGTTGGACACCGTGCAGGACCCCGAACTCGGACGCTCGCTGGTGGCAGCGGGCATGATCCACGACGTGCGCGTGGAGGACGGCACGGTCGCCTTCACGCTGGAACTCACCTCGGCGGCCTGCCCGTTGCGCGACGCCTTGCGCGACGCCGCGGCACAGGCGGTGCGCGCGATTCCGGGGGTGACGGCGGTGTCGGTGGAGCTGTCCGCGCGTCCCGCCCCGCCGAAAGACGCCCTGTTGCCCGACGTGCGCCACATCATCGCGGTGGCCAGCGGCAAGGGCGGCGTGGGCAAATCCACCGTGGCCGCCAACCTGGCGGTGGCGCTGGCCGCCGGCGGCGCCGCGGTCGGCCTCCTCGACCTGGACATCTACGGCCCCAGCATCCCCCTCCTCTTCGACGTGCACGAGCAGCCCGAAACCGACCCCGAGGCGGGTAAGGTGTGGCCCATCGAACGCGAAGGCGTGGCGTTGATGTCGCTGGGCTTTCTGCTCGACCCCGACGCGCCGGTGATCTGGCGCGGGCCCATGGTGGCGGGCGCGGTGGGGCAACTGCTGCGCGACGTGGCGTGGGGCGCGCTGGACTACCTTATCATCGACCTGCCGCCGGGCACGGGCGACGCGCAGCTCAGCCTGGCGCAGTTGGCGCCGCTGACCGGGGTGGTCATCGTCAGCACCGCGCAGGACGCCGCGCTGACCATCGCCGTGAAGGCGCTGCGCATGTTCCAGCATCTGCACGTGCCGGTGCTGGGCATCGTGGAGAATATGAGCCGCTTCCACTGCCCGCACTGCGGCGAGGAGACGCCCGTCTTCGGCGAGCCGGGTGCCGCGGAGGCCGCCGCCAAACGCCTGCACGTGCCCTTCCTGGGGCGCATCCCGCTCACCGCGGAGATCGTCGCCGCCGGGGACGCGGGCCGCCCCAGCGTGGCCGCCGACCCCGACAGTCCGCAAAGCCAAGCCTTCCGCGCCGTCACCGATGCGGTAACGACGCAGGCGCACATTGCGGCGCTGCTGCGGGCGGGGTGCGGCAAGGGGTAGAGCTAATTTTGGATTTTGGATTTTGGACGAAATTCAAAAACCGCTCTGAGGGTCGCTCCCGGCCCCTTTCCCGTAACGTTCTGTGACAGGGGAGGGGAAGGGAGCGGAATGGGGGGTACGGCATCGCACGTAGCGCGATCTGATTCGGCATGGTGCACATCATCGTGAATTGACAAAATGTTGATGAATAGTTTGTGATTGCTTTGCTGAGCAAGGAATAGATCGGGGAACACGGAAATCCGTGTCCCCCCCTGCAAGGAGATCACGATGATGCCCCGTTATTTATGGTTCCTCACGTTCGCCGCAGTGCTGCTGACCGTTTCCGGCTGCGGGTCACTCCTCCCCTCCAAATTGACCAATTGTGGACTTTCGCACTTTTCCTCTCGCGTCTCGGCCTTGCCTCTGTCCCCGGAGCAACGGCCCGTTATGAAAGGAACCATGGCGGGCTGACCTGAAGTAGATTGTATCTTACCCCACCCCCTTCAGGGATACCGCCATGG
>CAIYQO010000138.1 GCA_903928345.1 uncultured bacterium | reverse complement strand
CCATGGCGGTATCCCTGAAGGGGGTGGGGTAAGATACAATCTACTTCAGGTCAGCCCGCCATGGTTCCTTTCATAACGGGCCGTTGCTCCGGGGACAGAGGCAAGGCCGAGACGCGAGAGGAAAAGTGCGAAAGTCCACACGCCGTGATGTCGGTAAATGTGGAGACCACCCCGAGCAAGTCCCCATGCGCGGTATAAACGGGGGCGGCGCTGGCGGACACCCAGAGTAGCGTGCCATCGGGTTGCGGAAACACGAGCACCTTCCCCAGCACCGTTTGCCCCCGCAAGGCGATCGAGGCCGGGATCTCCGCGAGGGGAAAGGGCGTACCATCCGGCAACTGCATCCGCAGGGATGCCCAGCGTTCTTGCACGCTTGCCCGGCGCTGTGCGGCGGTAAAATGCAACATCGCGTCCGCCGCCGGATTGATGCGCACGATCTCGCCCCGCGCGTTGTAGATAATCAGGCCGTCGGCGACCGCGTTGAGGGTGGCATATTGCTCGGCAAGCAACCGCTCTCGTTCCTCATCGACCTGCTTGCGCTCGGTGATCTCCTGCACGGCCACCAGCAGGCCGATCACCTCACCGGTCGTATTGCGCCGCGGCACATAATTCGCCGTCCAATCGCGTTCACGGTCGGGCTCTTTTGGCGTCTTGCCGTGTATCTCTACGTCAAAGAACGACTCGCCCCGTTCGAGCACGGCGCGATAAATCGGCTGCAGCTCCGCGGCTAGGTTCGGGACGATCTCCGCGACGCGATGACCGAGATGCGCTTCGACGGAGAGGCCGTTGATGGCCGCGAGGCGCTCGTTGATGCGCACGAAACGCAACTCCCGATCCAGCGCGCACAGCCCGATGGGCGTAACTCGGTACAGCTCCTCCATTTCGGCATAGAGGGCATGGTAGCGGGCTTCCGACTCCTGCAAGGTGCGATAGGTGTCGTGCAGCAGCACCGGGGTGGCGCCGGTCGGCTCGAGCACCATATCGACCTCCGACCCCAACTCGGCACGGAGTTCCACCGTCGTCTCGCGCAGGCGTTGCAGCAGGGTGTCGATATGCGCTTGCCGCGGGTCGGTCATGCGGCCTCCTCGGTGATGCCCAGCACCCGCAACACGTGTTGGCGATCCGCGAGATTCCCCAACAGCGACAGCGGCGGCGCCGGGCTGATCTTCAACAGCGTCGGCGTCACCAATACGCCGTCGCGGATGGCACGCGCCGGGTCGTCGAGACCATCGATGATCTCGAGCCGATAACAGTCCGCCGGCAAGGGGCGCAGCAGCTCGGTCAGGTTCCCGATGGCGAGCAGCGACACGAGGCTGTTGTCGGCAATATACAGCTTGAGCACCAGCGGCGCGGCGGTGGAAAACGGACAGGGCGCCTGCCGGGCGGCCGGCTGCGGGAGATCAGGCATGGTCCGCCCCCTCTTCGTCGTCCGCGGCCGGCGGGGTATCCCCACCGCGCAGCTCCTGCCGCGCGGCACGCTGCCGCCCGAGTTGCCGTTCGCGCGCGGTATGCTCCTGCTGCGCGAGGGCGATTTCCTCCTGTTTGGTCTGCAGCTCCTGTCGCATGGCCTCGATGTGCGCGTTGAGCGTTTCCGCATTACTCATCCGCGTGCGTTGGGCGCGTTCGAATTCCAGGCGCTGCCGTTCGCGGTCGTAGGCTTCATCGGCGATGCGCTCCTCGCGCAACGTGCCCATCAGGACTTCCCCGCGCTCGCTGTAGACATCGGTGAGGGTGATGCCGGCGTCGCTGAGGATCAATTCGCGCACCTGGTCGGAGTGTTTGGTGCCGCGGGATTTGATGATCGTCAGCGCGCGGTTGCGCTCGCCACCCTGGATGGTGTAGGACAGGTGAATCCAGGTGTCGAGGATGGTGGAGATCTGGATGGCGCCGGCCTCGGTAAGCGGGTCGCTGCTCTCGGTGAGGCTGGTGCAGAGCAGGGTGATGCCCTGCGCTTTGGTCAGGCGCACCAGGCGCTGCACGACGGTGAGGGCGGCGGCCAGGCCGCCGGCTTTGACCAGGGCGGTGATCGGGTCGATCGCCATGCAGCGGGGCTGCCGGGTTTCGATGAGGGATTTCAGGTGCAGCAGGTGCTCCTCGGCGCTGCGGGCCTCCGTGCGCAACGCCTGGATGGTCAGGAGCCCTTGCGCCTGATACGGCGCCAGGTGAATATTGACCGAGGCAAGATTGCGGGCGATTTCATCGCCCACCTCGTCGAAACTCACCAGCAAGGCGGGTTCCCCGCGCCCGCAGGCGGCGGCGATGAAGGCGCCCGCCAGCGTGGTTTTGCCCGTGCCCGGCCCGCCGGTGATCTGCACGGTGGAGCCGCGAAAATACCCGCCGTCCAGCATGGTATCCAGGCGCGTGACGCCGGCGGAGACGCGTTCGGTGAAGATGGGGTATTGCAACTCGGGGGCGGTGGCGCCCAGCGTGGCCACGACGATGCCGTTCCGGTCGATGACGAAAGGGAAGTCCGCTTCCGCGACACCGGCGCCCCGGTATTTGACCACGCGGAGCTGGCGCAAACCGATGCGGTCCGTGGCCTGGCGCTGCAGGTTGATAACACAATCCGCCATGTATTGCAAAAAGCCGTACTGGGTCGGCGTGTGCGACTCCTCGCTCCCGATCCGCGCGGTAATCATCCCCGTCAGGTGCTGGCCGCGCAACCATTCGCGCACGCGGTACAACTCGTTGCGTTCGGCGCGGGGATCATCCATCAGGGTGAGCAAGACATCGATGGCATCGAAGACGATGCGCGTGGCGCCCATTGCGCGGGCCTGTTCGGCGAGGCGTGCCAGCAGCAGCGTCAACTCGAACTCGCCGGTGGCGACGATCTCGGGGGAGAGGTGGGCATCGATGAAGGCTAACTGCCCGCTCGCGACCAGCGCCGGCAAATCCCACCCGAACGAGGCGGCGTTTTGCAGGATTTCCTCGCTGTTTTCCTCGAAGGCGACGAAGAGGCCCGGCTCGCCGAAGTCGCGCACGCCGTTGGCGAGGGTTTGCAGGGCAAAGACCGTTTTCCCGCTGCCGGGGCCGCCCAGCAGCAACGTGGTGCGCCCACACGGCAGGCCGCCGCCGGTGATTTCATCGACCCCTTCGATGCCCGTCGGTGATTTTTCGATGCCGCCCTCCGGCACGTGCTGATCCGCCATCCGCGTCATCCTCCTGTGCGAGGGGTTGCACGCATGGTACCATGCACGGCGGCGGAAGAAGGTGTGTTTTATCACACGTGGCACGCTGCCTGCCCGGCGATGGCGCGGGTGTTGTCCGTTCCGCGCTCCCGCGCGGCCCTCACCCCCCGACCCCCATATGCACCAAGTTATTATTACCGCCTGCCTATCATCCGACCCGACGATAAATCGTCGGGCTATCGGCTGCGCCCCTTGAAAGGGGCTTTGGTAGTCTCCGCAAGGTAATGTTCATGTTCGGCTGGCTTTACTTATGCTCGAATAGACCAATTCCGCCGAAAACCTATCAGGCGAATAACCACAAAATCAGGTTCGCGCACGCTTGATAAGCCCCATTCATGGGGCGCAGCCGGTAGCCTGCCGATTTATCGGCAGGTCGGAAAACAGACAAGCGGTCACGGTATCTTGACACGTTCCCCCGACCCCCTCTCCCAGCGCGGGGAAGGGGGGGCGGGTCGATTACGATTACGAGCACGCGCACGATTAGGCGGCGCGGCGGGCCTCTTCTGGGTCGGGGGCGATGCGGAGGACGATTTTGCCGGCGGTGTGGTGGGTTTCGCTGAGTTCGTGGGCACGGCGGGCATCGGCGAGGGGGAGGACCTTCGTGACCACGGGGTGCACGACGCCGGCGTCGATGAGGGCGGCGATTTGCGCCAGCTCGGTGCCGTCGGGGCGGGTGATGATGCGCACGGCGCGCACGCCGTGGAGAGTGGGGGCGTCGTCGGGGATGGGGGCGATGAGGGTGACGAGGATGCCGCCGGGTTTGAGCAGCGCCCACAGGTGATCCAGCGTGTCGCCGCCCACGGCATCGAGCACCACATCCATGTCCTGCGCGGCGTCTTCCACCCGCCCGGCGTGGTAGTCCACCACCTGGTCGGCGCCGAGGTCGCGCACGAAGTCGGCGTGCTCGGCGGAGGCGGTGCCGACGACGACGGCGCCCTTCCACTTGGCGAACTGCACGGCAAAACTGCCCACCCCACCCGCCGCGCCGTTGATGAAGACTTGCTGCCCGGCGCTCAGCCCGGCGGTGTCGAAGAGTGCCTGCCAGGCGGCCAGCGCGGCGGTGGGCACGGCGGCGGCGGCGATATAATCCAATTTTGCCGGTTTGTCGGCCACGTGCGACACGGCGGTGACCGCGTATTCCGCGTACCCCCCCCTGCGCGAGCTTGGCGTAGACCGCGTCACCGACGCGGAAGGCGGTGACTTCCGGCCCGACGCGATCCACCACGCCGGCGACGTCGGCGCCGGGAATAAAGGGCAGCGGGATGCCGCCGAGGGTGCGCAGCTTCCAGTCCACCGGGTTCACGCCCGCCGCGATCACGCGGATGCGCACCTCGCCCGCTCCCGGCTGCGGCTCCGGCAGCTCCACGATTTGCAGCACTTCGGGCCCACCGAGGGCCTGTACCTGAATGGCTTTCATCGGCACCTCCTTCGTGGGGAGTATACGCCAATGGTCGCTCCGCCAAGCATGATAACGTGCGTATCCTGCGCGCATGGATTGACAACCCACTCCGGTGTGATATACTAGCGTCATGTTTGTGCAGCGTGAGGCTGAGTTCGTGACGACCCCCCGGAAGCCATAGGCGCATCCGGGAGCTTTTGCATGGCTGTTTCACCCCTTCCCGGATGCCGGGGAGGGGTTTTGTTTTGGTAGGAGTCAGGAGATAGGAGTCAGGAGTCAGAAGAGGGACGGGCGCTATTCCTCGATGGCGGCATCATGCTGACTCCTGAATACCCGATGACAGTGCTTTTAACGAAGGAGGTGCTACATGGGCGTGAAGGTGAAAGTGAGCGACGGCGAGGACGCGGGGCGGGTGATTTTGTCCTGGCTGAAGCAGTATCACAAGGAGTTGGCCAAGACGGCGGTGGCGGTGAAGGTGGGCGAGGCGTTGCTCGACCTGACGGCGCCGGTGCCGGTGGGGCAGGAGCTGGAGGTCATCGGGGGCGACGAGCCGCTGGGGCTGGAGATCATCCGCCACTCGACCTCGCACCTGCTGGCGCAGGCGGTGCTGCGGCTCTTCCCGGAGGCCAAGCCCACCATCGGGCCGGCCATCGAGTCGGGGTTCTACTACGACTTCGCCATGCCGCGGCCCTTCACCGACGAAGACCTGGGCGCCATCGAGGCGGAGATGCAGAAGCTGGTGAAGCAGAACCAGCCCATCAGCCGCGAAGAAGTCGACCGCGCCGCGTGCATCGTGCAGTACCGTGAGCTGGGCAACCCGTTCAAGGCGGAGATTCTGGAAGAGCTGCCGCAGCCGACGGTGACGCTGTACCGCCAGGGGGAGTTTTTCGACCTCTGCCGCGGCCCGCACGTGCCGTCGACGGGACGGCTGGGGGCGTTCAAGCTGCTCTCCGTGGCCGGGGCGTACTGGCGCGGGGACGAGAAGCGCCCCATGTTGCAGCGCATCTACGGCACCGCGTTCCCCACCAAGGAGGCGCTGGAAGCCTACCTGACCCAGCGCGAGGAGGCCAAGCGGCGGGATCACCGGCGGCTGGGTCGCGAGCTGGGGCTCTTTATCATCTCCCCCGAGGTGGGCGCCGGGCTGCCGTTGTGGATGCCCAAGGGCGCGGTGGTGCGCTACGCGTTGGAGACCTTCCTGCGCGGCGAACTCACGCGCCGCGGGTATTCACCCGTCTACACGCCGCACATCGGCAAGCTGGACCTGTACCGCACCAGCGGGCACTATCCGTACTATAAGGACGACCAGTTCCCGGCGATCCAGTTCGAAGAGGAGCGGGGCGAGGAAGGCTACCTGCTGAAGCCGATGAACTGCCCGCACCATATTCAGATCTACAAGGCGGAGATGCACAGCTACCGCGATCTGCCGTTGCGGCTGGCGGAGTTCGGCACGGTGTATCGCTACGAGCAGAGCGGCGAACTGGGCGGGCTGACGCGCGTGCGCGGCTTCACCCAGGACGACGCGCACATCTTCCTGACGCCGGAGCAGCTCGACGGGGAGTTCAAGGCCACGGTGGGGTTGATCCTCTACGTGCTGAACACGCTGGAGTTGTCCGACTTCCGCGTGCGCGTCTCCCTGCGCGACCCGAACAGCGACAAGTACGTCGGCGACCCGGCGAACTGGGAGCTGGCGCAGGCGGCGATCCTCAAGGCGGTGGTAGACCTGGACATGGACTACACCGTGGCGGAGGGCGAGGCGGCCTTTTACGGACCGAAGCTGGACTTCCTGGTGCGCGACTCCATCGGGCGCGAGTGGCAACTCGGCACGGTGCAGGTGGACTACAACCTGCCGCAGCGCTTCGGGCTGGAGTACATCGGCGAGGACGGCCAGGCGCATCGCCCGGTGATGATCCACCGCGCGCCCTTCGGCTCGCTGGAGCGCTTCGTGGGGTTGCTCATCGAGCACTACGCCGGCGCCTTCCCGGTGTGGATGGCCCCGGTGCAGGTGGTGGTGATCCCCATCTCGGAACGCCACCACGACTATGCCGCCCAGGTGGCCGCCACGCTGCGCGCGCTGCCCGCCCGCGTCGAAGTGGACGCCCGTAGCGAGTCGATGAAGTACAAAATCCGCGAGGCGCAACTGCAAAAGGTGCCGTACATGCTGGTGGTCGGCGACAAGGAAGCGGAAGCCACCACCGTCGGCGTGCGCGCGCTGAAGACCGGTGACCTGGGCGCCCTGCCGCTGGCGGAGTTCGCCGAACAGTTGAAGGGCGAGGCGGCGATTCCGGGGGGGTAAAGGGCACAGGTGATCGCACTGTCGGGCTCGTAGTAGGCTCGCAGCGCAGCAAGGGCCGTTACCCCTCACATCTTCGATGTGAGGGACGCGCCTTGCTGCGCTGCGTCGCTACTACGAGCCCAATGTCT
>CAIYQO010000137.1 GCA_903928345.1 uncultured bacterium | reverse complement strand
CGAACATGTAAGGGGTAACGGTTCTTGCTGCGCTGCGAACCTACTACGAGCCCTAAAGCTACCCCGCGTTCCAGTCATCATGGCGCGAGGGGGGGGGAGTACCAGAAGGCGGGGGAAATGTGGCGGAGGGGGAGGGATTCGAACCCCCGGATGGTTGGAACCATCAACGGTTTTCAAGACCGCCGCCTTCAACCGCTCGGCCACCCCTCCGCGTGCCCGGCGCGGGCACGCCGGATGAGCACAGCTTACCCAGGATTCTCCCGCTTGTCAATGCGCGCAGGAGGGCGGAAGGAGTTTCCGTGGCGGGGGACGAAATAGGGGAAGAACGGGTGACGCGCCCGCGGGAACATTGTGCCCGGTGGCCGTGTCTAACCGAATGCCGAGGCGCGCGGCGCGCCGGCGGGAGTGGCGGGTATGCAGAGAGGCTTCATCGGATTCGGCATCGCGCTGGCCGTCCTCCTCACGCTGTGGGGGGGCGCAACACCGGGGCGGGCGCAGGCGCGCCTGCAGCGGGAAACGATTCTGGCCGGCGTGTCGGTGGGGTCCAGCTTTCTGGACGTGCTCGATCGGCGCGGTATGCCGCACTACATCGGGCCCTCGCTACCCACCGCCGACGATATCGAGAACGTGCTCGATCCGCCGCCGGCTTCGCTGGTAGAAACCGCCGTGGCCGCCGTGGGCGGCACGCCGGGGATGCCCGGCGCCCCCGGGATGCCCGGTGCCCCCAACAGCGCCCCCAAGCCCCCGCGCGAGCGCTACATCGTATGGATGTACGCCGGCGAAGGCCCGAAAGCGAGTGCCGCGACGGGGTGGTATCTCTACGTCGTGTTCGACAAGCACGGCACCGTGGTGAGCGTGGTGGTGAGCCTGACGTCCCCGCATGCGTTGCCGCCGACCTTCAGCACCTCCAGCGGCATCAAGCTGGGGTCCAAGCTCTTCCCGCTCATCGACCTGTACGACTGGCCGGAGCCCTTCGCGCAGATCGGCTCCGAGTTCTTCCTCTCGTATCCGGACAAGAACGTCTCCTTCGCGGTCGACAAGACCTCGCGCAGCGTGGTGACGATCGCCGTCGGCCTGCCGATGACGGTCGTGTATGAAGCAGCAAAGTCGGACAATTCTGCGCCCGGCATGGGCGCCCCCGGCGGTCGGCTTTCCGGCCCCGGTTCCCCGGTCTTACCCGGGGGGGGCGCGCCGATTCACCCGTGATCCCCGTGCAGTTCGGCAAAAGGCCGTTCCGCATTGGTTCTGTGTGCAAAACCCCGTGGTCTGCGGAACCGGGGGCGCAAAACATGGAAGTCCATTTCCATGTTTTGCACTAGGAGGATCGCTATGACGTGGCATCGCGGATGGCTGTTCGCGCTGGTGCTCGCCGCTACGGCGTGCGCGCTGGCGGCGACGGAAAATCAGTTGGCCGGCATTCGGCTGGGCATGAAACCGGTGGAAGTCATCGACATGCTGAAGGAGCCGACGGCGAAGCTCATCGCGCAACCGCCGGCCAAGGAACTCATTGAGCCCGGCGGCATGAGTGGGGCCCTCGGCGGCATGACGGCGCCGTCGATGTCCGGTATGCCCGGCTCCCCCGGTTCCGCGGAAGAGGATATCCCGAACAGCCTGGTCTTCGTCTACCGCGGCCAGGAGTTCGAGATCGCCCCCGGCGCCGGCGGCACGGCGAGTACGTCCGGCAGCGCCACCATGGCCCCCATGGCGCCGATGGGTATGCCCGCACCGAGCAGCGCTGGCGACAGCGGGGGCGGCGGGTCGGTGCAGATGCCCGTGTGGGCCTACTGCGTGCGCGCGCTGAAACTCTCCCTCGACCAGCAGGAGTTCATCTACAAGCTGAACGAGACGTACTCCCTCGGCGTCACCATCACCGGACGCGGCGCGGAGGCCAAGGTCACCGACGTGGTGGTCTGCTCCTTCGAGCCGTTCACCGAATATAAGGACCGGGGCGTGCACGCCGCGGTGCACAGCATCAACACCTATGCACCCGCGCTGCGCCGCAACATCTCCGCGGGCACCTCGAAGAAGGTGCTCATCGGCGGGAGCTTCAGCGAAGTGCTGCGCAAGCATAAGTGGCCGGAGGTCTTCCTCCCCTTCGCCACCTCCGAGGTGTCGCGCATCATCGGGCCGCAGACGCGCACCCCGTCCAGCAAAGACGTGCCCGTCACGCTGCACAACCCGGGCAGCTCCGGCAGTATGGGCGCCGCCATGGCCGGCCCGAGCCCCATGGGGGGCGGGACGACCAGCGACGACGACGTGCCCACCGGCGGCGAACATCTCGTCACCCTCACCGACGGCGAAGACACGGTCATCCACTCCGGCTTCTCGCGCAACTGCCTGATGCTGTACGTGAATGACGGCGTGGCCCTCACCGTGGTCGACTACATCGTGGTACGCATCCAGATCGGTTCCGGCGTGATGCGGCCGCCCGAGAAACCGAAGCCGACCGTGCTCGCCTCCCCCGGCGGCTTTTAAGGCTGCCCACCGAGTTACCGATGGACCGGGCGTAACGCTGCCTGCGGGTGGGTACACCCCCCCTACGAGGCGTGTTCGCGGTAAAAGCCCGCGGCGCGGCCGACCACCGCTTGCGAAGGATGAAGTCATGAAGCAATCCCGAGTGCTCTCACACCTGACCACCGTGTTGTTAATCGGCACGGCGCTCATCGTCGGTTACTATGCCGGTGGCGGCAGCGGCGCTACGCCGCTCTGGCATGCGGCGTTCGCCGCGCCCGGCACGCTGGCCCACGCGACGCTGGACGATAGCGTGAACCTGAAGCCCGTGCAGCTCTACCAGGAAGCCCTCACCCGCCTGCAGAGCGAATACGTCGAGCCGATCCAGCATCCCGAACAGCTCACCTACGGCGCCATTCGTGGCATGCTCGCCGTAGTCAACGATCCCTACACGCGCTTCATGGATCCGAAGGAGTTCAAGGACTTCAACTCGGAGAACGCCGGGCGCTTCGCGGGCATCGGCGCCACGTTGAGCCTCACCGAGATTCCCATGCCGGCGACGAAGGACGGCGAAGGCACGCGCGCCCCGGTGCAGTGCCCGGTGTGCGGTACCATCATCGGCGCCGCCAAATACTATCGCGTTTCCGTGGTCGAGCCGCTGGCCGGCAGCCCGGCGAAGCTCGCCGGCGTGGAAGCGGGCGACGTGATTATGAAGGTCGACGACACGCAGACCGACGGCCTGACGGTGAGCGAGGTCGCGGATAAGATTCGCGGGCCGGAAGGCACCAAGGTCACCCTGACCATTGCGCGCAAAGGCAGCGAGAAGCCGCTGGTGGTACCCATCACCCGCGCCGTCATCGAAGTGCCCGCCACGGAGAATAAGACCCTCGAAGGCAATATCGGCTATCTGCGTCTCTTCCAGTTCAACGAGAAGACAGCCGACGAGACGCGTGCCGCGCTGGCCGACTTCAACAAGGCCAACGTCCGCGGCGTGGTGCTCGACCTGCGCAATAACCCGGGCGGCCTGCTCACCGAGTGCGTGCGCATCGCCAGCATGATCCTGCCCGCCGAGGACAAAGTGGTGGTCTACACCAAGGACCGCAACGGCGAGCGCGAGAACTACACGCACACCGAACGGCAGATCTACGAGAAGCCGCTGGTGGTGCTGGTGAACAAGGGTAGTGCCAGCGCTTCGGAGATCCTCTCCGGCGCGTTGAAGGACTACAAGCGCGCCACCGTCATCGGCGAGAGCACCTTCGGCAAGGCGCTGGTCCAGACGGTGCTGCGCCTCAGCGACGGCTCCGCCATGGCCGTCACCACCGCCCACTACTACACGCCGGAAGGCCATGACGTGGGCAAGATCGGCGTAGCGCCGAACGTGGTGGTGGAACTCTCCAAGGACGCGAAGACCACCAACGAGAAGGACAACCAGGCCCAGGAGGCCATCCGCCTGCTCAAGGAGGCCATCGCCAAAGCCGGCGGCGCCGGCACCGCGGCGAACTAACCAGCACGGCGAACCACACCCAACCACGCCCCGGGCGCTTCCCGCCCGGGGCGTGGTTTTTTGGTGATTGACACGAGATTATCCTTTGACCGAGCATGGCGATGGTACGCATAGTCCGTGGACGGAATGTCATCAAACTGTATAAACTCCTGTCATGAAGTGTGGACTTTCGCACTTTTCCTCTCGCGTCTCGGCCTTGCCTCTGTCCCCGGAGCAACGGCCCGTTATGAAAGGAACCATGGCGGGCTGACCTGAAGTAGATTGTATCTTACCCCACCCCCTTCAGGGATACCGCCATGG
>CAIYQO010000136.1 GCA_903928345.1 uncultured bacterium | reverse complement strand
GACGCTCTCGTCAAGGAGGTGCTCGACACCGAGTTCGCCTGACGAACCCCACCGCCCGCGGTCACCGGGAGGATAGCCCCGGACCGCGGGCGGTCAAATCAGGTGAGCAATACGTGGCGTGAAGCGTGAGCAGCTACAACCAATCGGGGAATCCAGACGTGCTTTCTAGCCAAAGAGTATGAGGTTTTCGTCGTCGGGATTGACCCGTGGCGCGACAGGTATGAAGACGCTACACACGTTGAAATGCTAATGCGTAACGCGCTTGCCTGGGGCGTAGAGGACCGAGTGCTTGGCGTGCAGGTCGGAATGCCCGATACGAAATTCGCCGATGCGTCCTTCGATGCAGCATTTTCGACGACAACCCTAGAGATGATTCGCGGTATGCAGGGGGAAACGACATACCGGCAGTGCCTGGTTGAAGTGCAACGTATACTTAAGCACGGTGCCTTGTTTGGTTATGGTGATCCCATGCATTTGCCGGTTGAAATCCCGTCGGACCTGGCTCCACTCATTGAAGGGGACTGGGCGACATGCTTCGTCACGCTCGACGAGACTATTGATGCGTTTATCGCCGTTGGGTTCGAGATTATCGAAGCCGGTTATGCAACCGATGCACGGCTGTGGTGGGAAGAATTCACTCAACATTCGCCGGAGTGCAAAGCGAATCCTAACGGCGATACGCACATCATCGAAGTTGATGCCAACCGATGGGTCAGCTTTGGTTACGTCATCGCACGGAAACCATAGCGCCAACTCCAATATTCCGAAGCGGGTATGGCATGTTCAGACATTTTTCTCTTTGTACGGAAAGTCTTTTTCGAAAATTTCCAGTTCATCTATTTCGGTCTCAAAAGCCTCATCTTCAAAAAACGTTCCCGTAATTCCATTCAAACCACCGCCGTAAAGCTCTAATGCCATAAACACTTCACAATTATCACCTGAAGAAGTTTGATATCTATAATCATTTATTCTCTCTTCCCTAATTGATACCCTCATCTTATTATCCCCCTTGAGGAAATATGGGTTATGGCGAACGATGCCTGATACATTATATCAGCAATACAGCTAGCACAGAACACATTAATGATACTGGTTATAGGCCCACGCAACCAGAACACAACCAAGCCACTCTGGTATTCTTACCCCCACAAATGTCACTTTTTGGCCCCCTACCCCATCTTATAAACCCCCGCCGTCACGTCGCGGAAGGTCCCGTCCGCCCCGCGCGTCACCACGCTGCCGTCGGTCTCCTCGACGAGGGTCGTCACCGCGTCCCACGGGGCGGGGAGGCGGAAGGTGTCGTAGACGGTGGTGCCCTCTTTGAACGGGACGACGAGGAGCCGCTCCGAGGCGAGGATGGACAGGTCACCGGGCACGTGAGTGAAGGCGCGCTTGCCGCCTTTGGCTTTGAGCAGCGCGGCCATATAGCGGTTCTTGGCCGCGAAGGCGGGAAACGGGATGTCGTGCACGAAGCCGGCGGCAGCGGAGAACGCCGGCCCCTGGTCGAGGGTGAGGTGCTTCTCGGTATAGTTGTTGAGCTGCAGCAGGAAGTCGCGCGGCCCCCAGCCGTCGATGGCGCGCACCGGGTTGTGGTTCACCGAGGCCAGGTTCACCGGCGCGTCGAAGGTGGTGCCTTCGCCGAAGCACAGCCCCTCCGGATCGCACTCCTTGATGCAGGCGTAGATCTCGTCCAGGAACTTGATGGCCATGCGGTTAGTGTCGCCCGGGTAGCGCATGAAGTCGCGCGGGGTGAAGTCGGGCGGGAAGGCCCACCCCAGGCAGTCGAAGAAGAACCCCTTCACGCCGCACTCCAGCATGTAGAAGCGGATCCACTTCTTCGTATACTCGATATAGCCGGGATGGCCGGGATTGCAATGCACCATGCCGCCGTCCACGCTACCCCACGAGGCGCATACGCGCCCGTCGATGCCGCGAATGAACCAGTCGTCGTCGATATCCAGCCCGCCTTGCGGCATCAGCCCGCTGTGCGACATCCACACCAGCAACGGCACACCCTGGTCGGTAATCCGGCGGCACATCGCCTTGAACTCGGGGATGGTGCC
Source organism: uncultured bacterium (assembly GCA_903928345.1). GTDB lineage: Bacteria > Armatimonadota > Hebobacteria > CAIYQO01 > CAIYQO01. The sequence continues at coordinate 16,633 of CAIYQO010000136.1, read as the reverse complement.
GTGGTTCGGGTCGGGCTCGTAGCCCTTCGGCGTGGTGCCGCTGTGGATGGGGCGGTTCGTCACCAGGCAATAGCCGATGCCCGTCAGTTCCCCCGTCGCCAACCGCTTCTCCCAATAGTCGGCCTGTTCGCTCCAGGTGGGCTGATTGTTCCACGACAACCCCTCGCCCCACAGCGTCTTGTACACCCACTCCGGCGTGTCTTCGTAGTAGAAGGTGGCGTAGTCCGCCATGAAGCGCATCATCTCCTCGTGCGTTTTGCCGTAGTAGAGCTTGATCTCCGGCATCTGCAGCGAGTCGCCGATTTCGAAGGGGGCGTGCAGCGTGAAGTCGTACCCCACCCCGCGCCCGGCGTCTTCGATGTTCAGGATGTAGCCCACCTGCGGGCGGCGGCAGGTAACGGCGACCCAGTGCTCCGTCTTCGCGTTGTAAAAGACGCCGCCGTGAATGACCATCACGCCGGGGTAGATGCGTCGCCAGACGTTCTGCATGAACTTCTTCGCCTGCTCCGGCGTGTCATTCTCGTAGCCGACGTGGCCGAACTCGTCCGACGGGCCGGAGGAGTGGGCGGAGGCGTGGATCATCCGCGTGTCGTCGCCCCAGAACTTCCAGTTCCAATTGAGCAGCGAAAAGGTGTCCACGTAGAGCGGGGCTTCCACCACCGGACCGCCGGGGCCGGGACAGGGCAGGTCGTCCATGTCCGCCAGCTCGCGCCGGATGAGGTAGTGCACGCCATAGCACGGCCACTTCATGTAGTTGCGCGCGCCCATGCTGCGCACCACCACCAGCCCGTAGCCGGAGAAGTGGTCGACGAACTGCTCGCCCTTCAGCCGCACGGTGCCTTCGGCCAGGATGTCCGGGTTGACCGGCTGCGCCAGCCGCGTCTTCAGCGGCTTGCCGTTCACGAGCAGCTCCGTCCGGCACGGCTCAGCCGCGTCGAGCAGCTCCTCGCCGTACAGCGACACGGAGACGACCTTCCCGGTGCATTCGTCGATGCGCACGGCGAAATCGGTGGGGGTTTTGGTGGGCATGGATGCTCCTTACATCGTACGCGTGCTCGTGCTCGTAATCGAAACGCGCCAAGCTTGAAATAAGCTTACCGATTACGATTACGATTACGAGCACGATTTAGCTTACTCTAACGTCAACTCGCCCCACGCCTGCGGGTAGAGCCACGATTCTTCCGGAAGGTCGTTCACCAGGTTCGTCGCTTGATTCGACCAGTAGGTGCGCGCCACGTCGATCATCCCCGCGGTATCGGAGGAGATGACACCCATGTCGCCGCGCAGGTGCAGGCCGGACTTCGGCGTCAGGTTGAGCACGGCGAGGGGCACGGACGCTTCCACGCGGTAGTGCATGCCTTCCACGCGCACGGCGACCTTCGTCGCGGCGTCGAGCAACTCGATGCGGTCGAAGGACTTCCCGCCGACGGGCGAGGCGAACTTGCCGTGCAGCGCGGCGGGGGCCGTCTTGTCGATGGGCCGGTAGAGGATCGCCGCCGGCTTGCCAGCGAGGATGGAGATGAGCAACCGCTCGTCGCCGGCCTGCACGTCACTGCGCTTCGCCGAAGCATCCGGGTTGGCGCAGAGCTGCAAGTCGATCGCGTCGCCGGTTTTGAAGAGGCGCGTGTAGTCCTTGCCCTCATTCTTCCACGGGGACATGTCGTCCACGTCGTAGCACAGGTACAGGTTGTTGGCGTCGTAGGCCAGCCGCACCTGGGCGCGGTTGGGGGAGCCTTCCTTCGCTACGGTGAGGGCGGGCACGCCGGTCCATTCGCGCCCGTCGCCGTCGATGGTCGGCGGGGTGGCGATGCGCGTGATGGTGTAGCCCTTCGGCGCCGATCCGGCGGCCAAACGGGTCATATTGTCGCGTTCCGCCTGGATGAGCGTCGGCTGGGTGACGGAGAAGGTGCTCGGGGCAAAGCGCTGGATCGTCTCCAGCCCCTTGATCTGTATGATCATCCCCGCCTCGCGCGCCATGCCGGTGGTGAGGCGCACTTTGCCGTCCGCCTGCTTGCCGAACCAGCCGTTAAATGGCTCGCCGCCTTCGGTCATCCCTTCCAGCGGCATCCCCACCAACGCGGGCTCGGTGTCGGGCATGCTCTCGCCGGGCAGGCGGCAGTCCTGGAAGAGGGCGCCGACGTAGAGACCGTCGGAGGTCAGGAAGAAGTCCTGCCCCAGGTTGCCGCGGATGGCAAAGACGGTGCCGGCATCGTCGCTGATGTGCGCCGTGCCGAGGGTCTTATTCGGGCCGATGAGCAGGCCGGGCTTGGGCATGATGGCGTTGTGCGAGCCGTGCACGCCCGGGTACGGGTTCGCGTAGTACCACTGCACCGCGCCGGTTTCGGTATCAACACCGGTGAGCTTCGTCGGGCCGGCGTAGCCGTCCATGCTCAGCACGGCCAGCGTATGTGTGCCGGGGATGGGCACGATGTCGCCCCAATCGCGTGCCGCCAGCGGCACGCGCCCGTCGAGGCCGTAGACCGGCGCGCCGTCCGCGGTGAAGCGCAGCGGCTTCCAGCGGGTGAGGCCGTCGGTGTAGAGGCTCATGTCGTCGCCGACGCGCCCACCCCAGCCGTTGCCGAGGCCGAAGGCCGGCGAGCCGCCGCGCGTGGCGGTGGCGGGGTTGGACGTTTGCACGATGGTGCATTCACTCCGCTGCACCTTGCCGTCGCCGTTGGTGTCGTTCCAGATCACGCCGTCGTCGGTGTTCAACCCGGCGAAGTCGCCGCTGGGGGCATCGACGATGCCGCCGTAGTGCGACGATTTGCCGCTGATGTGGCCGACCAGGCAGACCGCCGACACCGGTTGCCAGCGCCCACCCTTTTCCATATAGATGACGTTGCCGGTGCCTTCTTCGAGGCTCGGTTCGTGGGTATACAGGTACTCATGCGGGGTGCCGCTGGCGGCGCTGGTGAAGCGCTCGGGCATGGTGTTGGCACCCGTCTGGATGATGAAGCTCTCGCCCTTCGTGTCATCGGGCACCCAGAGGATCTGCGTCAGCTTCCAGGTGCGCGTGGCCTTGTCCAGCTTGAACTCCATCGGGCCGCAGTAGCCGAGGGTCGGGTCCTGCTCGTGCAGGTAGCAGCAGACGCCCGCGTAGCCGGTGTTACCCAGGTAGTCGCGCACCAGCTTGCCGTCACGCCCCCACACGGAGACGCGGCGCGGGTAGTTCCAGTTCTCCACCGCCCACACCTGGCCCTTGACGTCCACCGCCACTGAGCTGACGTGCGCGGTGAGGCCTTCGGGTTCCCACGGCCCGCGGATCGCCCGCCCGCCGCGCTTGGCACAGGTATAAGCCGGTTTGCCGTCGGGGGAGAAGGCTTTGAGCTGCATGTCCTTGCCCACGTCCATGGTCACCAGGTTGCCGTCTTTGTCGATGGCGAGGCCGTGGGGTTTCACCAGACCGGGGGCGGTCAGCGGCGTGCAGTCACCCGTCGTCGTATTCACGCGACAGAGCTTGCCACCCGCGATAGCGTAGAGCGCGCCATCGGGTGCGTAGACCATGGCATCGAGCAGCGCCGTCTCGACGTGCGACTTCACCTGCGCCGAGGTGGCGTCCAGCAGCACCAGGATGTCATGCTCTTTCGAATTCATCGCCTCTTCCACCAGCGCCAGCGTATCGCCGTGTATGGCCAACGCGTCGGTCACATCGAGATAATCCCCGTTCCCGAGGATCTCCTTCACCGGCAGGTCGAAGACGCGCTCCTTGCCGTCAAGAATAAACGGCTTGGTGGCGCCGGTTTTGCGGTCGTAGCGCAGCAGTTCGGGGCCGTTGAGGCCGTAGGGGTTGTAGCCGTAGACGTAGGTGTCGTCGGCGGTCAGCGCGGTCATGCTGCGGCGGTCGGACCAGCGCTTCTGACCGGTCGGGTCGATGCCGGCGATGCCGCAGCCGCCCTCGACGACCGGCCAGCCGATGTACGTCCAGTCGCCGCCGGCGGTCACCACCTGCGGGGCGGAGTGGTCTGCGCCCCACGCGCCGCGGTAGTCCTGCGTGGGCCACGGCGGGGTGCCGGGGTTGTAGTAGCACATCTCGTATTCGGCGGAAAGGCCCTTTTGCGTCAGCCCGCGCACGTGGTAGGTGCCCGGCGCGGCCAGCTTGCCCTTGTCATTCAGGCCGTCCCACTTCACTTCCACGGTTTGCGTTTTGTGCTTCGCGTCCCGGCTCACCCGGTAGTCGGCGGGGTCGCAATCGCCGGCCAGGTTGCGGACGCGCGCGCCGTGCTCGTCTTCGATGACGATGGTGAAGTGCGTGGCGTCGGCGGGGATCGTCGCGCGCACCGGGATGGTGCCGTCGATGCGCCCGGTGTCGGCGTGGTATTCGCGCACCGGCAGCTTGCCGTGGTCGCTCAGCTTCACGTCACCCCAGGCGTTGCGCGCCGTCCAGTAGAACTCGCGCGAGGTGGCGCCGGGCTGCATGTTGTCGGCGTAGCGGTGCACCGGCCAGGTTTTCCCGGTCGGGTCGCCCCACAGGAATTCGTTGCCCATGCGGAAAACCATGCCGGCTTTCATGGGCGGCACGTTCTTATACAGGAGTTTCCACGGGATGCGCATCTCCTGGGAGAAGCCCTTGCCGTCGGCGTCCGCCTTGTAGACCATCTGCGCGCCCTGCCCCAGTTCGGTGCCGCCGGGCGGGGCGATGAGGATCATGGCCGGCTCGGTGCCGTCGTAGTTCTGAAAATTCTTCCAATACGCGAAGTGCATCACCGGCTGCTTTTTGCCGGCGAAGTACCAGGTGGTAATCCACAGCGTGCGGTCGGCGGTGGTGACGCGCATCTGCCAGGAGTCTTCCTTCCACCCTTCCTCCGGGTTGAAGGCGGGATCGATCATGCTATTCATCGGCAGCGGATCTTTCCACTTCGCGGCCAGGTACAGGTTGTCGGCGTCCCACATCGCCGCCGCTTCCACGGAGTAGCGGTCGCGCACGGCGGTATCGGCGAAGACCCAGATGCGTCCCGACCAATCCCATTCGCCCAAATCACCGTCGATGGCAACCTTGCCGGGCGCGGGCACGGCGAACATGCCCTCATTTTGACTTTGCCGGCCAATCATGTTTTGGGCGGCACGGAGGTGTCCGGCGCACAGCGCGCAGAGGCACAAGAGGAGCGTAAAAACGCCAGTGGAACGTCGCATGGTGACCTCCCGGGGGTTACCGGTAATATACTAGTCTATCACATTTACGTCAAGGAGGGGAATGTGAAAAGGGATTTGTCGTACTGTGCGGAAAAAGCCCCAAAATAGCTGGGAGGTGGGTCATGCGAACTCTTCTTCGTTCTCTGATTCAAGGCGTGAGCGCGGGCGCGGTCATCGGCGCCATGTTGCTTTGGGCCGGGCATATGCGCCCCGTTCAGGCCGAAAACGCCGTGACCACGGTGGCGGTACCGGCGCCGGCCGGCGCCGCGACGGATACACCCGCGGCGGCCCCCGGCACCACGGTGCGCGCGCAGCGCTTCGAGCTGGTGGATGCCGACGGTAAAGTACGCGGCATCTTCGGCATCCAGGCGGACAAAACGGTGGGCCTGACCGTGCAGACGGCGGACGGCAAGCCGCTGATTACGCTGGCGGCGAGCGGCACCAACATCCCCGCGGTGACGTTGACTGACGCGCAGGGCAACAAGCGCGCCGCCATGTGCATCAAGGACGACGGCAGCGTGGCGATCAGCACCAATGACGCCAAGGGCAACGTGCGCACCACCCTGACCGTGGATAAAAGCGACCGCCCGCACGTGGCGTTGCAGGACCCCGACGGCACGGTGCGCGAAGACCTGAACGTGGACAAGGCCAAAGACTCCGCGTTGAATTTCCTGGACGTGGCGGGCAAAACGCGCCTTTCCGTCGGCATGGACAAGGACAACGAGCCCTTCACCGTGCTGTACGACGCCTACGGCAAAACGCGCTTCGACGTGGGCCTGTGGAACACCGGCCTCTGCGCCCTGGATATGCACGACACCAACGGCAACTCCATGCAGACGCTGGAAATCGGCAGCGACAACAAACCGCACCTCTTCGTGAACACCAACCTCGAACTGGCGTCCTACATCAGCAGCCAGGCACACGCGGCGGTGAGCAGCGGCAGCAGCGCCTCGCACAGCAGCAAAGGATCATCGACCGCGCGCAAGTAAATCCACCGCTATGCCGGGGCGAGCATACCCGCGAGCCGCGGACGTGCGCAACGTGGATGAATAACTGTGACGGCCTGGGCGGGTGAATTCACACGCACAGGCCGTCTTCTGTCCCTGCCATCACGGCTCCCCCGCACGACCCCTATCCCCCCAACCCCCTTTCCCCCGCGGGGAGAAAGGGGGAGTGGCGGGGTTGATGATCGATAGCCGATGTGAAAAACGCCAAACTTGAACATTAAGCTTGATAAATGTACTGAGCCCGACGCCCTTCCACCCGGTGCTCCCCTTTCTCCGCGCCGGGGAAAGGGGTTGGGGGATAGGGGTCGCGCGGGGGAGCCGTGCTTACCCTTGCACAACGGCCTGGGCGGGTGAATTCACGCGCACAGGCCGTCTTCTGCTAACAGTGGCGGGCATGTTCGCCTTTCCCCCGGTTATTTCGCGGCGGGCGCTTCATCCCTGGCGCGTTCCAGCGCGCGTTCGGCGGCGAGGGCGCCGTCGGGGCTGGACGACAGGAGGAGCAGGCGCCGGCGCTGATACGCTTTCGTCGCCAGCTCCACCGCTTGCGGCGCGTAGCCGTCGGTGTTGCCGTAGCTCTGCCCGTAGGTATCGTGGTTCGCGTTGCGCACTTCTACCTCGCGCGTGAGGGTCACCAGCCCGCGGTCGTCGCCCGGCCAGGCGTAACCGGCGGTGAAGCGCGCGGCGACGGTGGCTTCCGCGTCGGGGTTGTTGTACGGCCACTGGGCATCGATGGCGGCCACGGTGTTGTTGCTCCACGCGTTGCCGAGGAGGATTTGCGCCGGGCTGGGCGTGTAGGTGGTCTGGAAGTTATCGTCGCCGACCATTTTGAAGTGGCCGTCGTCGGTGGTCACGTCCGCGGTGATGTGGTAGCTCTTCCGCAGCCAGGCGGCCAGCTTCTGCCCTGCCGGCAGATACGCCGCGTCACCGCAGCAGATCGTCAGTTTGCCGTTCGCATTGGTGCGCAGCCACTCGTGGATGTCCGCCGCGTGGCAGACCGTGGCGCCGCGGAAGGGCTTGCCCGGCTCCGCGGCGATGGTGCTCACCTGCGCTTGCAACGCGGGGAAGTCCAGCCCCGGATACGCCGCCCCGGCAAACAGCTCCACCGTGTCGGTGGTCGATACGGCGAAGACGCGCCCCTCCGCCGGCGGCACGGTGGTGCGGAAGCTCACCCCTTTGTCGTCGCGTGCCAGCACCACCGGCACGCCCGCCGCCACGTCGTACACCCATTTCACCACCGGGTCGTTGATGCGGATGCGGAAGGTGTGCGGCATGGTCCAGAACTGCACTTCGGCGCGTTCGCCCGCGTAGGCGCTCTCGCGGTTGCCCACCGCCAGGTAGCGCGTGGCGACGCCGGGCCGGTCGCGCCAGGTGAGTTCCGCCGCCACGTCCATCTCGTCGGTATCCTCCTTGATCTCGTGCTTCGAACGCGGGTCGAGGTAGGTGAAGGCATCGGCCCACGGCACGTTGTCCGCGTCGGTGAGGCCCTTGGGGTAGGACAGGCTGCTCGCGGCGGCTTCGAAGCGTTGCAGCCGGAAGCGCCAGGCCTCCGGCGCGGTGGCGGGCGGCGTGTAACCAAGATCGGTCAGCGTGTTGCGCAGCCAGCGCAGCATACCGAGCATCTGCGTGTCGCGCGCCCACCCGTTGTAGATTTTGCCGAAGGAGATACTCGTCCAGTCGGCGTAGACCAGTTCGTGGCCGTAGGGATACCCGAGCGTGAGCGCCTGCCCCTTGCCGAAGGCATGGCGCACGATGGCCGTTTCGCCGGTGCCGTAGTGCGCCAGCGCCTGCGCGTCCGGCGCGGGGTCGAGGGCCTGGTAGGATTGCTCCTGCCCGCGCCCGGCGGTGCCGAATTTGCGCGGGTAGCCGGTGTCCGGCTCGGGCACGGGGGTGTATCTGCCGCTGTGCATACCGTGCGGCACGGTCATCTGCAGGTAGCTGCCGGTGACGCCGGTCTGGGTGACGAGCACCGGCTTCTCCCCCTTGCGCAGCAGATCGCAGCCGAGTACCCCGGCAAGGGGCGACGCTTTGCCGCCGTCGGTGCCGGGCAACAGGGCGGTGATGAGCGTGCCGCCCGCGCGCACGAAGTCGCGCACCGCCGTCGCTTGCGCGTCGCCCAGCGTTACCGCCTGCGGCAGGATGAGCAACTTCGCGTGCGCCGGCACGCCGTGGGCGAGGGATGCCTCGCTGATCACGTCATACGGCACCTTCAGCGCGGTGAGCGCCCACCCCCACCCCAGGCACTCGCGGTGCGTGTTGAAGCCCGCCGCGCCGAAGCTGGACGAGGGGAGCAGCAGCAGCGCGTCGCCCGGTGTGACGCGGGTATTCGCCAGCACCGGCGCCAGCGCGTGCGCCTGCCGGTGGGCGAGATACGCATTCGTGATGCCCGACCACTGCAACTGGCGGTCGTTGTATGCCATGATCTGCGGGAAGTAGCCCCAGCGCAGCGGGCCTTCCGGGCCGAACCAGCCGTCCGACCACAGCCCGTCGCGCAGCAGGCTGGTGAAGTAGTTCACCGAGAGCATGTTGCCGAAGCCGTATTCGCAGTTCTGATAAAAGAACGGCCCGGCGTCCACCGCGTGCCCGGCGCGCGCGTCGGCGCTCTCCTGGGCGGCGGCGCGCATTACGTCTTCGAAGAAGGGCGACTCGCTGTCCACGCCGGGGATGCCCACGGCTTCCGTGAGGCCGATGCTGCGCCACTCGGCGGCGGAAAGGTCGGTGTTGGTGGCGTGGGCTTCACCGTCCGTCACTTCCAAATCCAACGGCACGGGGGCGAAGGCCGGGCGCGCGATGCCCGCCACGGTGCGGTAGTAGTCGAGGATATACGCGTGGGCGTCGGCGCCGGGCGGCACACGCCAATGCCGCTGGGCGTGAAACAGGTCGACGGAGACGCCGATGGTGCGGGCGAGGGCGCCCGTCTGGCGCAGGTGGTCGGCGACGGCCTGCACGTAGGCGGCAAAGCGCGCGCGGGTGTCGGCGTCCTGCAGGTTGGCGGGTCGCGACTGGTACCACGGCCCGTCGCGCTTGATCGGCCCCATGAAGTCGTGGGCGTAGGTGCCGCCGTCGAGGGCGTACTCCCCCACCCCCTTCTCGTTGCGGATGAGCGACTCCGGGCGTTCCTGCGCCAGCCAATCGGGGGTGCGCCCGCCCATCGTCGGCAGCACCAGCTTCACTTTCAGCCCGTAGCTCGCGATGAGCGCCAACATGCGGTCGAGGGCGCGGAAGTCGTACTGCCCTTTCTGTGGCTCGATCAGGTCCCAGCGCAACACGGGGTCTTTGATGACGATGAAGGTCACACCGAGCATGCGCGCCTTGTCGAGCTGGTAGCGGATGTCCAGCGCTTGGGTGGCGTTCCACGCGGACTCGCGGAAGTCCGCCGGCGGCTCGAGGTTGGTGCGCCAGCCGATCTGCACCCCGGTCTGCCGCTGGCGCTCGCGCAGTGGGTCTTCCCACGCCATCCCGGGGAGCGTTTTGACCGTCAACCCCGTCGCCGCGTCCAGGGCGGCGGCGCGGGCGGCGCGGACGGCGGCGTCCACCTGCCCGTAGTCGCGCAGCACCGCCTTGGCCACCGCGGGCAACTCGTTGCGAATGAGGCGCAGGTCCTCCGCCGCGTGGCGGTCGTCCCCGGCGTCGAGGGCGGCCAACACGGAGTCGGCGGCGTAATCGAGGGGGTGCAGCGTTTCGTAAAGCCGCAGGTGCGCGCGGTCGAAGCTCTCCGCGTCCGTCACGGCGCCGCGCCCCAGCTCCAGGTTGCGCAGGTCATGGGTGAGCCACATCGCCGCCCCGAGTAACATGCGCGTGCGCTCGATCTCCTGCAGCGTCTGCATCGCCTCCGCCCGCACGGGCGCCACCGGCCGCGTAAACAACGCCCCCTGCGCCCAGCCGCCGACAGCGAGGCCCAGAGCAAGCGCGGACACGAAAAGTGCGATACGCATGACGGAATCTCCTATTGGTCTGAACCGGGATTTGGGGGATTACAGGATTTTTTGATTAGAGAACGTATTGACCTGCCTCGGCATTCGTTCCAGCATTCACCAGAACCGTTTACTAATCAAGGAAATCCCTTAATCCCCCCAAATCCCGGTTCAGACAATCTTACGGCAGCCGCTTCACCCCGGCGAAGAAGGCGACGATGGCACTTTGCTGGGCTTTGATCGCTTCGACGCTGCCGGTGGCGGAGAGCAGAAGCAGGTCGTCGCCGCCGAATTTGAGCGCCAGGTACTCGCCTTCCAGGTTCGCCATGCCGGGATGCGCCACCGCGGCAAGGTGATAAAGGTATAACTGGCCGCGCAGCCCGCTGGGAAGCTGCAGGGTGCTCACCTCCACGCCGTCGACGGGCGCGGTGAAGGGTAGGTAGTCACCGCTGGCGCGCGCGCCGCCGGGGATGTAGTGCACGCGCAGGGAGACGCCGGGCAGGGTGAACTGCCGGTCGTCCCCGTCGCCGGTCCCCTGCGCCGCGGCGGGGAGCTGGAGGGTGCACTTGCGCGCGGGCAGGTCCAGCGGGACGGTTTTGATCCCCTTCGGCAGTAGCGGCTGGCGCAGCGGCACCGGCGTCGCGGGGGTCCAGGCGCCGTCATTGTCCACGCGCAGGTACGCCAGCGTGGCGGTAAGGCCGCGCTGCCCCTGCACGTCGCCGAAGCCGACGGAGTTGGCGCCCACCGGGATGGCGGGCACGTCCGCCTGCGCGAGCTTGCCGTCCACGTAGACGTCGAAAAGGTTGTCCTTCGGATGCTTGACCAGGCGCACCACGTGGAAGGCGCCGGCGAAGTCCAGGTCGAGGGTCTTCCCGCCGCGAATGCAGAGCTGCTTGTCGCTCACGTCCACCTGCATCAACTGCTGCGACCCGTTGACCTGCAGGTTGAAGCCGCCGTCGGAAAAGAGGTTGCCGCCGACGTGCCGCGTGACGCGCAACTTCATCTCCACCGTGTAGCCCTTCTCTTCGCGGAAGCGCCAATTGTAGCAGCGGAAGCCGGCGTTGTTGCCGGGGTTGGCGGCGGTGTCGATGAGCAGCCCGTCAGGGGTGACCTTCACGAAATCGCCCACCGCGCCGGTGCCCACGTAGTTCCACGCCGGGGTGTCCGCCGTGGGCAGCGTCAGCCCTTCGTATTGCCCTTGCGCGTTGACGAAGTCCTCGGCAAGCCGCGGCTGTAGCGCCGTTTTCGGCGCGGTGTCCGCCGCCTGCTCGCCGGGGATCACCACCTGGCCTTGCGGGTCTTCGTCCCAGCGCGGCCACACGTCGGTGAGGCCGTTGGCGGTGACGCGGATGCGCACGGCGTTGACCCCGGTGAAGCCCGTCTGCAGCGCCGTGGTGAAGCTCGTCTTCACGCCCGCCAACACTACTTCGTTGGCGCCGCGGTTCTGCCAGTCATGCCCATAAGTAATCGCTGCCGTGGCGGGGATATTCGTCTGCCAACTCACCTGCAGCTTCCCGTCGGCACCGAGGACAACCTTCGGGTCGCGGATCTGCGGCCCGGGCTTGGCCTCGGTGAGCACCAGCCAGCGCGGGTAGTCGACGGCCTGCAGGCGTACGGTGACGCTACTCGCCGTACCGCTCACCACTTGCGCGGGCACCGCGGTGTTGCTCAGCGGGTCGTAGGCCGACACGGTGACGCCGGCGCCGTTCACGTTATTCACCGTCACGTCGTACTGCTGCGGCGGCATGTCGTAGCGCGCGGGGTCGAGCACGTTCTTCGTCTTATCCCACGCGTGGCTCATGTCCAGCGTCACCACGTAGTACGGGATGACGTACTTGTTGGCGCTGAGCTGGAAGGGCAGAAAGGCGAAGAAGTCGCGGTTCCAGCGGTTGGGATGCGCGGGGGTGCCGTCGCCGGCAAAGGCCAGCCGCGGCTGGTACTCCACCAGGTCGCGCACCTGCAGCGGGCGCGGGGCGTCGAGCTTCTCCCCGGTCTTCATCAATGCCGTCAGCCAGCGCAGGCCCAGATACTCCGGCGGCACCTGCTTGCGCACGTCGTCGGTGAGTTTGTCGTTGTTCTTGTCCAGCGCCGTGTAAAAGGCCGCGGGCAGCGTGCCGATGCCGTCGGGATCGACAGACGGGGAGAAGATGTAGATGCGGTACAGCCCCTTGGCGGCGTGGAAGAGGTATTGGCGCAGCATCGTTTTGCCCGCCAGGCGCAGCGCCACCGCCAGCACGCGCGGGTCGTCGCGCGTGACGCCGGCATCCTTGCACACCTGGTCGACGATCTGGCTGCGGTCGTAATTCACTTCCGTCTGCCACACATGCGCCCACTGGAAGTCGCCGTTGTGGGTGTAGCGCCCGTGCCCGGCCATGTAGGCCCAGCGGGAGTCGGGGGTCACGTCGCGGGAGAGCATCTCCGTTTTGAAGCCGGAGTGCATGAACTCCGGGAAGCCGCAGCGGAAGGTGGGCACGAAGTTGCTGCCCGGCACGATGGTGTGCCAGTCGCGATTGTCCTTCTGGCCGTCGAAGTTGCCCAGCGCGTCGAGGGTGCCGGAGTTGACGCTCCCCAGCGGTGTCGTCGGGGAGCAATCACGCCAGCCGCCGGTGTAGTAATGCCGGCTGAAGCCGTACTGGCCGTCCCACAGCCCGGCGCCGTTGTCCCACGGCCACTGGTTGGCAAAGCCGCTGATGACGCGCACGCCGGGGCACTTGTTGGCCGGGTCGCGCGTCCAATCGATGGTCATCGGCAGGATGGCGTAGAAGGTCTTCTGTTCGAAGTTCAGCGTGGCGCCGGGTTTGTAGCCCGGCAGCATCGGGCGGGTGTGCGTATAGGTGAACTGTTCGGCGTAGGCCGGCTTCTGGTCGTAGTAGTTGTTGATGTTGAGGAAGTTGGAGCCGAAGGTCTGCTCGTTCCACACCTCCAGGTCGAAGCCGGCGTCCGGCTTGCCGTCGGTGCCGAGGGCCTCACGCGCGGTTTTCGACACGGTGGCGACGTACTTCATCCAGCCGTCGAAGGTCTCCTGCGCCGCGGGCACCGGAGTGCCGTCCTTCAACTTCGTACCCTGGAAGGGCTGGTACTTCGTTTCCACCAGACGGAAGTTACCCGCCTTGATGGGGAACGGCAACCCGGCGGAGAGGGTGCATGTGCCGTCGGGGGCGATGGCCGTGATCGTCGGGTAGTTGGCGATGTATTCGGGGTGCTGGATGCCGACGTAACCGGGCTTGATGCCGTCGGTGCTCTTCAGGTGCAGCACCTTGTCGCCCTTCGCGGCGTCGGCGGTCACCACCACGTTAACGTCGCGCACCGGGCAAGGCACGCCGTGGTGGGCGTTGAGCAGGATAAGCGGGCGGATGCCGTATTGCTGAAAGAGGGCGAAGTCGTGCTTCATGTTCGCCTTCACTCCCGGCTGCAACTCGTCATCCCACCCCACGCTGCCCCAGCCGATCTCGTAGCGCACCGAGGAGATACCCGTCTCCTGGAAGAGCTGGCAGAGCGGTTCCATATACTTCCGGTCCACGTTCCACTGCGTGCCCATGCTCTCCAGGTACTTGTCCGCCGACCAGGTGTCCATATAGGCGCGCCAGGGTTGGTTGAAGTAGGAGATGATGCCGAAGGGTACGATGGCCTGCGTCGGGTTTTCGTACGGCCCGTCGAGCTTTGCGGAGGGCGTCACGCCGTCCCACTCACCGATGGGCGGCAGCCCCGCCGCCAGCGTTGCCACCGCCAGGGACATCAGGCACACGAGGGTAAACATCCGAAAAACACGTCGTCGCATGAAGGATACCTCGCTAACTCAGACACATTACACCGGAGAAAGATTCGTGTGAGCGGTAATATTCTGGACAGACAGGGGAAATGTCGAATAGTCGGTAGATGATGTATAATAGCGATCAGTAACCGGAACGGAGGTCGGTGTCATGCGGATAGGCGGAGTTATCTTCGTATTGCTGTTATGCGTGGGTGCCTGGTGCATACCGGATTTCGTTTACTCTCCCGAGTATGCTCAAACCAAGTCAACGCCGGACAAATGGACACCGGCGCAGGCGCTCGATAATCTCCATTGCTGGCCCGGAAGCCGCTACTTGCCCCTGGAGGATCTTCTACCCATCGAGGCGCCGCCTGCCCGGCTGCAACGCGTCTATGCCGTCTTCGCGAAATCCAATGGCACCTATCCGGAACGCAATGCCGCCATTCTTCACTTACTTGCCGACCGGCATCCCTCAGTACGGGCGGCAACACTGTTGATGTTGCAATATGACGACACCATCGAGCCTGTCCGCAAACGGGTCAGTGAACTGATGCATGATCGCTCACCCGATGTGCGCATGGCTGCCATGTTCGTCGGGCGTGGCCTAGCACAAGTCTTCCGATATGGCCCAGACCTGTCGTCTTCCCTCGACGACAAGTCGTTGCAGGTACGAATGGCGGCATGCATCGTGATGTATGAGAATAATCCCTCATTGGCGCTAGCATTCCTGTGCAAGAACGCGTTGGACGATGATCTGGCGACACGTTTTACGGCGCTTACTGTAATCGGAAACATTGCCACGGGAGAACACAATCTGGAACCGTTAAAAAGTTATAACTTGCTCAGGTCCGTTCGGTTGACACCACGTCAACTCGCGCGCTTCCCGCGCTTCCTGCGCCGGGAAAGGAATGCCGAAATCCGGAAAGAGGCCATCAATGACGCGCAAGCATACTTAGACTACGATACGGCCAGAGCTTTATGCGCCGCCTTACATGACCCCAACGCCGATACGCGGGGAAGGCTTCTTTGCGCACTAAGCACCCAAAGCCTTTTGTCGTTACCGCTACAGAAGTATTTTCAATATATTACGCCATTTGTAAACGATAGTGCGCCGACGAATGAGCGCGCTTCAAGTAAAATGCGGGATCTAAAGACATATGAAGAGTATATAACGGTGCGTGATTTTGCACTTTTCGCACTCCTCATAATTGATGAGCGTCGCGCATTTCCTTATCTGATCCAGGGGTTAAAGGCTCCCAACTGTCACACTGATCTTCTACTCGGTAGGTCACTGCTCTCTGTCGCCGAAACGATCGCCCACGAAAAGTTCGCCTCCACGGATGCGTGCCTGCAATGGTGGGACGCACACAAGCATGTGCTGCCGTCGGCGAAAGAACCCGAGTCCGGTGTTATCAACCGATCACCGCGCACCGCGAAGTAGGTGGGTGCATCCTCCGATTCCCCCACGTCGATCTTCCCCAGGCCGGTAGGAATCCCGCCGGTTACCGCCGAAGTCTACCTGAAGCTTGAATCCTGAATCCCGAGGTACCTTGATGAACCATCGTGAACGCTTTCTCCGTGTAATGAACTATCAGCCCGTCGACCGCTGCGTCTACGGCGTGTGGACCGGTGCGTGGCCGGAGACGTATGAAGTCTGGAAGACGCAGGGGTATGATCCGGCGAAGGAACCGTACTTCCAGGTCGACAACTGGTGCTGGCAAGGCGGCTGGTTCTTCCCCAACCCGCCCTTCGCGCGCGAGGTAATCGCGGAGGACGACAATACCATCACCTACGTGAACTACGAGGGCATCCTGATGCGCGAGCGCAAGGATAACCCGTGGTCGTCCATGCCGCAGTTCCTGCGCTTCCCCGCCGAGACGCCGGAGGCCTTCCGCGCCTTCATGCGCGACCGGATGCAGCCCGACCTGGGCGCGCGCATCGGGGCGGATTACGTGGCCAAACTCACCGCGTACAAGGACCGCGACTTCCCGCTGATGGTCGTCGCCGACCGCTGGGGCGGCTTCTTCGGCGGTCTGCGCAACATGACGGGCGTCGAGAAGCTCTGCATGTACTTCTATGACGACCCCGACTTCATCGACGAGATGTCCGGTCGGCTGGCGGACTTCATCATCGCCATGATGAGCCAGATCCTCGACTACACCGACGTGGACGTTTTCGGCTTTTGGGAAGACATGGCCTACAAAACCGGGCCGCTCTGCGGGCCGGACACGATGCGCCGCTTCATGCTGCCCCACTACAAGCGCGTGGTGGACTACGTGCGCGGGCGCGGCGTACCCTTCGTCTCGCTGGACAGCGACGGCGATGTCTCCTCGCTCATCCCGGTGTGGCTCGACGCGGGCGTGAATATCCTCTACCCGTTCGAAGTGCAATGCGGCATGGACGTGCTGCAGGTGCGCAAGGAGTACGGGCGCGACCTGCGCCTCTGGTTCGGCATCGACAAACGCGCGCTGGCCATCGGCCCCGCCGCCATCGACGCCGAGTTGGCCCGCGTCCGCCCGCTGGTCGAAGAAGGCGGCTACATCCCCGGCCTCGACCACAGCATGCCCCCCGATGTCCCCTTCGCGAACTACCTGTACTACATGGAAAAGCTGCGAACGATCCTGTAGCGCAAAATGAGGACTGCCACGCATTTTGCGCGGTTTCGTATAGTACTACTCCGTTAAGTTGACAAGATGTGGACTTTCGCACTTTTCCTCTCGCGTCTCGGCCTTGCCTCTGTCCCCGGAGCAACGGCCCGTTATGAAAGGAACCATGGCGGGCTGACCTGAAGTAGATTGTATCTTACCCCACCCCCTTCAGGGATACCGCCATGG
>CAIYQO010000135.1 GCA_903928345.1 uncultured bacterium | reverse complement strand
CCATGGCGGTATCCCTGAAGGGGGTGGGGTAAGATACAATCTACTTCAGGTCAGCCCGCCATGGTTCCTTTCATAACGGGCCGTTGCTCCGGGGACAGAGGCAAGGCCGAGACGCGAGAGGAAAAGTGCGAAAGTCCACTACAATATTGGCTATAATATTGAAGAACGTGAATATGGGTGGATATTCAATTATAATTCCAAAGAGTATCTCGAAACCGGTGACATTTTAGAATGCCATTTTGTCATCAATATGGCCGTTGTTCTGCGTGCTAGCGGTAAATTGGAATTTGTTGGCCGGCATCCGAGAGGATATCGTGACACAAAAAGTTTGCTTAAGAATTTCGAAGATGAGCATGGCGTATCGAATACATAGAAATGAAGGGAATAAATGCTTGACAAGCCCCTTTTAAGGGGCGAAGCCGATAGCCTGACGATTCATCGTCAGGTCAAAAGCAACCGGTACGCGCACATTCACCCCTTCACCCGGTCACCTCTTCACCTTGTCACCCCGTCACCCCCGTCACCCCGTCCGGCCGCACCCGCCCATAACACCACCATCCCACCGCCAGCAACAAAAGCGCCAGCGCGAAGAGCAGGGAGAATGCGTCCGGCGTCCATGTCCCGAACCGCGGGTGCCAGTTCGCACCGGTGGTGAGCAGGTAACCCGCCAGCAACGGTCCCAGCCCGCCGGTCAATCCGATCCAAGCGTAGTACCATGCCGTGTAAGCCGTGCTTTTGTCGGGCGGCACCACGCCGTTGAAGAGCAGACGCCCGGCGGTGACGGTGATGCCGCCGTTGGCCAGGCCGTAAATCGCTTGCAATGAAATGCACCAGGCCAGCGGGTGCCCGCCGTGGCGCGGCGCCAGCAACCAGCCCAGCGGCACCAGCAGGCACAGCGCCGTCATCGGCAGCAATACCGGACGGCTGCCCACGCGGTCGGCCAGCCAGCCGCAACACAGGCTGGCGACGCCGGTACCGATCATCACCGCCGTATCCAACCGCACCACGCTGCCCGACGCCACCCCCAGCGTATCCTTGAGGAAGATGGGCAAAAAGCTGGTGACGCATGCGCAGCCCAGCGTCACTGCGCCCAGCCCGGCCAGGAAGGCGACCAGGTTGCGGTCGTGCAGCGCCTCGCCCATGCGCGCCGGGTGGTCGCCCAGCGCTTCCGCGGGTTGCGGACGCCCGCCCGGCACCGGCGCCATCGCCACCACGCCGAGGAAACCGAGCACGCATCCCATGCCGATGAGCAGTAGGAAATGCCCCAATGCGTGCCCCGTCCCGACCACCGATCCCGCGACGAAGAGCGCCGTCACCGATGCCAGCATACTCAACACGGCGGCGACGCCGGTGTATTGCCCGCGAATGGCATTCGGCACGAACTCCTGCAGCCACGGGTAATACCCCGTTTCCGCTATGGCGCGCAGCAGCGCGAAGACGGTGATCGTCACAAAGAGGAAGGTCATCCCCGCACCGCGCCCCGCGTGCCCGATGATCCACGGCAACAGCAACAACCCCGCCATCACGAACTTGCGGATGCCGTACCCCGCCAGGAAAGTGCGCTTGCGTCCCCACTGCGTCGCCAGCGGAGCGAACCCGAGGGCTAGCACGCCGCAGAAGGGGAAGAGCGACAGCACCCAGCCGATGCGTTCCTTTGGCAGCCCCAACTCGTCGAGGAAGAGCAGGAACATCGACCCGCCGAAGGTCCAGTAGGCGAAAAAGGTATTCAACACCCCCGCGGACAGGCTCCACGGCAACGCGCGCCGCTTCACCGCGTCGTACGCGGTAGACTCGTCAGATGCGAGAAGGATATCGGTCACGCTGGTTTCTTTCCGCGCCAGACCGCCCCTCCCTGCCGAATCGAAAGAAATCGACGAATATGGGAAAAGGTTTTCCGCTTCCTTGCGCCAAAATACACTTATAACGGTAATACAACGACCTTCTTGCTTCTCCCCTCCCCTGTCACACGATGTTACGGGGGAGGGATTGGGGGTGGAGGCCGTCTTTAGAGGTTCATGTCATGCTTGAAGCCACCATCACCCAACTTCTCGACGCGCAGCGCTACGAGACGGCGCGGCGGATGTGCCGGGAGGCCTTGACCGCCGGGCAGGGGGACCGCCAGACTCTCCTATTGCTCCTCCACCGCGCCTTGCGTGCCCTGGGCGATTTTGCCGCCTGCCGCGAGGTGCTGGAAGGCCTTGCCCCCACCGATGACGACGACCGCCTGGAAGTGCTGCTCCTCCGCGGCGAGGATTACCACCTGTTGTCCGAATACGGCTTCTACCGCGGCTCCCAATACGAAAAGGCGGGGCTGACCGGCGAAGAGTATACCGACCAGATGCAGGCGTGCGCCACCGCGGCCTTCACCGAGGCGCTGACGCTGGTGACGACCGACGCGCAACGCCGTCAGGCTGCTGAAGTGTTGCGCCGCGCCGGGCGGAAAGCGGAAGCCGCCGCCATCGCGCCCCCCGACCCCGCGCCCGTGACGGTCGCGCCGCCCGTGTCCGCCGTCGGCAGCGTAGCCGGACGTCTCACCTTCCCCGACGGCGCCCCCGTCGCCGGTGCGCTGGTCACCCTGGGCCTTGCAGTGGAAGTTGACGACGCCGACCCGGCGCTCTACCTGCGGCCCGATATGGGCTACGAGCCGCGCATCGGCGCGCAGGACTCGGTCACCGCGCAGACGGACGCCGATGGTCGCTTCACCCTCGCTGCTCCCGCGGGACGCCACGAATTCCTCGCCGTCACCCTCGACCCCGACCGCTACGCCGTCGCCACGCGCTTCCTCGCCCACGATGTCGCCGTACCCTCACACCTCGACGCGGTGGTGGCGGAGTGGCAAAGCGCCCCGCCGCGCGCGCTCCCCCACCCCTTTCCAGATACGCTCACCCGTGACGGCGTCAGTTACCGCCTCGTGCACGAGGAAACCCTCGCCAACCCCTTCCACTTCGCCTTCCCGCGCCAGCTCGTGACCATCCCCGCGCCCGCCGCCGACCCCGCGCACCTGCTCCTCCTCGCCTCGCACGAAGTGGAAACTCCGCAACCCTTCCAGCGCTCCGACGACGGCCTGTCCTTTTTCGCTGCCTTGCCCGAGGTGACCGACCGCGTTTACGCCCTCTACGAAACGCAGACCGGCCTCGCCGCGCCCTTTGCGCCGCAACCCTCACTCGCGCCATTAGTGGACGGCGACACCGCCGTCATCGACACGGGCCGCGCGCGCTTCCGCCTCCCGTGGGGCGCGGGGTCGGACGCCCGCCCGCCCCTCCTCGCCGTCGCCGGGGAGGAAGGCGTCTGGCGCGGCACCGGGCGCTTCACGCTGCCCGCGGGCGTCACCATCACCGCGCGCGAGACCACCCTGCTCGCCTGTGGACCCCTCTTCGTCACCGTGCGCGTCGCCTACACCCTCTCCAACGCTATGGCCTATACCCTTATCCTCACCGCGCATCAGGGGGAGGCCTACCTGCTCGCGCACGAAGTCTGCCCCGATCTACCCGGCCTGGCCTTCGAATTCTCCCTGCGCGAGTTCCACGGTGGCCGCGGCTTCCTGCACTGGACGCCGGAGAACGGCAACATGCACTGGAGCACCCTCGCCGCCGCCGACCGCGAGCTGGCGCGCCTGCAGGAGTCGGTGGCGTGGTGGATCCCCCCGCAAGGCTTCGGCTACGCGATGACCGCCGACGGCCCGGCGACGGGCGACTACATCGGCGTCTTCACCCTCCGCCGCGGTGAGTGGATCGACCGCAAATTCGCACGCATCGCCCAGGGGCCGGGGGAGAACCGCGAACTCGACTGGCCCTTCCCCGAAATGGTCGGCTCCACGGTTTCCATGATTACCGCGCACACGGATACCACCGGCGACGCCTTCTTCCGCTTCAAAGCCTTCGACGGCGAGCGCCGCTGGGGTCTGCTGGTTTCCACCCTCGAACGCAACGACGGCCCGTGGAAGGAGATCTCCGCGGTGCAGCACAAGAACTCCTCCCCGCGCCTGCAGGTCTACAAGGATTGGCACCTGGATCTGCGGGATGCCGCCGTCCGCCCGTCGGTGGTCATATCCCGCGACGACCTGCCCGCCGTGCGCCGCAAGAAAACGGCGCCGGAGTTCGCGCGCTACTGGGCGCAGATCGCCGCGGGGAACGTACCCGGACCGACGCTGGGCGTAAAGTTCGCCGTCGACGGCGACCCCCTCACCGCGTGGCGCATCAAGCGTAAACTCGTCGGCGTGGCGCGCATCCGCTCGCGCATGACGCTACTCGGTCGCGACTATGCCGACTCCTACAGCCCCGTCGGCGCCCGCCCCATCACCCCGTGGGCGGAAGAGTACGACCTGGTAGCCGCCAGCGGCGTCTTCACGCCGGAGGAAGAGCGCCTGGTGCGCGCCTTCTTCCTGCTCATGGGCCACATGTATACCGAGACCGACCTGATGAACTGGCGCTTCAACTCGCGCAACGCCAACTTCGAGGCCGACCGCGTGGACGTGGTGGGTACCGTCGGCATGACCTTCTACGGCAACCCCGATGGTCGCGCCTTCGTCGAGCACGCCGCAGAATCGATGGAACGCGCGCTGGAAGTCTACTCCACGCCGGGCAGCGGCAAGTGGTACGAGAATCCCGCCTGCTACTACCTGCAGGCGCTGAAATGCCGCACCAACCTGGCGTTCCACCTCGCCAAGCATGGCGTGCAGGACCCGACGACTATCGCCCGTATGCGCGACTTCCTGCGATGGGGCGTGCTGCTGCTCACCCCGCGCTTCCCGTCGTCATATTCGCTGATGTGCCAGGGTACCGATGACGCCAGTTACCGCGCCGCCCCCCAGGTGCGCCGCATCCCGCCGGTGGGTGACCACGCGCACATCGGCCCGTGGATGCCCGAGCACTACGCGCTGATGGCCGCGGTGTATCGCGACACCGACCCCGCCTTCGCCGACCTGCTGCTCTGGGCCTACCAGGAGGGCGGCGCCGACGGCGGCTATCACGGCAACATGCCGCTGCTCATCAGCGCCCTCACCGCCGACGACCTGGCCCCCGCGCCGCCGCAATCGCTGGAAAGCCGCCGCCTGGAGGGGTTCGGCGCCATCTTCCGCGGCCACTTCGCCCAGGAAGACGAGTTCTACCTCCTCTACAAACTCGGGCCGGGCGGCTACCGCTATCACCGCACCGAGGGGAGCATCATCCTCTTCGCCGACGGCAAACCGCTGGTCTTCGACGGCGGCGAGGCCGGCGAGACGTGGCGCCACAGCACGCTCTCCTTCCACGATGTGCACACCCCGCTGGCGCCGGGGCACATCGAGCGCTTCTTCTCCTTCCCCGGCGTCGATTTCTCGCAGGGGGTGAATCCGAAGGCGTTGAATCCCGGCGAACCGGTCTTCCTCAGCGACGTTTGCGACGACGAGTTGGTGGATGTCGCTTACCAGCGTTTCAACGAGCCCAATCCGGCGGACGCGCGCTCCGTGATCTGGGTGAAGGACGAATACGTGGTGCTGCACGACGAGTTGGATCTCCCCCCCGACCTGCCCACCCACTGGCACCTGCAAGCGGTGGCGCACGGCGAGACGGGCAGCGCCGTCGATGGCTACCGCTTCGCCGGGCGCTTCGGCACCGACCTGCAACTGTTGCTGCCCGGCCAGACCTTCACCGCGGAATCCGTCGAGACGCTGCCGACGCTGGAATACCACCTGCCGCGCGAGGCGTGCTTCGCCATGCGCCACCTGCAGCTCAGCGCCGTCTCGCCCACCCACGTCCTCGCCGTACTGCGCCCGCTCTTCGGCGGTCGCGAGGAACTCGCCGCCACCGCGCTACACGCAGGCGACCGCACCGTTGGCGTGCATGTAGAGGCAGCCGGCCTGGACGACCGCATCTTCCACAGCCGTCACGGCTTGCAATATGCGGATGACGCGGTGACCTTCGACGGGAAATACGGCCTGCTGCTGCAACGCCCCGGCGCGCGCACCCTGGCCCTGCTCGACGGCACCACCCTCGCCGCCGCCGACCTGCGCATCGCCAGCGACGGCCCCGCCGTGCACGTCACGGAAACCGCCGACGGCATCGAAATCGTCGCCGAAGGCATCGGCCGCTTCACCGTCCACCACGGCGCGGAGGAGTTCACCGCCGACAATGCAGGCCGGATGACCTACCAGATGGGAGTACGGGTATGACACACGAGCTCTGGTACACCCACCCCGCCGACACCGACTGGACCCGCGCCCTGCCCCTCGGCTGTGGCCGCCTGGGCGCAATGCTCTTCGGCAACGTGGCGGAGGAGCGCCTTGCCCTCAACGAGGACTCCCTCTGGTGCGGTGGCCCGCGCGACCGCGTCAATCCCGACGCGTTGGCGGCGCTGCCGGAGATCCGCCGTCTCCTCTTTGCCGGGCGCCTTGCCGACGCCCACGCGCTCACCGTTGACGCCATCTCCGGCATCCCTGACAGCCAGCGCCACTACGAGCCGCTGGGCGACTTGCTCGTCACCTTCCCTGCGGGCGAGCTGGAGGAGTATCGGCGCAGCCTCGACCTCGACGACGCCATCGCCCACATCGCGTATACGCAAGGCGGCGTTCACTACACGCGCGAGGTGCTGGCGAGCGAGCCGGATCAAGCTATCGCCATGCGCCTCACCGCCGATCAGGCCGGCAGTATCGCCTTCCGCGTACGCCTGCAGCGCGGCCCGCTGGACAGCTATTCCAGCCGCTATGCCGACACCGTGCGCCCCGAGGATGGTTGCGGCCTGGTGATGACCGGCGCGGCGGGCGGAGAGCATGGCGTGCGCTTCGCCGCCTGCCTGCGCGTCACGGTCGACGGTGGCACGGTGCGCACGCTGGGTGACACGGTGATCGTCGAAGGGGCCGACGACGCCACGCTGCTCCTCACCGCCGCCACCTCCTACCGCGAGTCCGACCCGGCGGGATATGCCCGCAGCCGCGCTATCCAGGCGGCGGAACGCGGGTGGGAGGCCATTCGCGCCGACCATCTGCGGGAATACCGCGCCTACTTCGACCGCGTTTCCCTTACGCTGGGCGGCGACCCGGCGCTCGACGCGCTGCCCACCGACGCCCGCCTCGCGTGCGTACAGGCCGGCGCCGCGGATCCGGGTCTCGACGCCCTCTACTTCCACTACGGGCGCTATCTGCTCATCGCCAGCAGCCGCCCGGGCAGCCTGCCCGCCAACCTGCAGGGGGTGTGGAACGACAGCTTCACTCCGTCGTGGGGCAGCAAATACACCGTCAACATCAACACGGAGATGAACTACTGGCCCGCCGAGGTGTGCAACCTGCCCGAGCTGACCGGCCCCCTTTTCGCCTTGCTCGACGGCCTGCGCGTCACCGGGCGGCTGGTCGCGCGGGAGATGTACGGCTGCCGGGGCTTCGTCTGTCACCACAACACCGACATCTGGCACGACTGCTGCCCCACCGACCGCAACCTGTCCGCCTCCTTCTGGCCCATGGGCGCCGCGTGGCTGTCGCTGCACCTGTGGGAGCACTTCGCCTACACCGGCGACCGCGACTTCCTCGCGCAAGCGTACCCGACGCTCAGGGAGGCCGCCCTCTTCTTCCTCGACTTCCTCACCCCCGACCCGCGGGGCCGGCTGGTCACCGCCCCCACCTGCTCGCCGGAGAACGTCTACGTGCTCCCCAACGGCGAGCAAGGCACCCTCTGTGCCGGCGCGAGCATGGACAACCAGCTCCTCGACATGCTCTTCCGCGCCTGCCGCGATGCCGCAACGGTGCTGGGCATCGACGATCCCGACGGGGCGGCTTTCGAGGCCGCACGCTGTCGCTTGCCGCAGCCGGGCATCGGCAAAGCGGGGCAGCTCATGGAATGGCCGGACGATTTTGACGAGGTGGAGCCCGGCCACCGCCACGTCTCGCACCTCTTCGGCCTCTACCCCGGCGACCTGATCGCCCCCGATACCACGCCGGAGCTGGCGCAGGCCGCGCGCGTCACCCTGGAGCGCCGCCTGGCGCACGGAGGGGGGCACACCGGCTGGAGCCGCGCGTGGATCATCAACTTCTGGGCGCGCCTGCGCGATGCCGGGCAGGCCTACGCCCACCTGCAGGCGCTGCTGGCCAAATCCACCCTGCCCAACCTCTTCGACGACCACCCGCCCTTCCAGATCGACGGCAACTTTGGCGGCACCGCCGGCATCGCCGAAATGCTGCTGCAAAGCCGCCCCGGCGAAGTGCGCCTGCTCCCCACCCTCCCCGCCGCCTGGCCCACCGGCAGCGTCCGCAGCCTCTGCGCAAGGGGCGGCTTCACCCTCGACTTCGCCTGGGCAAACAGCACGCTCACCACCGTCACCGTCACCTCACGCCTCGGCACCCCCTGCATCCTTCGCCACGCCGACCGCGAAGTCGCCCTGACCCTCGCCCCAGGAGCGTCGATCACCCTCGACGGCACCCTGACGTAAGCGCCAAGTCGGGACTGCCACCACTTTTCCCCGCCCGGGAATGACCTTGCACCCGATACCCGGAAAAGTGGTCGCTGTCCCGACTTGGCGCGCCGGAAACATAACCAAATAACTATTCTTCTCTCACCCCCACTAACCTCACTTTTCGTTCAGCCGCACCGCTTCAACCCCCGGCAGGTACTTGACCGCCTCCAGCAGGGCGGCGCCGTGGTGGCCGTAGGTCATGGCGGCGTGGTGGATGAAGGGGCCTTCGATGAGCAGGCGCTCCCAGCGCGGCCAGTTGTCGACCCGCATCCAGACGTAGTTGTTGAGGGTGAAAGGGCCGTCCATCGACTCCCCCTCGCCGACGGCCAGCGCGTAGGCGCCGCGGTCGCCGTCGAAGCGCGCCACGGTGATGGGCCCCTGCCGCAGCGGGAAGTGCGGCATGCCGGAGACGGGGCTGGGCAGGATCCAGTGGTAGCCCAACTGCTTCCGCGCCGCCGGGTCGGCCATCGACAACGGCGCCCCCGCGTGCCACAGCAGCACCCCGTTGTCGTCCTCCGGGTGGCGCACGGTGATGTCCGCCAGGTACACCGGCGCCCCGTAAGCTGCCCGGTGCAGCAGCACGTTGCTCACCGCCCCGTGCAGGTCCGACTCCATGGACACCGGCAGCGTGTCCCCCACCATCCCGTTCGCCAGGAAGCAGTACGCCTCCATCTCGTCCACCAACGAGTCGAAGTCCTGCACCGCCAGCCCGTCGAGCCCATGATCGGCGGCGACGGCCAGCATCTGGTCGCGCACGGCCAGGATACGCGCCAGGTGCGCGTCCTCCAGCCCCACGACCTCCCACTCCGCGCGCAGCCGGGCGATCTCGCCGCGGTACGCGTCCCCCGCCGTCCGCGCCTTGGCGTGGCGCACGAAGGTCACCATATCGATGGGCAGGATCTCGACCCCAAAGCGCTCCAGCAACTCGCTCTCGTTGACGATGGTCGTCCAGAAGAAGTCGATGCGCTGCCCGATGTGCCCGATGCGCATCCCGCGCCGCGCCACGTGGGCGGCGCGCAGAAAGGTGTCGATGCCCGTGCGCAACGCGGGGTCCTCCACCCGGCAGTTTTCGATGTAGGTAAAGGGCACGCCCAGCTTGTGCAGCACCTTGCTGGAGGCAAAGAGGCCGCACAGCGAGTCGCGGTAGCGTGAGCCGTCCGGCTTGGGCGCCTCGTCGCGCGGACCCCAGAGGAGCGTCGGCAGGCCCATCTTCTGCGCGATCATCCCCGCCGCGCCTTCGGTGCCGAAGTTGCAATGCGGCAGGAAGAGCGCCTCCACCCCCTGCGCGCGCAGATACGACACCACCGCGTCCACATGCCGCTGGTCGCGCACCATGCCGTCGGGCAGCACGGCATCCACGTTCACAAAGCGCACGCCCATCTCGCGCAGCAGGCTCTCTACCTGGGCCTTGTAGCGCAGGGCATCCTCATGCGAGAAGACGAACTTACCGATCGGCACCAAACCGAGCAGGGGTTGTTGCGACATCAGCGGCTCCTTGTCTGTAAAGCCATGCGCGCGGCACCGAGTAGCGGGTCGGCGGTGACGGGAAGCAACGGCGCACTGAGGGCGGTGGACAACTCGTCGCACCAACCGGCAAGCCGGCTCCCGCCGCCGGCAACGAGGATGGGGGCATCGGGCGCGGGATGGAGTTGACGGACTAATGCGACCACGCGGGCGGAGAGGGCGTCCACCACGGCGCGGGCCAGATCGGCGCGTGTGTGTTGCAAACCAAGGCCGTGCCAGGCGCCCGCGCCGGAGAGCAGGTCGGGCATGAAGGTCGGCCCCTTCCCCACCGGCACGGTGCGCGCCAACGCGAAGAAGGCGGGGTAGTCGTCGCCGAAGCCCAGCGCCTGCGCCGCCCAGGTGAGCACGTTGCCGCCGCAACTATCGGTGGTGAGCTGGTAATAGCGTCCGCCGGGATACGGCCCGCGCGCGGAGACGCCCGTCGGCAGCGGCGCGGGCAGCGTGTTGCACACCCGGTAGGCCACCAATGCCGTACCTAACGTGACCAGCAACCCGCCGCGCGCATGCACCTCGGCACCGTAGGCACCCGTCGTCTGGTCATTGCCGGCGAGGATCACCGGCACGCCCGGCGCGATCCCGAAGACGCGCGCTTCGTCCGCCGTCGTTGCCCCCACCGCGCCGATGTCCACCAGCGCCGGCAGTTGCGCGCGTGTCAGGCCGCACGCCGCCAGCGCCTCCGCCCACCAGTCACCTTGCGGCACGGCATACAGCCCGCTCATGCCCGCCAGGTTGGCATCGGTGCAATACGCCTGCCCATTCAGCAAGGAGACCAGGTACGCGGGCAGCGGCATCACGCGGTCGGTCGGGGCCGTGGGGTCTTCTTGTGTCAGGTGCAGCAGCATCGCCAGTTGCAGCGAGGGTAGCAGCGCGTTGAAGCTCGTCTGCGCGCCGACTGCTTCCGCGAAAGGGGTGCCGCGCAAGGCATCGCAGGTGGGCAGCGCGCGCGCGTCCTGCCAACTATAGAACGGCGTGCGCGGTGTCCCTTCGGCGTTGACCACCGTGAAGGTCTGTGCCTGACTGGTGATGGCCACGGCGGTGATCTCCCGGCAATCCCGGTCGCCGAGGGCACTCCCCACGCAGGTGGTGAAGGCCCGCGTCACCTCGTCTACGGGCAACTCGACCTGCCCCGGTCCTGGGTAGACGTGCGTCAGCCGTCCCTCGCCTTCGCCGATCCGTTGCAGGTCGTGGGTGAAGAGGGCGGCTTTAAAGCTCGTCGAGCCGAGGTCGAGGGCCAGGATCGTCATACCGTCACCCACGCCTTTCGCGCATCGGACTCCTTCACCCGCGCCATCAACCGCTGCAAGTAAAGTCCCTGCGCCAGGCCGGGCTCCGCGGGGACGCCGGCGTCGACGGCGGCGAGGAAGTTGTACAGGCAGGCCATGTGCGCGCGCATCCAGCCGATGGCGTTCTTTGGCGAGGGGAAGCCGCCGGGTTTGGGGTAGCGCTGTCCGGTGTCGATGTGCGTCCACCCGCGTCGCCCGCCGATGGGGCTGTCCGCCGCGCGGGCGTCGAAGGCCTCCAGGTGGTGCGGGTCCATCGTGTTGAAGCGAAGCG
Source organism: uncultured bacterium (assembly GCA_903928345.1). Lineage (GTDB taxonomy): Bacteria > Armatimonadota > Hebobacteria > CAIYQO01 > CAIYQO01. The sequence continues at coordinate 57,241 of CAIYQO010000135.1, read as the reverse complement.
CACCGAGGGTACCGTGGATTTCGACGCGCAATTCGTCCTCGGTGCCGGTGGCGAGCTTGGTCGCTTCGATCTGTCCCAGCGCGCCGGATGCCATGCGCGCGGTGAGCATCACGCAGTCCTCCGCGGTCACCGGCACCAGCGAGTTCGGGTCGTCCGCCGACGGGCGCTGTGAATAGGCGATGCGCGTGCAGGCGTTCACCTCGGCGTAGTCACCGAGCAGGTAGTGCACCAGGTCGAACACGTGCGAACCCAGGTCGGCGATCACCCCCCCGCCCGCTTCGGCGGCGAGCTTCCACTTCAACGGCGCCGTGGGATCGGCGCTGCCGGCGTGCAGGTAGGCGGCGCGGAACTCCAGCGGTTGCCCGAGGAAGCCTTCGTCCACCAACTGCCGCGCGTGCAGCGTCGCGGGGAAGAAGCGGTTCTGCAGCGTCATCTGCGCCGTGCCGGTGTAGGCGGGCAGCGCCGCCGCGATGGCCGCGGCCTCGTCCAGGTCAGCCACCAGTGGTTTGTCGCAGTAGATGTGCTTCCCCGCCGCCATCGCGGAGAGCAGCGCCTCCAGGTGCCGGTTGTTCGGCGTGCAAATGTGCACGATGTCGATGTCGGGGTTCTCGGTGATGGCGCGGAAATCCGTGGTCGCCACGTCGGCGCCGAGGGTCAGGCACGCCTTCTCCGCTGTCTCGACCCGCGAGGTGCACACGTGGGTGATGTGCGTGCGGAACGGCAGCGGATCGTAAAACAACGGAAGGTTGAGGTGCCCGTAGGCGTGCACCTTGCCGATAAAGCCGACGCCGATGATGCCGACACGATAGGTTTTCATGCGTTCTCCTCAAATAGAGCGTCCACGAGCCGCACCGCTTCGTCGACCAGCAGGGCGCCGGTTTCCGGGGTAAAGAGGCTGTTGGCGGCTTCGTAACCGCCCGCGGCGGCGACTTCCTGGGTGACGATGTAACCCTGCAACTCGCCGTTGACCAGACACACGGGGAAGGCGCGGCCCGGCACGCGCGACTTCACCGCCAGTGCATACGCGGTAAACAGCTCGCAGGGGAAGCCGACCAACGCGGCGCCGCCGATGCGTACCGCCTGCACCTCCGCGGTGTTGTAGGCCGCCTGCACGCGCGCCAGCGAGCCATCGGCCTGCGCGTGGGCCAGCGTGACGGTCTCCTCCGCGCCGAAGACGGCGCACTCCGCCGTGCGTATTTGCCCGTGCGGGGCGCCGGCGTCGCGCAGGCGGGTGAAGGTGGCTACGCGCTCCTGCAATAATGCGGTTGCCGCGTCAACCCCCGGCATGGCGCGCGGGAGGGGCGCCACCGTACCGAGCAGGCCGTCGAGGCGGGGATGGGCGTCGAAATTGGCATCGGTGAGCCGCCCGACCGCGTCGAGCAGGCGCGCACCGAGTATCCGCCCCAGGCGTTCCGCCTCCGCGAACGTTTGCGCCGTCACCGCGTAGCGCGGACTCTGATCGCCGCATGGCGCGGTGTGGTAGAGCACCACCAGCTCCTCGCCCAGCGCCTCCCGCAGTAGCTGGCGCGTGTAGCCGGGGAAGTCGGCGCTGACCAGGGTGGAATCCTCGTGGAGCACGGTGGGATGCATGCCGTAGATGCTTACCAATGCCAGTGGTTTCCCGTTGCTGCGCACCAGCAGGATTCCTGCCTCCGGATCGGTGACGCCGTCGGGGGAAATGCGGTTGCCCCCCACCCCACGCGCGTCGGCGGTCGTCCAGGCCAGCTCCGCCGGGTGCGGCGCCTCGGCGGCGGCAACAGCGGCGTCGACGATCCGCCCGGTGAAGAACGCGAGATAGGCGGGATCGACGGGCGGCACACAGGGGTCGTCGCGCCAGGCGATGTTGTCCATCGTCAGCGGTCCGGAGTGCGTGTGCGTGCAGGAGATGAAGATGCCGGCCTCCGGGATGCCCGTGCGGGCGGCGATCTCCGCGCGCACCGCGCGCGCGGTGTCGCGGCTCATGAAGAGGACATCCACCGCCACAAGCAGCACCGCGCCGTCCCCCGTGTGCAGGCACAGAGCAGAGGCGAGCAGGGGATCGTTCACGCCGGTGGAGACCCGCGGCGTGTGCGGATACCCCACCAGGAATTGTGGCGTGGGCGGGCTGATCTCCCGTATGGCGATGCCGGCGTGCATGGTCATATTAACGTTCCGCGTTGCCGCCGATGGGTATGCGGCGGTTGTCGAAGTAATTATCGTCGATTACGCAGGGTTTGGATAGCTCCAGCAGCAAAGCGGCGCCGTTGCCCGTGAAGCTGTGCACCGTGCCTGGCAATACGGGCAGCAGGTCGCCCGGGTGCATAATAAAGGTGCGACCCGCGGCGGTCATCGTCACCGCGCCGGCGGCCAGGAAGAATGTCTCGTGCTTCGCCTTGTGATGGTGCAGCGGGCAGCTCTGGCCATCGAAGACGAACAGATACTTACCGCAGTACCCGGCGTCCATCTCGTTGGCGATCCAGAACTCGATCTCCCCGGTGCGCGCGAAATCGCCCAGGCCGAAGTCGAGCACCAGCGGGGCCACGCGGGGCATCACCGCGCCCCACGCCGCCAACTGTTGCCGGCAGGCCGCCAACGCGCGGTCGGCCTCATCGCCGTGCAGCGAGATCGCCAAGCCCTTCTCTAACTCCGTCGTCATCCGAGCAACTCGCTCTCTGTCTCACCGAGGGCCTCCTCGATGATGTCCATCGCCTTGTGCGCTACCTCGTTGGGCATCACGATGGGCGGGCTCATGCGCAAAATATGCCCGGCGGGAATCCACGCCAGCCCCTTGCGGAAGGCCTTCTGGTAGACGCGTTTGCCGGCTTCGTCGAAGGGCGCTTTGGTCGCCTTGTCCTTCACCAACTCCACGCCCATCAGGCAGCCCTTGCAGCGTACGTCGCCGACGATGCGGAAGCGCGACTTCCACGCCGCCATGCGCGCGGTGAAGAGGGTCTCCAGCTCCTGCGCGTGCGCCAGCAGACCCTCCTCCTCAATGACTTCCAGCGAGGCCAGGGCGGCGGCGCAGGCCATCGGGTTGCCGCCGTAGGAGCTGGAGGCGGAAATCGCCTCGAAGGTCTCCGTGAACGGCTCGCGTACGCAGACCGCGGTAACGGGGAAGCCGTTGCCGAAGCCCTTGCCAAGGGTGACCACGTCGGGGATCACGCCGTAATGCTCGGTGCAGAGCCATGCGCCGGTGCGGCCCATGCCGGTGAGCACTTCGTCCGCCATCAGCAGCATCTTGTGCCGTGCACAGAAGGCCTGCAGCTTCGGGAAGAAGTCGTCCGGCGGCATCACCGACCCGCCCCACCCCTGGATCGGCTCGATGACAAAGGCCGCCACCTGGTTCGCCGTGCCGTGAAGCAGGTACTCCTCATAAAAGTTCAAGTAGGCATCCGTGTCGATGGTGCCGTCGGCGGTGGTCCACAGCGGGCGGTATGGATTGGGGCGCGGCACCATGTGGTGACCGGGCGCGCGCGTCGGGCCATACGCGGTGGCGCGGATCTCCGCCAGCGAGACGGCGCCGGTAGTTTTGCCGTGGAAGTCGTAGAAGCAGGAGAGGAATTCGTGCTTACCGGTCGCCGCGCGGCAGACGCGCATCCCCGCCTCGACGGCGGTGGTGCCGGAGTCGTAGAGCTGAAAGCCGGTCAGGTCGCCGGGCAGCACCGCTGCCATCTTCTCCATCAGCCGCGTTTTGATTTCGGTGGTGAAGTCGTGGCAGTTCATGAGTTGCCCCGCGTAGCGCTGCACCGCTTCGCTGACCTTCGGATGGCAATGCCCGAGGGTGGTGACGTAGATGCCGGAGGAGAAATCGATGTAACGGTTGCCGTCCACATCGGTAAGGGTGCAGCCGCTGCCCGACTCGAAGGCCACCGGGAAGAGCTTCACCTGGCCGCTGAGGCCTTTAAAGTGCTTCGTGCAACGCGCGTGCAGCGCCTGGGACTGCGGCCCGGGCGCCTCGGTGACCATGTGCGGCCAGTCGTTCAGGTCCAACTGGTAGCGCGACGGATCGTACGTGCCGGTCGTGGCAGGTGTCATAGTATCACCTCATATTACGGGTTGGGGTCCACCGTCATCACGGTAACGCCGTGAGCGGTGAGCTGCGCGTGGTCGGTTGGCGACAGGCCGGTGTCGGTCACCAGCGTGTCGATTTCTGAGACTACGGCATATTGCATGAAGGCGCTGCGTTGGAATTTGGCACTCTCGGTGACCACGACTACGCGGTCGGCGATGCGCAGCATTGCCTGAGTGAGACTGGCGAGCTGCATGTTCTGGAAGTAGAAGCCGCTGTCGCTGCGCGCGGCGTCGCAGCCGACGAAGAGCAGGTCGACATGGAATTCGCGAATGAAGCGCTCGGTAAGGGGGCCGTAGAGGCTGGGGAACTCCTTGCGCAGCGTGCCGCCGAAGACGACCACGTTCACGTCGCTGCCGAAGAACTCCTGCGCCACCACCAACGACATGGTGGCAAGGGTGATGCTCGGGTCGCGCGGCATGTGGCGCGCCACTTCCAGCGTGGTGGTGCCTTCGTCGAGGAGCACCGTCATGCCCGGCGCCACCAGCGCGGCTGCCGCCTGCCCGATAGCCGTTTTTGCCGGCGAGGCGGTGTAACAGGGTTGTGCCGCGGGCAGGAAGCGCAGGTCGGCCGCCGCCACCCCACCGCCGTGGGTGCGCACCAGCAGCTTGCGCGCCTCCAGCGCGTTCAAATCGCGCCGCACCGTCATCTCGGAGACGGCAAAGCGCACCGCCAGATCGCGAATCGACAGCGCCTCCCCCCGGCGCAACAGCTCCAGGATCGTCGTCTGCCGATGATTGAACGCGAGCGCTTCCATCACCGGTAAGTCTAATCGCCGCCGGATAGTCTGTCAATACAAACAGATGCGATTGTGCGAAAATGTTATGTATTCCACGAATAGATGCGCAATTCGCACAATTCGAACAAACAAGCTGCCGTGATTGTGCATCTTTGGGAGGGCGAGCGTACCCGCGAGCCACGTGCGCTCCGCTACAATATCGCCAACTCGCGGCTGATATCCATGGTGTACCGCGGCAGGGTGAGCACCACGGTGGTGCCGCAGCCTTCACGGCTGTAGATATCCACAAAGCCGCCGAAGCCCTGGGTGATCGCTTCGTAAACGCGGGGCAACCCCAGCCCGTTGCCGTCCGCTTTGGTGGTAAAGAGGCGCTCGTAGATGCGGGAGAGGTCGGCCTCCGGGATGCCGCGGCCCGCGTCCGTCACTTCCACCACCACCCCGTCGCCCACCGCTTCGGCGTTCACCCAGATGGGGCGCTCGGTGGCGTCGGGCGGATATGATTCAGCGGCATTGGTGATGAGCTGCCGCATGGCCAGCGTCAAGCGCGCCTGTTCGCCGAAGACGGGCAGGCGGTCGTTGGGCAGTGACACCTGCAGCAGGCAGCCATGCGCCTCGCACTGCGGCTGCACCGCTTCCGTCGCGTCGTAGAGGGTGTAGACGAGGTCGAACTCCTTCACCTGCCCCACCTCCGGGTCCACCGCCGACGGGCGCAGGCAGGAGAGGAAGTGGTCGGCATGGCGCGCCGCGTGAAGCCCGGCGTGGGCCGATTCCAGCACGTCATCGAGCAACTGCTGCGTCTGTTCCGGCGTCGTCATGCCACGGGTCAGCGCGAAGCGCAGCCGCGCCAGGTGCTGTTCCACCGCCAGCGCGCTCTGCTGGCACGTCCCCACGTCGGTGTCCATCTCGCGCACGATCCCCTCGGTGAAGCGGTTGAGGGTGGCGATCTTTTCGGTGAGCTGCAGGCGGCTGCGGCTCACGCGCAGCTCCTGGTGCGACTGCTGCAAGTCGGCAATATTCGACTCCCGCTGACGCAGCAGGGCGGTGAAGGCGTGCAGCAGGTAGCCGGCCAGCGGGAAGCCGACCAGGTTGATCAGCGCCATCTCCACCGTTTGCAGGTGCAGCATGTCCCATTGGACGCGGTTGATCGGCTGGTTGAACCAGATCGCCCCCACTGTACCGAGCAGGTTGGAGACGAGAAAGAGCGTCGTGACCATCGCCGTGTCGCGCTGGGCAAAGATGACCACCGCGGTGCACAGCGTGAGGTAGTACGCGGCGGTAGCGAGCACGGGCAGGTGCATGGTGATGAGCGCCAGCCCCAGCAACCCGGCGTCGAGCGCGGCGTCCGTCCACGTATATTCGTCGCGCGCCAGCAACGCCGTCAGGTGCAACCCGAGTAACCCGAGCAGCAGCAGCCCGAGCACCGCCTCGTACTGGTGTTGCCCCGTCCAGCCGACACCGCACCACATAGCCACCGCATAGACGATCGCGGCGATCCCCAAAAAGGCCGGCACCCCGAGCTGCACGCCGTGCAGCGTCAACTGCCGCAACGACATGATATACCGGTTCTGCTTCCATACCTGCTGCCGCAAAGCGCTGATCATGTATCTCATCCCCCTGCCCCATCATTCCATATCCGCCCGCCTCGGTTCACATACCAAACGCGAAAAACCCGCGCCGGGTGGGCGCGGGTTTCGGACGGTTCACCCGGTTGCGATTCAGGCCTCCCGCATACTGTTCAGCAGCCCGCCGGCCAGGATGATCGTCACCTGGCGCGGGGTGAGGGCGTGCGCGAGGGGGAGCTGCGTGCCGTCGGGCAATTCCAGCACCACCGGCTGCCCGGCACGCAGGCGGGCGGCGATGTCGGGCAGGGTAACGCGCGTGCCTTGCGCCACGCGGTCGTAGTCCGCTTCGTTGGCGAAGGTGAGCGGGATGATGCCGAAGTTGATCAGGTTGGCGAGGTGAATGCGCGCGAAGGATTTCACGATCACCGCCGTCACACCCAGGTACATCGGCGCCAGCGCGGCGTGCTCACGGCTGGAGCCTTGCCCGTAGTTCGCGCCGCCGATGACGAACCCGCCGCCCGCCGTTTGCGCGCGCGCCGGGAAGGTGGGGTCCACGCGCTCGAAGACGTACTGGCTGATGGCCGGGATGTTGCTGCGCAGCGGCAGCACCTTGGCCCCCGCGGGCATGATGTGGTCGGTGGTGATGTTGTCGCCCACCTTCAGCAGCACTTCGCCGGTCAGCGTGGCGGGCACGCCGGGGTGGATGGGCAGCGGTTTGATGTTCGGGCCGCGGATGATCTCCACCGCTGAGCCATCCGCTGCCGGCGCCTCGATGAGCTGATCCGCCAGGTTGGCCGCGCCGGTGAAGGGGCGTACCGCGGGCAGCGCACCCAGCGTGCGCGGGTCGGTGAGCGTGCCGGTGAGGGCGGTGGCGGCGGCAACTTCGGGACTGACGAGGAAGACCCCCGCCGACGCCGTGCCGGAGCGCCCGGGGAAGTTGCGATTGAAGGTGCGCACCGAGATGCTGTCGGACGGCGGGGCCTGCCCCATGCCGATGCACGGCCCGCACCCCGACTCCAGGATGCGCGCCCCGGAGGCGATGAGGTCGGCCAGCACGCCGCTCTCGGCGATCATCTCATACACCTGCTTCGACCCCGGCGACACGGTGAGGCTCACGTCGGGGTGCACGGTCTTCCCGCGCAACACGGCGGCCACGATGGCGAGGTCGTAGTACGACGAATTGGTGCAACTGCCCACGCAAACCTGCTGCACGACGGTGCCGGCATTGTCGGCGACCGGCTGCACGGCGTCGGGGCTGTGCGGCGCGGCGGCGAGGGGGACGAGGGTGGAAAGGTCGATCTCCAGCGTTTCATCGTAGTCGGCGTCCGCGTCGGCGGCGAGGGGTGTCCACACGGCGCCGCGCCCCTGGCTCTCCAGGAAGGCGCGCGTGGCGTCGTCGCTGGGGAAGAGCGACGTGGTGGCGCCCAGCTCCGCGCCCATATTCGTAATCGTCGCGCGTTGCGGCACGGTGAGGGAGGCCACGCCCGGGCCGTAATACTCCACGATGCGCCCCACCCCGCCCTTCACGCTCCGGCGGCGCAACATCTCCAGGATGACATCCTTGCCGGAAACCCAGGGTTGCAGCGCGCCGGTCAGCTTCACGCCGAGAATCTTCGGTACGGTGAGGTAAAACGCCCCGCCGCCCATCGCCACCGCCACGTCCAACCCGCCCGCGCCGATGGCGAGCATGCCCACCCCGCCGCCGGTGGGGGTGTGGCTGTCGGAACCGAGCAGCGTTTTGCCCGGCGCGCCGAAGCGCTCCAGGTGCACCTGGTGGCAGATGCCGTTGCCGGGGCGGCTGAAATGGATGCCGTACTTCCGCGCAATGCTCTGCAGGAAGCGGTGGTCGTCGGCGTTTTCGAAGCCCGCCTGCAGCATGTTGTGATCGACATAGCTCACCGACACCTCGGTGCGCACGCGCGGCACGCCCATTGCTTCGAACTGCAGGTACGCCATCGTGCCGGTGGCATCCTGGGTGAGCGTCTGGTCGATGCGGATGGCGATCTCTTCACCCACGCTCAGCGTGCCGGAGACGAGATGCGCCGCGAGAATCTGCCCTGCGAGTGTGCTGCCCATCGGTAAAACCGTCCTCGAAGAAGTGTACCCTTCAAAAATTCGTCCGCACCCGGCGTGTTTCCTGCAACAACGTCCGCTCCGGCGAGTGGTCGGGGTGAAAAACTTTTCGCGCCCTCTTTAGCACCGGCGTGCCGGGCGACGATATTGTGATAGAATGGCCAAAGCCATCAGTGAAAGGAGGACTTGAACGTGAAGACCGATTTCCATGTTCCCGTACAAAGTGTGTGTGCCGTGGGTGCGCGTGCATGCCTCCTGCCGGCTGATCGGTAGCGATTCTCCCTCCTCACATCGCTTCCGCCGACCGCCCGTGGGTCGCCGTTCCGCCGCGCCTGCCGCACGCTGACCGTTGCGTTCGGAGGAGCGATGTACTCCACGATCTTACCACGATCTGCCGCGTCGGATCGGTTATTTGCCCGCCTGTCGCCGTGCCTGACGCGCATGGCGGCCTATTACGCCCGCCACTGCCCGGAAGAGGCGGACGACCTGCGCCAGGAAGCGTGGCTGGGTGTGCTGGAAGCGCTGCCCGCCTTGGACCAACGCCGCGGCGAGGCGGAGGCGTTCCTGCTGCAGTATGCCCGTTGGCGCATGCGCGATGCCGTACGGCGCTCGCTGCGCCACGCCCAGCCCGCCCCACTGGACGACACGCTGCACGACGACGCGGCGGGGTGGCGCCTGGGCGAGCGGCTGACTGAGCATGACCTCGACGCCTTCCTCACCCACCTTTCCGCCACCCAGCGCACCATCGTCGCCTGCCTGCTGGCGGGATTCACCTGGCGCGAGACGGGGCAGGCGCTGGCGTGCACCTCGGCCAACGTGGCGTACCACGTGCGCCGCATCGGGGAGCATTACCGCGCCTGGCAGGAAAATGCTCTTTAGCAGATACCGCCGTCGGAACGATTAGAGAAGTGAACGCGCCTCCCATACCGGCGCGTTCCGGAAGGAGGGTAGACACATGAAGATCGACACCGCGGGAGGTGCGCGCCGTTAAGGCGCCCACTTCCCCCGCGCTGCCGGGACACTGCCCCGGCAGCGCGGTTTTTTGGTCGTACCCTACCGTCCGACCGCCAGCACCGTGTTCATCACCGGGTAGGCATCCTGGGAGACGAGTTCGCGCGTGCCGGCGCGGGGGCCGCGGAGGTATTGGCGCGTGACGGCGACGCGAAGGCCGGGGCGGCCGCGGGTGAGGAGGCGACGGCGGCCATGAGTGAGGCGCGGGTCGTATTTTACCACCTCGCTGGGTGGGTTCAGCGCGGTGGTGTCGTCCGCCAGCCGGGCCATGGGGCCGTGCGCGCGCCCGAGAATCTGAAAGCCGATGCGCTCCGCCGTCGACACGCTGCGCAGACACACCGGCCACGGGTAGGGGTTGCGCAGGCGCAGGTCGATGTCGTATTGCGCCACGGCGGCATCGCGTCCGGGGGGCACATATTTCGGTGCCCAGTTGTGCCGGTGGCGCTCCAGCACTTGCAGCCCGGCGAGCAGGGCGGCGTTATACAGCGTGGTAGAGGTTTGGCAGACGCCGCCGCCCCAATCGACCACCAGCTCGCCGTCGTAGCTCACCGGAGCGAGCACGTAGCCGCGTTCGGACGTCCACGAACCGACGGTTTTATTGAAGGAGAAGACGGCGCCGGGCTCCAGCGTCACGCCGTCCACCGCGCCCGCCGCGCGCAGGGCATTGCGATGCTGCCCGCGCGTCCGCCCGCTCAGCGAAGTGGCATAGCTGCCCAGCGCCTCCTCGCGCCCCGGCAACCAGAGCGCGGCGCCAAGGGCGAGGAGTAAAATCGCGGCGATGAGTATACGGACGATGAACATGCTTTCTCCGACCTTGTTCGTCATCGACGCGAAAAGTCGGGACAGCCACCACTTTTCCGTCGACATTTGCACGGCATTACACGTTCCATGTGAAAAGTGGTGGCAGTCCCGACTTTTCGCTCACTCCCCGATCGTCACCGCTTGCGCGGCGCCAGCGGCCCATGCGCCGGGGTTGTACATGTCGAAGACGCGCGGCGGTAGCGCGGTGAAGTCGCCGGACGCCGACGCGTGGATGTGATAGGTCAGCGTGTGTGGCTTGCCGGGCGTCAGGTATTGCACGGCGAAGCCCGCCTGATCATCGCGCATGATTTCGTTCGTCCACCAGTACTCCCACTCATAGTCCTCCACCGGGCCGCGGTCGCGCGTTTCGCAGCCGGCGGGCAGCGGGTCTTCGATCATCACGTAGCGGAAGGGGCGCTTCGCGGTGATCGTCAACTCCACCTCGATGACGTCGCCCAATGTGAAGTGCGTCTGCGACGATCCCGTTTTCGGCGTGCCCCGTTCGTATTTGCGGTAGACGCGCGAGATCGCCAGGTCGGACGTGCCCGCCGCCGGTTGGTCCAGACCGCTCTGCTCGGTGTATTCCAGCAGCGCGGTGTAATACACTTCACCCGTGCCGGTGCGTTGCAGCGTGACGACGGGCGGCACGGTGCCCAACTCCGCGGCGCGCACGGTCAGCACGCGCTCGGGTCGCAGCAGGTCCTCCGCGGTGAACTGCACGGTGGCCAGGTGGGCGCCGTTTACCGCCACGTTCACCGTTTCATTCGGGTGCAGCGCGTGGTTCGTGGCAAAGTAGTTGGTGAGGGCGAGCAGCGTGAAGGCAGTGGCGCGGGTGGAGTCCCAGTGATTCCCGTCGCGCGCCTGCATCAACGTATCCACCAACCCCACCGCGCGCGGGTCGGCGGGGGTAAGATTGGTGTCGGCGAAGAGGAGCAGCGCCGCCTCGTCGGAGAGCTGATACGTGTCGTACCAGTAATCACGCGGCGCGTGGCCGGCCTGCACGGCGTCGTAGGCGGCCCAGGCGTGGCGCAGCGCGTCACCGGCATCGAGACCGAGGAGTTGCCGGGCCAGCGCCAGCGCCGACCAGCTCCAAACGCGCATCTCCGGCGGCTTGGGAGCGGCTTGCGCGCGGGCCAGATTGGCCAGCGCCGTGCGCGCCGCCTCACCCTCCCCGGCGAGGGCCAGCACATACGCCGCGAAGGCCAGCTTATCCGGCTCTTGCGCCAACTCGGGCTTCACGGCGAGGTCGCGCAGGGCTTTGACGGCTTCCTCCTCTACCCGCGGCGTCACCGGGTAGCCGGCGGCGTGCGCCTGCCGCAGGCCGAAGACCACGTAGGCGGTCATCCACGCATCGCTCTCGTCGTGCTCCCACCAGCCCCAGCCGCCGTCGTCGTGCTGGTAGGCGTATAGACGCAGCAAGCCGGTGTTGACCATCTTCGGCAATTCGGCGCTGAGCTTGGCGTTCTCCCCGCCTTCCTGTTTCAGCAGCCCCGCCACCAGCACGTCGGGCAGGAAGCAGGACATCGTCTGCTCGGTGCAACCATAAGGGTATTTCGCCAGGTATTCCAGCGCACCGAGCATAGCGGAAGCCTGCGACGGCGCGAGGCGGATGGTGAGCGTCTTACTCCCCGGTACCGGATTCTTCGCCGTGGTGAAGGACAACGTAGCGGTGTCGGTCAGCTTGCCGGCGTGGGATTCCGCTTCCGGGCGCCCTTTCAGCTTCACCGGCAGCGTAAGGGACATGGCGTCGGCTAGCTTTACGTCCTCCACCGCCTGCCCCCAGCCGCGCAATTTGATCTGCCCCACGGCGTCGGCGTGCACGCGCCAGATCACCCGCTGCGCCTTGCCCGGCGCCAGCGACACGTGCTGCACGGCGGCGCCGTCCACCTGCACGCCCTCACCGCCCAACCCCACCTGCGCGGTGAGGGGCTTGTCGGTGTTGTTGTGCGCCACCACGGCGATGTTCACACTGTCGCCGCTGGTGAGGAAGCGCGGGGTCTCCAGGCGCACCAGGAAAGGCTTGGTGACGATGATCGACCCCGTCCCCTGCCCCACCCGCGTGTCGAGGGTCGCGGCGCACACGGTGGCGCGCCAGGTGGTGAGGTTGTCGGGCAGCGGCACGGAGATCGTCGCCTCGCCCGCGGCGTCGGTGACGATCTCCGGGTTCCAATACGCCGTGTCGGGGAAGTACGACCGCGTGCGAATGGTCGAGCCCGCCTTGTCATCGCCGGACATGTAAACGTCGGGGAAGGAGAAGACCGTGCGCACCGGGTTGTAGCGGCGTGGGTAGAAGTTGGCGACGATATTCTCCGTGTCATCCGGCGCGATAGCGTAGATCGCCTCGTCCACGAGGCCAAGGGATACCTCGGCGGACGCGGGGCGGCCGTTAGGGGTGGTCGTTTTGATGTGGAACTCCGCCACCTCGCCCGGACCGTATCTCGGCTTTGCCGGCGTCACCGACACCTTGAGCGCCTTGGAGATGCGGGAGACATTCAGCGTCGCCTCGCCGTGGTAGAACTCCTTGCCGTCCACGAAGCAGACGCCGACGGCAATATTCGGCAACAGCGCCTCCGTCACCGGCACCTTGACGATGGTGGAAGGCTTGTCGATCGTCAACGTGCGGTAGGTGAGCATGTCGCCGCTTTCGAAGGTGAGCAGCGCCGTCCGATGCACGTGCTTGGTATTGATGATGATGCGTGCCGTGTCCCCTTCGCAGTAGATGCGTTTGTCGGCGCGCACGTCGAGATCTTGATACGGATACTCGAAGCCGCCGCCGTCGTCGTTCATCACCCACAGCCATTGGGAGGCGACGATGCGTTGCCCGCGTGCATCATGGGTAGTCACTTTCACGCGGTAGCTGCCCTCCTGCGTCGGGGTGACGCCCACGACGGCCTTGCCCGCGGCGTCCGCCGTCCAGGGCAGCGTACCTTCGAGGATGGACTGCTCCGCGTGACGCGTCCACTCCAACCGTTCCAGCGTCGCCTCGCCGTGCACGCCGGGTACCGGTTTGCCGTCGTAATCGACCGCCTGGATGTTCACCGCCGCCACGCCGCCCGGCTTGACGAGGTAATCCGCGCCGAGTTGCAGGCGGAAATCCCCCTGCGTCACCGTCACGCTGCCGTCGCCGACCTCGTCGCGCTTCGCCTCGTCGGTGACGGTGGCGTGCAGCGTGTAGCGCCAGTCCATGGTGTCGTCGTTCCACAAGGCGGGGCGCTTTTGCGCTTCGCGATCCGGCTTTTGCGTCTCCTCGTCCTGCGTTGCACGGATGACCAGCTTGCCCGCGTCGTCCAGCCGCGCCTTGCCGGAGGTGACGATCTCCCCGCCTTGATAATCACCGGCGTCCCACGCCATGCTGCCCGGCGTGCCGGTGTCCGGCAGGTCGGCATCCCAGGAGTCCGCTTCCTCGTAGTACCAGCTCGGTTCGCGGGTGACTTCGTAGGAGACCTTCGCACCGCCCACCGGCGCGCCGAAGTAGTACGCTGCGTCGACGGTGAACTCCGGCACGTCGCCGCGGCTGTAACGCGGCTTCACCGGGGTGACGGTGACGGCGAACTCCGGCTTGCGGTACTCCGCCACCGAGAAGTACGCGTTGTGCGTCTGCCCGTCAACGGTCAGGTCGATGCCATACGTGCCGGGCAGCGCGGCGTCGGGCAGTTGGAAGGCGCCGTCCACCGCGCCGAAGGCGTTGGAATGCAGCGTGTCGTGGTAAACGCTGTTGTCACGACTATCGCTCACCTGCACCGTCACATCGCGCGGGCCGGGCACACGAAACCCCTTGCCGACGACCTGCCGCATGATCGATTTGAAATACACCGTGTGGCCGGGTCGGTAGATCGGGCGGTCGGTGTAGGTGTAACAGTTGAACGATTTGCCCTGCTCATCCTCTTCACTGTCGCCGTTGACCGAGGTGGCGGCCACCGCCATATTCTCCCCGTCGCGGCCCACCACCAGCATGGTGTCGTCGCCCGCGTGGTGCGGCGTCTGCATGTCGCACAGGCCTTCGTCGTCGGTGCTCCGGTGCGCGACCACGTTATCCCCGAATTGCACGGTGACAGCCACGTCCGGTTGCGCCTTCCCCGTGAGCAAGCTCACCGTATAGGCGAGCAGCCGCTTGCCGTTGTTCTTCACCACCATGCCCATGTCGGTGACGGCGACCAACGCCGTGTCGCGCACCACGCCCGCCTGCGCCGCGAGCAGATAGGTGCCCGCGGGCAGTGTGCCGAGGGTGAGCGCCTGGCGGAAGACGCCTTCCACGTCGCGCTGGGTGACCGCCACCGTTGTGGTGCGCACGCGATGCAGCGACGACGCGTGCGCCAGCGCGGCGAGATCGGCTTTGCCGTTATCCGTGGCAACGTGCGCGGGCAGCCAGCCGTTCCACGCCTTCGCCGCGACCTTATCGGTAAAGCGGTAAAGGGTTAGCTCGAGGGATTTTTCCGGCACAAAGCCGTGCACGCGCAGCGCGATCGACTCCCGGGTGGTGTAGACATGCTCCAGCTTCTCCAGGCTCACGAAGGGTGGCACGGGCTTCAGCACGGTGGAAGCGTCGGCCACGGTGTCCTCGCGCACCTCGACGGTAACGTCCGGCGCCGCGTGGGCGTCGGTGCGCGCGCTCAGCTTGTAGGTGCCCACTGCCACGTGCTCGACCGTGAAGCGCCCCTGTGCGTCGGTGTGCGCCACGTAGTCGTGGCCATCGTCGCGCTTGGTGTCCTCATCCAGCTCTACGCGCACGCCGGCGAGGGGTATGCCGGATTCCGCCATCGTCAGCACGCCGGTGACGCGCCCGTAAGGGGTTTCCGCTTTCAACAGCGTGGTGACGGTGGCGCCGCCGCCCAGCACCAGCAGCAGCAGCACACCGAGATGCATCCAGTTATTCCGCCGCATGGAGAGCCTCCTTGTGCGCCCGGCTGCGTACCAGCGTATCCACCACCACCCAGAGCACGACGGCCCCGGTGAGCACCACGGCGACGATGATCTTCTTCGACGTGGTCAGCTCCTTCACGAAGAGGCGCGGCGCCAGTTGCACCGCGGCGACGGCCATGGTGAGGAGCAAGGCGTGCGGTGCGCCGGCGAGGGTCTGCCGGCGGTCGTCGCCCGTCGTTCCCGCCGCCAGCGCCATCCAGAGGAACTCGCCCACTGCCAGCCCGGTGAGCAGCGCCGACAGCGTACGCGCCCCCCACAGCGCCAGCAATCCGAGTGGCACGCCCACCGCTGCCAGCCCCAGCCCGCCCAGGCGCAGCGCGGCGGGCCACGGGCGCGGGGGGGTGTCCGCCACGGCGGCATTTATCCCCAGCGTGAGCCCGACGCCGAGTAGCAGGGTGAAGATGTCGTAGTAGCGTTGGAAATCCAGCGTGTAGACGTGCCCGTAGCGCTCGAAGAGCAACCGCGTCAACGCGAAGAGCGCGCAGAGGGTCAGCGTGCCCAGGCCGAGGGAAAAGGTGAGGGGCTCGTCGCCCTCACTCGGTGCCGGATAGACCGCGGCGACGAGGACGAGGGCGGGCAGCAACGCGAGCAGCTCCCCGACCCCGGCCAACCCACGGAAGGCGAAGGCGGTGGTGATGAGCGCGGCCAGCGGCAGCGCGACGGCGAGCGTGCGCGGGCGGAAGGCGGGGCCGGCGTCGCGCTCTTCACGCGCCAGCAGGCCAAGTACGACGAGGAAGGCCGCCGCGCCCACGGCGGGCGCCGACCACGTCAACCCCGGCAGCAGGCGCAGATGTAAGACGAGAAGGAAGAGCACCACCGCGGCGGCGCCGGCGATGCCGGCCACCCACGGGCGCGCGGCGCGGATGCCGACAAGCAGCAGCACCAGCGCGGCGCCCGCCAGCAGCAGCGGCGGCACCGCCCAGTAGCCCCCGGCCAACGCGGCGGGGGTGCTGCGCGGAAAGTGCGCCATCGCCAGCCGCACGCCGACGACGGCAAGGCTGCTCGCCACGGCGGTCACTTCAACCCCTCGCGCGAGGGGAACTCGCACCGCGCGCGCGACGCCGCCACCGAGTACCGCTACCGCCAGTGCGCCCAGCGCACAGCCCATCAGCACGTCGCCGGGGTCGCCGTGGAAGCGCCAGGCCGCCAGCGCCGGGCCAACCGCCGCCGCGGCCAACGCCAGTGCGCCCATCCGCGCCGGCGGCAGGGGAACGCTGCCCGCGGCCAACACCAGCCACGCCGGCACGCCGCCAAGCAGGAGACCCATTCCCAGCCCAAACCCGGGCGCGAAGGGCCTGACCGCCGGCAACGTGAGCAGCGCGGGCAGTACCACCGCCAGCGCGCCGACACCCAGCGTGGCGGGCACGCCGGGTGCGCGCCACGCGCGTACCAACACGGGCAGCAACGGCAGCAGGACGAGAAGGCAGCCCAGCACGGCCATCCCGGCCGCCACGGTGGCGAGGGTCATCTGCGTCGTCTGCATGGCTACTCCTTTGCGGCAAACGCGCGTATTATCGCACGCTCCGGTTACCGTGCGGTGACACGGCGATTACATCTGCATGAAGGTTCGCCGTCCTGCTTCCCCTTCCCTCGCCGCACGATGACGAATCTTTCCGCTGATACACGGAAATACCCCCGGTAATCTTCCTGTCAGGGTTGCCGTAGCATATGATATTTGTTATAGTTTACATAGGTATGCTGTCGGCTATTTTGCGTATCTTCGCACGACCCCCGCACCATACTCGAGGCCGAATGCTCTTGTTGCCAACACTTCCGAATAGTTCACCGCATTACCGCCGGCGGACACTGCTGCTGGCGGCAATGCTCCTGCTGCTGACGTTCACCGTGGCCGGACAGTGCAACTACATCATGCGCTACTCGACCATCGCCAACGGGGCGATGACGATGACCGGCAACACGTTGGGGCTGGATAAATCGACCGCCACCGGCACCACCGGCAACCAGCCCGGCATCGCCGGCTCCATCGGGTGCTTCATCACCACCGACACCGCGCAGCGCGACACTTCGCCGTCGCCGGGTTGGCCCAGCTACGTCGCCACGTACAACGCCGGCACCACGTCGGACTGGACGATCAACCAGTCCACCGGGCAATTGCGCATGGTGGCCGGCAGCACGGTGCTCTACGCTGAACTCATCTGGGGCGGGTGCTACGAGACGACGAACCAGAACGTCTCCGCCTCTTACAACGGCTACGTCAACCTCACCCCGCCGGGCGGCGCCACGTCGCAGATCACCCCGGATGCCGCGACGACCGGGTCGAACTTCACCCTCACCGGCTCCGGGCGCTACTACTACGTCCGCTCCGCCGACGTCACCTCCTACGTGAAAACGTACGGCGCGGGGATGTATAAGGTCGGTCACGTGCCCGGCACGGTCGACTATGCCGATGTCAACGCCAATGCTACGGGGTGGACGCTCTGCGTCATCTACAGCAACCCGAGTCTCCCCGCGCGCAACATGACGCTCTTCATCGGCGCCGAGTTGACTGACCAGACCACGCAGCCGGTAGCCTCCGTCTCCGGCTTCTGCACCCCGCAGACCGGCACGGTGAAGGGGCGCATGCTTATCACGACGATCGAGGGCGATGCCAGTATCACGGGCGACAATCTCATGTTCGGCGCGACGAATCCCCCCACGAATACCGTCACGACGCCGCTGAATCCGTCCAACAACTTCTTCAATTCCGGGATCAATTACTACGATGAATCGACCAGCACGTTATCCCAGGATACCTCAGGCACCTTCGGCACGCTGAACAATACCCTGGCCGGCAGCACGTTCACGATGGTCAATGCGGCCCGCCAGGGGTGGGACATCACCAACGCGGACGTCTCCAGCTACCTGACGAACGGGCAGTCCGTCGCCTACGCGCAAGGCGTTACCAACACCGACCGCTATACCATCACCGGCCTCGGACTGGAGATCAACGTGGGCGCGCCGGTCTTCACGCCCTCCACGCTGGCGATCAACAAGACGCTGACCTACGTCGGCGACACGCTGACTTATACGGCGACGATGAATAACACCACCGGCACCGCCGACGCCAACAACTGCATCTTCACCAACCACGGCCCCACCGGCCTCGGGTTCGTCGCCGGATCGGTGACGGTGAACGGCGTGGCCAACACGACGGCTAACGTGGAGAACGGCGTCAACGTCGGCACCATCGCCAAGGGGGCGAGCACGACGGTCGTGTATAAGTACAAAGTCAACTACGTGCCCGCCGTGCCGGGCACCGGCCAGTTCACCGACTCCAGCACATGGCTGTATTCCTATACGAGCTGCCCCGGCTATCCGGCCAACAACGGCACCTTCACCACGAATGCCGTGGTCGCCACCGTGCCGAAGCTGACGATCACCAAAGTAAACAACCCGACCACGCTGCTGCACGTGAACGACACCGTGCAATATACGGTCAGCATCGCCAACACCGGCACCGTCGCCACCGCCGGCAGCACCTTCGTGGACCCGATTCCCGCCGGGCTCGTGTACGTCGCCAACTCGGCCACCCTCAACGGCGTAGCGGTGGCGGATGTCGGCGGCGCCATGGCCTTCGCCACCGAGCGCGCCATCAACGGGCCCGGCGACGCGTCGGGGGTGATCGGCGTGGGGCATACCGCCACGGTGGTCTTCACCTGCAAATGCACCAACCAGCTCACCCGTGTCACCAACACCGCCACGGTGGACCCGGACGGCAGCGCCAACCCGGCGCCGAACCAATCCGCGGTGGTCTACAATCCGGTGCAGAGCGCCGACCTGTCGTTGACCATCACGGACGGCAAAACCACCACCGCCGCCGGCGACACGAACAACTATACGATCACCATCACCAATAACGGCCCGGATACCGTTTCCAGTTGTAACGTGATCTTCACCCACCCCACCGGCGCGATGGACCTGAGCTACACGCCCTCCGTGGGAACGTACGACAGCACCACCGGCAACTGGACGGGGATCACCCTGGCCAACGGGCAATCCATCACGCTGATCGTGCACGCTCTCGTTTTTGACACCACGTCGGGTACGGTGACGATGAACGCCAACGTGACCGGCCCGGCGGGGTACGGCGACGTAAACACGGCGAACAACGCGGGCTCCGACACGGACACCATCATCTACAACGTCGACCTGGCGGTGGTGAAAACGGACAACCGCGACGTGGTGCTTGCCGGCAATGCGGACACCTACACGATCACCATCACCAACTACGGGCCGTCCACCGCCAGTTCCGTCTACGTGGTCGACACGCTGCCCGGCGTCTTCCTGAACCCTGTGTTCACCCCCTCGGTCGGCGTGTATAACCTGGTCAACGGCATGTGGACGGGCGTCAACCTGCAGACGGGGCAATCGGCCACGATGACCCTCACCGGCACGGTGCAGACGGGGGCCACCGGCACGATGGCCAACACCGTGCACATCACCGCGCAATCCGGCTACACCGACACCAACGCCAACAACGACTACTTCACCGACACCGACACCATCGGCTACGTGATCTCCGGCTACGTCTACTCCGACGCCGACCATAACTATCAGAAGACCGGCGCCGAAGGCGGGCTCGGTATCGCCGGGCTCTACGCCAAGCTGCAGCCCGGCGCCGGCGGCAACGCCACGGTGGCGGTGGCCGTCGACGCGACGACGGGCGCGTACTCCTTCACCAGCGTGAACCCGGGCACCTACAACATCCTGCTCGACAACAACAATACGCTCACCGACGTCACGACCTACCGCCCCGTCGATTGGCTCGGTACGGAGAACGCGGCGCAAAAGGCCGCCAACGTGGTACTGACCACCACGAACGTGCTCAACGTGAACATCGGCCTATGGCACGGCAGCACGCTCAACGGCATCGTTTTCAACGACACCGGTGTGGGGGCGGGCGGCGTCCCCAACGACGGCCTGAAGAACGGCACGGAAGCCGGCCTGGCGACGGTGGAGGTGCGCGCCACCAACACCGCGGGCACCACGACCTACGAGACGGAGAATACCGACACCAGCGGCGCCTACACGCTGTGGATCCCCTACATGACGCCGGGCGCCATCAATATCCGCGAGTTCAACTTGCCCGCCTACGTGAGCACCGGCGGCGCGGTGGGTACCACCGCGGGCACCTATACGCGCACCACCGACATCCTGCTCTTCACCTACGCCAACGGCACAGCCTACACCGGGGTGAACTTTGCCGACGTGCCGACGAATATCTTCACCAATGACGGGCAGAAGAGCACCCCGCCGGGCACGGTGGTCTACTACCCGCACGTCTTCACCGCGGGTACCGGCGGGTCGATCAACTTCACCACCACGGCGACGCCGAACCCGAACATGCCCGGCTGGTCGGTCATCCTCTACCGCGACACGAACGCCGATGGCGTGGTGCAACCGACGGAGACCGCCTTCGCCGGCCCGGTAACCGTGAACGCCGGCGATCAGATTGCGCTGGTGTTGAAGGTCTTCATCCCGGATAACGCGCCGGAGTCGGCGACCGAGTCGGTGGCGGTGAACTCCGTCTTCACCTACACGAACGCCGCCGCGCCGGCCCTCGTCGGTACCATCACGCACACCGACCTGACCACCGTCAACACCACCATGTCGATGACCCTCTCGCTGACGGTGGACAAGGCAAACGCGAAGTCGGGCGACGTGCTCAACTACACACTGACGTACAAGAACATCGGCCTCGATCCGCTGCAGAACGTGGTGCTCAACAATGCGACGCCGCCCTTCACCACTTTTGTCAGCGCGGCCTTCGGCGCATTGCCGGCCAACCTCACCGGCTGCGCCATCACCACCCCCGCGGTCGGCGCCACCGGTGGCATCCACTGGACCTTCACCGGCGCGCTGGCCCCCGGCTCCACGGGCACGGTAAGCTTCCAGGTGCAGATACAATGAAAACGTGGCCGCTGTTACTGCTGCTGTTGCTGCCGACCCTGGCGTCGGCGGTTACGTTGACGTTGCCGGAGAAGCTAGCGCGCCCGGCGAACTGCACGATACTGGCCTACGATGCGAAGGGTAAGTGCTTCCGCACGCAAGTTGAGGAGATGCCGTTACCCGACGGTTGCACGGCCATTCCATACCCGAACAACCTGCCACCCGGCACATACCACCTGCGCGCCGTGCTGCATGATAAGCTGTGCCTCGACCCCGCGCCGTCCGCGCCAGCGGAAAAATTGCTCCCCCCGGGTCCAGTGTCCGACGTCCTCTACCTCGCCGACTGCAAAACCGCCACCGCGCAAATGTGGGTCGCCGTTGGGGATGCCGTGGTGCGCATCGCGCCGGATGGCGTCCCGCTCCCCGACATCGCGGTTCACAATCCCATCGCCCTGGCGCGCGACGCGGGAGAGAAGGCGCTACCGCAATACTCCGGCTATGTACTCTGCCCAGGCACGCTGTATGGCGTGAAGGTCGACGGCACACCCGAGCCGCTTTACACCTGGCGGATGGAACGCAACCGACTCTGGCCTCTTCTGGCGCTGACGGTGCGTGACGGGATAGCGGTCATCAGCAACGGCAACGAAAGTGATACCACCGGTGACCTGCGCGTGGTGAACCTGCGCACACACAAGGTATTATGGGGACAACGCACGGCGCCCTCGCGCGGCGTGGCACTCTCCAATGACGGGCGGCTATTCGGCATTGTCGGCAAACAGGTACACGTCTGGCACATCGACTATGCCACCGGCGCGCTGAGCGACGAGAAAACGGTGATCGCCGACGGCCTTGCCGACCCGCAACGCGTGATAATCGGTCCGTGCTGGAAAAAGCTGCTCATCACCGATTGGGGCCTGCAACCGCAGGTGAAGATATTCGATTTCGACGGCAAGCTGCTGCGCACAGTGGGGAATCCCGGCGGCGAGCAACTCGGGGTTTACGACCCGCTGCGCATGGATCACCCCGAGGGCCTGGCGGTGACCGGAAGCGGTGTACTCTGGGTGGCGGAATGCTCGGGCGTGAGCCGGGTGAGCGAGTGGAAGCTGTCCGATGGTTCGCTGGCTGGATCGTTGAATTGTATGCCCTATCGGGAGGTCGCGGCGGTGGGGCCGGATGGCGCTACCATTTACCGCGCCATACCTTACCCCCCCGACCCGTGCGGGTTGCGCCTACACCGCGACGCGAACGGTCACCTTGTCACCACTGTCTACTATCGCGGGTTCTACCCCACCGGTGGCGCTGACCTGCTGACGCCTGCCACGGCACGGCGCCTACTCGACACGCTGCAATTGCCTATGCCGTGCGAACCGTCGTTGCAAATCGGCTCCGCGCCGGTGCAATCGGTCACCATGGCGACGCATACCTATGTCTGGAGGGAACTCGGCGACGAGGCTGTGCTCTGGCTCCTTGACGGCGACGTGGCGAAGCCGGTTGCAGCCATCGGGCCGCGCTGGGAATTAAACTCCCACACGCTGCATCCCATCCTCGCTAGTGCACTGGACGGCGTCAACATTGCCAAGCTCTTCACCGGCGACGCCGATGCAACATGGGTCTGGTCCGACACCGACGGCAACGGCTTCATCAGCGCCGACGAGGTGCGCGTGCTGCCCCTGCACGCCGCGTTGGGGTGGGTCGTGCGCGCCGACCTGTCGCTGTACAATCCCCATCGCGGCCTGCTCCTGCGCACGTCGAATGTCGATGGGCGCGGCATTCCGCATTTCAGTGACGCACCGGTGCATGCCGCGGCGGAACTACCGCAATTTATCTGGCACTGCTGGTTTAGCGATGGGACGTGCGTAGTGAAAACCGGAGAGGGTATTTCACTTCATCTGAATCCGGGAGTCGGGTTGAATCAATCTTTAGTGACGATGACGCATGACGGCACGCCGCGCATGGTCGTCGGCCCCGAATTGAACACTGTGGCACGCCTGGTTGGATACGACACCATGCGCACCGTCGACCTGGGCACGATAACGATCCCCGCTAAGCCGACGGCAAAATGATGCTCGCGTCTTCGCGCAGGCGCGCCACTACCCAGGCGGCGGCGGGGCGGGCGTCGAGGAGGCGCAGGGGGCAAGCGCCGACCGCGCCTACCGTCAGCGCGCCGACGGCCTGCAAGCCCGGCTCCAGCCGAGGGTACTGATCCCACGTGTTGATGCAGTGGCCGTGCAGCGCCACCGGGTAGACGGTGCCGGCGGCATCGATGCTGTACAGTTGCGTCGTGCCCGGCGAGACCGCGGTGGGCAGCCCCGCCCATTCCTCGCACCCGTGGAAGAAGGTGCAGCACTCCAACCCCGGCCCAATGATGAGCACCTTGCCGCCCCAATCGCGTAGGCGACCGTAGGGGCCATCGGTGGCGCAGGGGGTGGTGTCGCGCTCGTGCCCCGCCGTCAGCGCCGCCGCGCGTGGGCCGAGTGCCGCCATGCTGTGCGTGGGCGCCAGGCTGCGGAGCACGCCCGCGCGTTGCCGGAAGACGTTCGTCAGCGCGCCGACGTTGCTCGGGGTGTAAAGCTGGTGGAAGACCGGCTGCGCGCCATTCACCACCTGCCAGGTGTGCGTGGGCACCGCCAGCGTGCCGGTCGGCCCCACGGCGTCCAGCAGCGCGTCGATCACCGTCTCCGCCCCGCCGTCCACAGGCCCGAGCCGGCGCAGTGCGCTGTGCACCAGCAGGAGATCCCCCGCGCCCACGCCCACCGCCGCGAAGGCGGTCGTTAACTCATTCCGCGTCCACATGCCCGCATTGTACCAGCGCGCGCGGGGGGAAGCAACCACCTGCCAGCGTTCCGCGAGAAGCATACCGCCGGTGCACACCATTCCACGGAGCATTCGCCGAAGATGATACCATCCAGCGCCGGCACCCACATTGACACGTACTCATAGCATATATACTATATGAACGCTGACATAATGGGACGGCAGAGAGGATAGCGTCATGACGACCGAAGAGCGCTTTACGCAGGCCAGTAATCCCGGACGCGTGGCATGGGAGCGGAAAGAGTGGCTGAATTACTATCCCATGCCCATGCTCATCTGGTTTCTACTCATAGCCGGCTTGGTCACGCTGGCGTGCATCACCCAGAGCAATTTCTTTGCCATTCCCGTAGTTTTACTCCTCCCTGTCCCGTTTATCTTTATGGGATGGATCCGCCAACTGTTTTGGCATGGCTGCATCAACCCGGCCGTGGTGGTGTCGCTCGATCCGCTGCTCATCGCCGTGTATACCGATATGAGCAAGGGCTTCGGCAACTATCCGGTGGTGAAGATTCTAAAAATCCCCCGCCAGTGCATCGAGGATGGTGAGCTGAAGAAGGGCTCACGCCTGGCCACGGTGGCTTTTTATTTCGATAAACCCAAAAAACCCAAGCCCCATTGGGTCGATTTCAAACCCTACCCGGTGCTGTGCGGGACGTCGGACACCCGCACGCTCACGCGCACCTTCCGCTCGATTCCCGACGTGGAATGGCAACTGTTAGAAACGACGTTGCCCAAAGTGCCGAAACCCTATCAGCCCGGTCTGTACTTCATCGACCGCGCCGTCGTCGCCAACTTGCTCGATCAGGATGAGCAGACGGCGGCGAAACCCTCTTGACACACTCGGATGCCGCGCCTCCACCGTTGGTCCGCACCGACGGCACAGTGCTGCACTGCGCCGGTCTGCCCTGCATAGAGGAGCGCGTGCTCACCACGGCAGAGCGCCGGGAGATCGACACGGCACTGCGGGAAGCACGCGCCGGGGTAGTCCTCAACACACTCGGCTGCCTCGGGATTCTTCTCGTGTTACTCGGTCACTACCTCTCCCCGTCGCTGCCCCTGTTGGCAAACTCGCAGGTTCCCTTCTATGCCGTCTGCGGGCTGATCCTGGTGGGGCTCCCGACGAAACGCGCGCTGGAGTATCTGTTGGCGTATAGAAAAGACCTGGCGGATGACCGCGTGCGCATCTTTCGCGGGCGCATCACCATGGATACCGGCCATGGATATAGCGGGTATACCGGGGCACTGGTCAGCCTGAAGATTCTGAAGGATGAGCCGGAGACGATCCAGACGTTAGTCATGATGGCCGGCTCCGGGCGCATCGCGCGCGCCAACGGGACGCCGCCAAAGCTGTTGGAAATCGTGGAGGTCGTCGAGACCGCCACCCCGCCCACCGCCGCCGCCTCGGCCGCCCACCCGGACTGGATGCATGAGGTCGGGCGCACGGACGAGGATGCACCGATCCTGATGAACCGACGCGAACTCAGCGCGAGCGAATGCTCCGAATTGCGCATCCTGGCAGCCAATCTCGCCCGCGGCCTGGCTGCCGTCACGCTCGTCGCGACGGCCGGCATGGCGATAGTCGCGTGGTATGGCTGCACCCACCCGGCGCTAGAGCTGTTCTCGCTGCCGATCTTCTACCTCGGCTGCGCGGTGGCGCTATTTCTGTGGTGGGTGCATATCGACCGGATGCGCGAAGCCGCCCAACTGCGCCGGGCGGCAAAGATCGGTTACCTGCTCATCCTTCGCGGTCCCGACGCCCGACGCCGCCGCAGTAAAAACCCAACGCCTGAGGACGTGGTGATGGAGATCCTCCCCGCGCCGAAGGATAAAATCTGGAGCGTCAACGACAAACCCGCCGCCTGGCGCACGCGGGGAGGGTAAGGCATACCGGAACACCACTTCAGACCGTCTCTCGCTCCCCGATGGCGTACGGCCACTCGCCCCACTCCACCGAGAAATCCTCCCAGGGGAAGAAGGCGGGGACGGGGGTGAAGGGGTCGTTCAGGAAGGGTAGCGTGGCCGGGTCGATGCCGTCGATGGCAACGGCGGGCCAGGCGACGGGCCGGCCGTCGATGGCGGCGATGCGCGGCTGGTGTGTGCCGGGGCTCCAGCTCACTTCCATCTCCAGTGCGGGCCGCACGCCGGCGGGACGGCGGTAACGTACGCGGCGGGTGTTCCAGAAGTAATCGGTGACGCGCGCCTCCGCCACCGCTGCCGCGAAGACGGCCAGCGACGGATACTCCCCCACCCCGGCATGCTCCGCCACGAAGCCGCTGAAGACGTGCCGCAGCTCCGCGCGGGTAAAGCGGCGCGGTTCCCCGTCGTACAGCGCGAAGCGGATCGTCTCATAACGGTTGTGCCGCTCCAGTGTGACCGCGACCTGGCCGAGGGTGCGCGTATAGGCTAGCGGCCGGATGGCGCAGTAGAACTGCCCGCGACGGCAGGCGATCCATGTGCCCGGCGGCACCGGGCCGTCCCACTCTGCGCGCGGCACGCCGTCTACCAGGATCTCCTCCGCCCCGCCGAAGTGCGCGGGAAAGATGACCAGCTCGCTCAACCGGCAGAGCGTCTTCGCCCCCACGCCGGTGTCCGGCGCGCCGCCCAGCGCCAGGTGCGGGTGGGTGAGCACCAGCGCGGTGGGCCCGTCGTGCAGCGTGATGGTGTTCGCGTAGGAGTGCAGGTGCTCTTCCTCGCCCGTGTTCGCGTAGACCGCCTCCGCGGGCTTGTCGGGGTGCAACTCGGCGCCGGCGTCGGGCATGGCTTCCGCGGTGAGCAGGCGCCCGGGCACGTCGTCATCGAGCACGATCTTGTTGAACACCGTGCCCACGTCGCGGAAGGAAGTGACCGGGTCGCGCCGCTTGTAGGTGACGAAGTAGCTCATCGTCTGCTCGCCGCCGCACATCGGCGTGCTGGCGGTGCCGAGGGTGAAGTCGGGGTAGAGGGTCGATTCCAGGCGGACGGGGCGGGCGGGGAAATCCGGCCCGGCATCGCCCTCCTCCGCCGTGGCTACCGCGCGGAAGGGGTAGCTCTTCGCGCGGAAGAGTGCTTGCGCCGCCGGGGGCACGTGGAAGGTGCCGCCCGCGCACCAGCACTGCTGCACGATGTTGAAGGGCACATCGCCGCGGTGGTGTAATACCAGGTCGTCCGGCGCGCGGAAATACTCCATCGGGGAGGGATTGACCCCATCGCCGAGTACGAACCAGAGCAGTGCGGTCATCACGCTGCCGTGTGCCACGGTGTCGCAGGTGTAGGCACGCGCATACGGCCCGGCGATGACGCCGATCTCGGGATGATACCGCGCGGCCAGGTCGAGCCACAACCGCTCCTCGATCCCCGCGGCCAGTGCGCGCGCCTCCGGGTGGCGGGCATGGGCGGCGATCTCCCCCATGGCGTGAATTGTCAGCGGCGAATAGGTGGGCGAGTTGAACTCGCTGTTCGTGCCGCTACGCACCAGCATAGCGCGCAGTTGGCGCAGGTTCCACAGGCCATACTCCACCGCCGCGGGCTCGTCGAGCAGCTCGCCGCCCAGGATTAACCCCAGGGTGGCCTTGGCGGGCATGTTGTCGTTGAAGCCGTGAAACTGGTAGTCGGGCTGGCGGTTGCCCGGTTTGCAGGAGAAGCCGCCGCGTGCCAGCGCTTCCAATTGCGCGCACACGTCGGGGGCCATCCGCGCGCGGTGCGTCACCAGCAGCGCCACGGCGATGTTGGTGTCGAAGATATTGAAGGCGTGATCGCGATACCACGCCGTCTCCCCTCGCCGCACCACCGCGTCGGCGAAGGCGCTGTCTCCCACCCCGTACAGCGCGAAGGCGAGCCAGAAGCGCTCCCGCGTCTCCGCCGGTTTGCTCGGTAGCCGCCAACCGCCGTCCGCGTCGTACCACCCCCGCGCCGCCTCCGCGACGGCGGTGAAGTAGCGGTGGGTGCGTTCCGCGAAACCGGTATCGATGCTGGTCATCATTTGCCCTTTCGCTTCGGTGGTTTCACCAGCGCTTTCCCATCGTCGAGCACCACCCCCAGGAAACGCGTCGCCCCCTGGTCGGTCTCGGTGCGGCGGAAGATCTCCACGGTGTGCGTCCCCGCGGGCAGACCGGCGAGCATGGGATATGTCGCCTCGCCCGCGCGACAGCAGAGGAGATACGGATGTGTAGCATCACCGTCGAGGATGACAGCGTAAACATTCAACCCGCGCGCGTCGTCCAACTTCACGCCGAAGGAGGTGCCCTCGAAACGCGCCGTCACCGACGTACCCGGCCGGGTGATGAGCGGCGCGGGGTCGGTGTATTGCAGTTTTGGGTCATTCGCCGGTACCAGGTGCCTCTTCGGAGACAGCACCAGCGTGCCCAGGTGCCCCGCCTCGTTATAGTCGTCCCCCGCGCCGCGCCAGAGGGCCTTGTAGCGGCCTACCTTGGCGTCGTCGCAGTCGTTAATGGCGTAGTCGAAGCCGATGTTGCTCCCCTGCGCCGGGGTAAAACCGATCGTCATCCAGGGGAGCGCGAAGCGCAGCCGATAGCCGGTGGGGGTACGGTGCGACGTAGCCGTCACGGTGGCGGGGTCGAAGGGCGCCATGTTGCCGCAGAAGACGGGCGCCGGGCCATCGGTCGCGAGGACGGGTACAAAAAGCTGATAATATCCCGTCGTCGCGCCGAGGGTGCGCTTCTCGACCGGGCGGGTGTCGAGGAAGAACTCGATGCCGTCGGCGCCCCACGCGGGTTGCTTGTCGCCGGTGACCACCACGTCGTCGGTGACATCGATTTCAACGTACAGGTTCTTCGCGTCCCAACCGGCGGTGCCGCGCGCGGAAAGATCGGCTGGACCTTTCCAGCGGTTGGTGAAGAGGGTCGCACCGACGCCGGGAAGCACCATCGGCAGCGCGTCGGGGAAGAGTGGGCCGGGCGTGTTCAGGTCGACGGTCGTCGCTGCCACGGCGTCACCCACCGGGCCGTAGAGGTGCTTACATGCGTAAGGCACGCGCGGCGGGGTGGCGACACCGAGGAGGAAGTCGGCCAGCGCGTGCGCCATCAGCGTATGCCCCAGGTCGTTCGGGTGCACGTCGCCTGGGGAGTTGTACATCTGGAACTTAGGGTCTTTTTTGCGCCCCTCCGCGTTGGCGAGGCGGGTGACGGTGAACATGTCGAAGACGGGCACCCCGAGCTTTTTGCCGAGGGTAAAGACCTCCTCTGCCATCTGCGGCAGCGCGGTGGCGTCCAGATAGGCGCCCCACGGGTCTTCGTCGGAGGTATACGGCGGGGTGAGTAGCACCACGCGCGCGCCGGATTTGCGCGTCGCGTCCACCAGCACCCGCAGGTTGGCGGCCAGCCCGGCGATGCCGCGCGCGCCGAGTTGCCCCTCGTCATTGGTGCCGAACATGATCGTCACCAGCGTGGGCTTGCCCGCCAAAAGCTGGTCGAGCGCCTTCACCGCGTGATCTGAGCGCCAGCCCGGGTGGCCGTTGTCCTGCCAGGTAAGTTTTAGCTCGGGGTGTGCGGCGTTCATCAGCGCGACGGCCTTGAAGCCGTACCCTTTGCCGGTGGAGATGCTGTCGCCGAAGATCGCCACCCGGTCGCCGGGATGTATCAGCGGCGTGGTGGCGCAGACGGCGATAGGCAGCAGCAACAGGGTGATCCAGAGGGTGATTCGATTCATAATATCCCTTTCGGGACCTACCCCCTGGCCCCCTCCCGTGCGGGAGGGGGAAATGCCGTGCTGGTTCACCGTCGCCCCCATCCCGTGCGGGAAGGGGGCCGGGGGGTCAGGTCATGGCTCATTCGTTCCGGCGTCGGGGCCGAACTTCACCGTCGGGTCGGCATCGGTGACGTACAGCTCGCCCCACAGGATGGGCGTGGCGCGCACCTCCGTGGGGGTGTCGGCCACCACGGTCTGGTTCTTCGCCGCCCAATAACGCCGCTCGACGGTGCGCAGGCCGTGCTCGTCACCGAGCAATACCCCCACGTCGCCGCGAATCTTCGTATTCAATTTCGGCGGCGTCACCCCCAGTGCCTTCCAGGGTAGCGCGGCTTCCAGCGTATAGCCGTTCTTCCCCTGCGTGACGAGGATCATCGCCCCGTCCACTTCGTGCACCTGGTCGACAAACACCTCGCCGCCCGCGTCGGAGAAGTAGCGCACCCGCTTATCGCGCGGGGTGTCGGGGGCGTTGTAGTTGTAGACCATCGCCAACGGCTTGTCGCCCACCTGGGAGAGGAGGATGCGAATGTCCCCCGGCGCGGGGCGCTCGCGCGTGGGCGAGGCCGTCGCGTCGGTGCCCAGGCAGATATCCACCGCGTCGCCGAACTTGAAGATATACGACAGGTTCGCCGCCGTGTTCAGCAGCGGCGAGGAGTCGGCAATCTCCGCGACCAAGAAGAGGTGCTCGGAGTTGAAGGCCAGCGCCACGCGCTGATCCACCACGTCCTTCTGCAGCTCCACGCTGTAGGTCGTATGGATGGGCATGAACAGATTCTCCGCCCACTCGTCCGCCGAGCCGTCCACCGCGATGCCGCCTTCTTCCACGTAGGGTATCTTCGCCACCTTGGGCTCCGCCAGCGCGCGTTCGGCGGCGGAGCGGGCGATCTCCCACGTTTTGGTGGCGTCCAGGTCTTCCTTGTGCACGGTCGCCGTGCCGTTGAGCCGCTTCATCGCTTCGAAGCCGTCCACGCGCACCAGACTGAGGTGGTTGTGGCCGGCCAGCGCGTAGATGTGGCCGTCCTCGGCCTTCACCACGCTGCCGGCGAAGTGCTCCTCGTCCATGCGCAGGTCGGACAGGTCCGTCTCCCCCGGCACGCACTCCGGCATCGTCCAGTGGCGGCGGCCGTAGCCGACCGGGCCGCCGAAGATGCACCCGGCGAGCAACCCGTCGGCGGTGAAGACGTACCAGTCGCCGTGGTTGGCGTTGGTGACGAACAGCTCCTCGCCGGCAACACTCACGTGACCGATGGGGCCGAATTCGCCGACGAGCAGACCCGGCGGGCGCTCATACGGCACGCCGCGTGAGCCGCCTACGGCTTGATGATCGTCCGGGTAATCCCACAACGTTTTGCCGGCGGCGTCCACCATGTTGTTGCCGAGTTGGAAGGTACGCCCGTCGGCGGTGCTCCACGCGGGGTTGTTCAACCAGGGCACCTTCTCCAGCTTCGCCAGGTCGTACAGCGGCAGCCCGTCCTCACGCAAGCCGGTGGGCTTCAGGCGCACCCCGGCGAAGTTGATGGTCAGGTCGTCGCCGATGCGGCTGGGGTCGTAGGTCGGCTTGAGCCCGTCCGCCGTGGTGAGCTGCACCTCGTCGGCCTGCGGGATGCCGTCGCCGTTCTTGTCCGTCCAGATGAAGCCGTACTTCTCCGGCTCGATTCCCGCCAGCAGCGGTTTCAGCGTCGGGTATTTGCCGACATCCTTCCAGAAGCCCAGGTTGCCCGCCGCAACGAGCACGTGCGCGGCGCCCTTCGACTCGGCGCAGATCACGGCGATCTCGTGGTACACCGACGGGTCGCCGAGTTGGTAGCGGTGCCCCTGCACGTACTGCGTGCGGTTGGGCGAGGCGGAGCGCTCCGGGCCGTTGATGCCGGGGCGGTAGAGGATCGCCGCCAGCTTCCACGCTTTAGTCGCCCAGTCGATGGTGAACTTCATCCCGTCATAGGTGATGACGGAGCGGTCTTGCGGATCGAGCCACCCGCCGCCGCCGTAGGCGCCGGTCTGGCCGTAGTTCGTGGGGCCGAGGAACATCTTTTCCAGTTTCCCGTCCTTGCTCCAGCGGCTGATGCGTTTGGGTTGCCAGCTCGTTTCCGCCACCCACACCTTGCCGTTTTTATCGATTGCCACCCCGTCGGGCAGGTCGAAGCGCGTGGAATCCCACGGGCCGATCTGGAGGCCGCCCGGCGTGCCGATGGTGCGTACCAGCGTCTTCTTCGTCAGGTCGTAAACCTTGATGACGGACGGCCCCTGGTCGGCGATGTAGCACAGGTCGTCGGCGTCGAAGGCGAAGCCCGCGGGTTGCGCGATGGTGCCTTTGGCCAGCACGACGATCGGGGCATTCGCGGCGTCGAGGGGCAGCGGCACCTGCACCAGCGCGCCGTCGGAGAAGGCATACAACTTGCCGGCGTGGTCGAAGGCGATATGGCCGGGCTTCTTGATGGGAATATGCCGCACCACCTCCGCGCGACCCTCGGCACCGGGCAGCTTGAGTTCGGTGAGGCGCTCGTTGAGTGCGGGGGGCAGGCCGTCGGGATCGTTGCCCAGGTAGCTGTAGGCCACCACGGCGTCGAAACCGGCTTCCTGATTGCCTTTGATGGGGCCGATGAAGCCTTGCGGGCCCAGGCGACCAGCGGCCAGCGTGGCGCGGAAGCGCAGCGCGCGGGTGGTGATCAGGTCGCCGAAGTCCACCGTGCGCACGGTGGGCGTTTGCGGCCAGTAGCCGGCGTAGATCGCCACTTGAATGGCGCCCACCTGTTTCCACTGCGCGTCGTCGGCAATGGCGGCGTGCGGGTCGGTGCCGTCGGGGCCGATAAAGGTATCGATGGCCATCGACGCGGTGGTCGGGTAGTGGAAACTCACGCCGCGCAGGGTGACCGCCGTCGGCCACACCAGCGCCATGCGCGCGGGATTCTCCACGCTCATGGGCGGCTTCGCCGGCCGGGTGACCTTCCAGCCCCCCTTCTCCGTGTTCGTGCCTTCCTCGTAAAACGCCGTGGCGGTGGAGGAGAGGTCGGCAAAGCGGCGGCTCATGATGAGGGAGTAGGCCAGCCGTTTCGCTTGATAGCGCAATGCCAGCGTAGTGAAGCCTTTATCCAACAGCGCGATGCCCGGGAAGCCGGGGCGGCCCACCGTCTTCAACGGTACCCAGCGCGCCTCGTCGAACTTATCCTCGTCGCCGCCTCCCCCGCCGTCGCCGACGCCGGGATCGTTATTCTCGATGTCCGGCTCGTCGGAGGGCATCGTCAGCCCCGGTTTCAGCGCGTAGACTTTGATGCTCGCGTCGGGCACCAGGATGGAGCCGACGGGGATCGGCTTGGTGAAGGCCACCGTCAACGTGTTGGACAGCGCGCCGTTCGTCGGGGCGTCGCCGAAGTAGGCCGCGGTGGTGCACGGCGCCGCGCCCACCTGGAAGGTGGAGTAGAAGCGCGCGAAGTCGTCGTATTCGTATTCCTTGTACTCACGCGACTTGCGCACCAGCGGGATCGATTTTTTGCAGTCGAGTTGTGTCTCCAACGGGGAGGAGATGAGCCACGGGATCGTCGGCGCGTGGTAGCTGAGGTACAGCCGGTCACCCTGCGCCGCCGCGCCGCCCAGGTCGGTGCCGCCAAAGGCGCCGCCGGGCACGTCTACGGTGAAGGTATGCTTGAAGATCTCCGTCGGGGCGAAGTTCGCCACCTGCGGGTCCAGCCGTTCGATGCCGTAGGAGTTCACCAGGTAGCCGTAATGGCCGTCGCTGGCGACGCGGTAGGCGCCGCCCCACGCGGTGAGCACGGGGCTTTCACCCCACTGCTTGTTGCCCTCCAGGTCCGTGGTGATCGCCACCTGGCCGCTTTCGCAGACGATGGAACCCATAATCATCGTGTCGCCCACCGTGCCGATGCACGCGGGGGAGGATTCGTCGGCCATCCAACTGCCGCCGCCGCGTACCGGGGCCCACCAGGGCGGATGCCCGGCGTTGTTCACGGTGTTCTCATAGGTTAGTTTCAGCGGCGGGCGCGCCACGGCGGTGAAGGTGTAGTCGCCCGGTGGCACGTACTGGCCGAAGTCATCCTTTAAATCCCACGGCTCCTTCACGGTGCCCTTGGGACGCGTGACTTCGGAGATCAGCCGCCGCACGTGCTTGCCCGCCTTGTCGCGCACGTCGACGGCGATGAAGCCGTCCATCGGCATGTCGTAGCCGAGTTTGAACGGCGCGGTGGGCAGGCCGGGCGTGGGCGGCGCCTCGCCGTCCTTCAACGCGGCCAGCGCGAAGACGCGTCCCACGCTGTAGCTGAAATCGATGCCGCCTTTGGTGACCGACACGTGCAGCGCCTTGGTGGCGAGCGGCGCGGCGAAACGGTACAATCCCGGCGCGCCGGCGTAGGCCACCTCACCCTGCGACTTCCAGCGCTCGTGCGGGGCGAAGAGGGGGAATTCAGCGGTGTCCGGCTTCAACGTCTCCAGGTGCACCACCGTCCCGTCACGCATGGGGAAGTAGACCACCCCCGCCAACGTCTGCGGGGCCATCCACATGCCCATCCACTGATCGGGTACCTGTTTCCCCTGCGGCAGCGTTTTCATGGTGCCGAGGGTGAGGGCGTCGAAGTAGCGCTCCTTGAGCAACAGGACGGAGGAAAGCGTACTGGGCGGGGTTTCATAGTCCCGGCTGGGAGTGGCGACGGCGCTGGTAAAGATCTCGGAGAAGCGCAGCGCGCGCACCGCCAGGCCGGTCGGCAACGTCTTCACCGGCCCCAGCGGCAGCGTGAGCCACTGGTCGTCCTTCGTCACGTCGCCGGGGTACGGGGCATCCGCTTTGAGTACGCTCACCGTGCGGTCGAGGTTGACGCCGAACCAGAAGACCTTGCCGGCCCCCTCGTAGCCGGTGCAAATGGTGCCCAGCGTGACGGGGTGCGCGAAGGCGATGCGGAAATGGCGGCGCAGGCTCGTTACCTTGCCGGTGCTCCACGTCGCCGGGCCGGTGCGCAGACCGAGCAGGCCCTCCACCGTCTCGCGCGCGGGCGGCGCCAGCGCCGTGCCGCCGTCAAAGGCCTGGCATTGCGCCGGGTCCAAGTCGTCGGCAGTGATCGCCGGCGTCAACTGTGCCCACGCGGCGGACACGGCTGCCAGCCATACCAAACACGCTACCCACCATCGCGTCGTCATGGCGTTCCTCCGAAAGAAGCGGGATAGCGCCACTATACACTAAAGAGGGAGCGGTCACAACCGGTTGAACCTGTTCATTTCACGTGTAACGAGGGGGGGAGCGGAGAGCATGGAGCGCGGAGCAGGAATATGTGTAAACGTGACCGGCTCCATCTCCTGATTCTTATGTCAACACCTCGTCGCGGTAGCATTCCCCGGCTTTCAATAAGGCGGTGTCCAGCGTACCGCTGTCCATGCCCAGGCGGAAGACGAGACGCAGGGTGGGCGGCAAGTAGTCGAGCATGGCGTCGATGGCATCATTATCGCCGTGGGCGCGAATGGTGGCTATCGTCCGTTGGGCGCCTTGCTGCTGCACCACGGGGAGCAGTAAGGCGGCAACTTCCAGCGTCTGCAGGATCGGCACGCCGCTGGTGAGCAGGCTGCCCACGACACGGCAGTAGCGCGCGGTCAGCAGCAGGCGCACGGGCGCGGTGGTCATCGCCCAGTCGTCCGTCAGCATCGCCCAGTCCGCGTCGAGGGCCAAGTCCACCGCCTTCCCCATCGCGACTTCCTCCGCGAGCAGCGCCACGGCGCGCGCCAGGGTGACTTGCACCACCCCACCCACCTCGCCGGCACGGATGAGGTGAATGAGATACGGCGGTTGCGTGTCGGCAGAGGGTTTCAGCGCGGTGGTCAGCGTCGCCCCGCCGCGGATGGCGTCCAGCATGGCGCCCGCCCGCGCGTCGAACGGCGGCGGCAGCTCCTCCGATAACGCATGCAGCGACGGCGCAATCGCCGCCCCGGCGTCGATAAGCATGCTAAAGCGGCGCAGGAATTGCAGCCAGCCCAAGCGGTCACAAATCATATCGATGCTCCTTTCGCGGTTCCCCTACCCCGCCGGCCACAGCGGTAACCCGGTCTCCTCATCGTAGCCGCGGGTGAGTGCCGGCCCGGCGAGGACGTCGAGGGTGAATTCGCAGGCGAAGACCCGGGTGCCGGGGGCGAGATGGCCGCCGAGGGCGCGCCCGTCCTCCTCCCCCAGCGTGATGTGCGCGTGCACGGCGGGGGCGCCGTCGCGCAGAGAGATGTTGCCCACCAGCGCGAGGATTTCCAGCGGGCGGTCGAAAGTGAGGTAGCTGTAGGTGCGCGCCTGCTGGTCGTAGAAACCGACGCACGCGCACTCAACCGCGCCCAATGCCGTCACGCGGCCCAGCGTCACCCCCTCGTCGCGGCAGAGGGTGGTAAGCGCCGCCAGCAGGTCATCCCCGCGACGCAGGCGGCCCATGAGCACCCGCGTCGTCGTCACGTCGTGATGCATAACATCCTCATTTCGGCAGCGCGCCTTCCAGTGCCGCGCGGGTGATATTCCCGTGCGAGGTATGCCATACCACCTGCCCGTTCACGAAGAGCAGCATCTGCGGCGATTGATGCGTCACGCCCGTCTCCGTCGCGATGGCTTGCGACAGCGCGCGCTCCTCGAGCACCGGCACCTGCCAGCACTCCGCCGCGTCGCCGATCGCGTGGGCGAAGCGCTCGAACTCGATGTGCGCCCGCGCCGAGATGCCGCAGCGCGTGGAATGCTTCATCAAAAAGACCGGTACCCGCGCGCTGTCCGCCAACAGGATGCGAAACGCCTCGTCGGAATCACAGGATCGGATCATAGCCACCGCTTTCTCCGCAATGATAACTTCTCTATTCTGAGGCCCGCCCCCGAATCCTTCTACCGCCATCGGCGTCAAATGGTACAACGGTGACCTACCCCCTGGCCGCCTCCCTCAAGGGGTAGGTCGAGGAGCCCATGTTGCGGACATTGTTGGTGATATTCGTCGCCCTGCTTACCCTCGCCGGTCGTGCCGACACGGCGCTGCTGGGGCTATTCACCGACGCCAACCGCCAGGTCTTCGCGCAAGGGGAGGAGATCGAGGTCAGCGCCGTGCTCGTGGCGCCGAAGCCGACGACCGGCGAGCTGGCGCTTACCCTTACCGGGCTGAACCTCGCGCTGCCGCTCTACACCACCCCGATGAGCGCCGACGGACGCGCCACCGTCACCGTGCGCCTGCGCCCGGAACTCACCGCCCGCCTGCGCCCCGGGGCGTATGCGCTGCACGCGAAGCTGGGCGCGCTGGAGAGCCTGCCGCTGCCGCTGCACCTGGTGGAAACGCTGCGCCCCACGCACTTCGTCATCTATAACGACCCCCATGTCGGCGGGTCGGAGAGCAACCTGACGTTGACCACCGGCGCCGGCGTAGACGACCCCAATGCGTGGACGGACAATCCCTATCACCTCTCCGCCGTCGAGCGTGCGCGAGCACCGGAGGAATGGGCCTTGCCGCGCTTCGCCGCCGACCTGGCCGCCGAAACGGCGCTGGCCGACCAGCAAGCGGAGATCGTGCGCCTGCACTGGGGCTGGGCGCACACGCTGCGCCTGGGGCTGGAGCGCAACCTGCGCGATTACCAGCACAGCTACGCCGTCGCCGCGGAACGGCTGAAACGTTTCCCCAGCTTCGCGGGTTTCAGCTACGGCGAGGACATCCACACGCTGGGCGATTGGACGGGGGGCAGCGCCGACGCACCCTTCGCCGACCCCGATTTCGCCGCGCGCATGACGCAATACATCGGCGACGTGGCGGCGCAGCGCCCGGAGCTGAAGATCACCCGCGACAACCTGCTGCCGGAAAAATCGCAACTCTGGCGCGGCTGGACCGGCTACGTCACCGGCCTCTTCCCCGACGCCGCCACGCGCTGGCACGCGGCGCTGAGCGCGCAATTAACGAACTTCGTCACCACGCACGGCGGCAGCCTGCCGACGCTGTGCAACATGGGTGCGGGGAACTACCCGCCCGCCCTCTACCGCGCCATGACCGCCGTGCAGGGACACGCCGACACGGGGCCCTTCGCGGAGGAACTGGGCGCGGAGATGCTGCTGCTGGCGCGGCAGACGCAACCGGTGTGGGTGGGCAGCCATACACGGCTCGACCGCGTGCGCACGCT
Organism: uncultured bacterium; assembly: GCA_903928345.1. Classification (GTDB taxonomy): domain Bacteria; phylum Armatimonadota; class Hebobacteria; order CAIYQO01; family CAIYQO01. The sequence goes on along the minus strand of CAIYQO010000135.1, from coordinate 19,593 downwards.
GCGCCTGCTCTCCCGCGGCGTGGATGGCGTGAGCGCCGCGCGGGACGACCTGCCGCTGCGCCTGGGCGACCTCTGCCTGGGACTGCAGCCGGAGCGCGAGGTGGCGCTGCTGTACTCCTACACCCAGGCGATGTTCGACGTGGATACGCCGGCCTGGCGGGCTTCCTTCCGCACCCCGGACGACCATGCCAACCCCAACCTGGCCGATCTCACCCAGCGCGACGCGGTGACCGAGGCTTACGCCGACCTGCGCCGCTGCGGGTATCAGGTGCACCTGGTCAGCGAGGACGGCATCCGCGACGGCGCGCTGACCGGCTACGCCGCCCTGTTCGTCGTCGGCATGACGCATACGCTGCCCGGCGCGGTACTCGACCGCCTCGGGGAGTTCCAGGCCTCGGGGGGCACGGTCTTTCAGGACGACGACACCACCGTCCCCGTGCCCGATGCCGTGACGATGAAAGTCTCCTTCGCCGACGCCGGGTACGCCGCGTGGGTGCAGGCGATGAAGGCGCAACGTGCCCCGCTGCCCGATGCGCCGACCCTCGACACGCTGTACTATACCACCGGGCAGAACGTGCGGCGCGCGCTGCGCAAGGCACTGGCCGACGTGCTCACCCCCGTCGCCGTGTCCAGCGACCCGCGCGCCCTGTGCGCCACCGCGCGCTGGGGGCAGGCGCGCTACTTCTTCCTTACCGCCGACGCGCCGCCGGGGCTGACCTTCCACGAGGCGCCGACGGTGACGCTGCCCGACGACGGCGTGCTCTACGACCTGCTGGCGCAAAAGCCGGTGTACGAGCGCACCTTCACCGTGGCGGAAGGGCGCTTGCTGGCGCAATTCCCCACCCGCATCGCCGCGGTAGAGCTGCGCGCGCCGGACGCCGTCTCCCCGGGGGCACGCCTACCGCTGGCCGTGCGCGTACTCGGGCCGCACGCCCCGCTCGACGGGCTGGTGCCAGTGGAAATCGAGGTCGTCGATCCGCAAGGGCAGGTGCGCTGGCACCTTTACCGCGCTGCGGGAGGCGTCGACGGGTTGCGCGAGGAGCTGCCGCTGGCCGCCAACGACCCGCCAGGCGCGTGGACGGTGCGCGTCACCGAGCGTGCCTCCGGCTTGTGGGCGCAGAAATCGGTGCTGGTGCGCACGGAGACCTACCCCCTCGCCCCGCGTGCCGTCTTCCGCGTGCCCGACGTGGCGGTGAGCGGGCTGGACGCCCTGCGCGCGCTGCTGCATCCCGACACCGAGGTGCTGGTCGTGCTCGACGCCGGGCAGGAGGAGTACCGCCTCGCCGCTGGGCAACTGGCCGACCGCCTGACCGCCGCCGGGTTGCAGAGCCGGGTGGTGACGCCGACAGAGGTGGCGCTGCTCGCCGCCGGTTTCCCGCTGCGCCCGGAACGCGCCTTCACCGACGACCTGCCCGACCTGCCGCATCACGTGGTGCTGCTCTCCGGCGCGCACGTGGGGACGCTCTACGCCCGCCTCGCTCACCACGGCGCCGCCGCGCGCACGCTGACGCGCAACTTTCCCGGCACGGGCAATGGGTTGATCGACTACCACTGGTCGCCCTTCACCGGCGGTTACGACGCCATTTCGCTGGCCGCCAACGACGACGTGGGATTACGCAAGGCGCTGGATGTCTTCCTCACCCTGGTGGGCGGCACGGTGCCACCGGAAATCGCCGCCTGCGCCACGCAGGCGCAGAACCTGGAGCACGTGCGTACCGCGCTGTTGCCCCCGCGCATCGCCTGGCGACCTGCCCCCGCCACCTGGGAGCCGCCCCTCGACGCCGACCCGCTCACCACGACGGGCGTCACCTACGGGCAGGAAGGGAGGGCGCGATGAGGTTTACCGTCTTCATCCTCCTGCTGTGCGCTGCTTCCCTGCTCCGCGCCGACGACTGGCCGATGGAAGGCAAAACGCCGTCGCACGCCGCCGTCACCACCGACACCCCCACCCCACCCTTCACGCTGGCGTGGACTTTTACCGCCGAAGGCCCCATCACCGCCGCGCCGGTAGTGAAGGACGGCCTACTCGTCGTCGGCGCTTATGACGGCGTCTGCTACGCCCTCGACGCCCTTACCGGCGCCGAGGTATGGCGCTTCCACGCGACGCGCGATCTCTTCTTCTGGGCTCCCGCGGCGCTCGGGAAAGGTGTGGCGGTGATCGGCGACGGCGGCGGGGTGATTCAGGGACGCGACGCGAAGACGGGCGAAAGCTTGTGGAAAGTCGGCACCGGCGGGGTGATCTCCGGCGGCGCGACGCTCAACGGCGACACGGCCTACGTGGGGTCGATGGACGGCGTGCTGTACGCGCTGTCCATTAAAACGGGCCGGGTGCGTTGGCGCGCCGGGGCACGCTGGAGCCTGCTCGCCGCGCCCGCGGTGGATGCCGACCGCGGGGTCTGCTACGCCGGCGCGAAGGACGGCCGCCTGTACGCGCTCTACACCATTGACGGCACGTCGCTCTGGACGGCGAAGCTGTCAGAGGAAGCCGGGCCGGTCGGCGCGCCGGTGGTGGCGGGCGACCGCGTGCTGGTGTCCGCGCACCCCGGCGTGCTCTGCTGCGTGAAGGCGACCACCGGCGCGCCGTTGTGGTCGATCGCCACGGGAGCGGAAGAGGCGGGATGCGCGGTGGCGGACACCGCCGTCCTCGCCGGCACGCGCGACGGGTTGTCCGCTTTCGCGCTGGACACCGGCGCCCTCCGCTGGGCCTTCCACGACGCCGCCCCCGCCGCGCGCGGCGTGCCGGTGGTCAGCGGCAAGTACGTCTTCTTCGCCGCGCGCAACGGTGCCGTCTACGCGCTGGAGTCCGCCACCGGCAAGCTCGCGTGGAAGACGACCACCGGCGGCCCCATCGACGCCGGGCCCGTCATTGCCAACGGCCGCCTCTACGTCACCAGCACCGACGGAAAGGTTTATTGTTACCACGCGCCGGAAAAACCCCCGTTTCGGCAGGAATGACACCCGTCCCAAGCAAAATAGGAGAGGGCCGCGTGCCACGGGCGCACGCGGAGAACGAGGATGTTGATGCACACCCGGGCCCGAACGTTATTCTTCACCATCGCGATGAGCAGCCTGCTTTTCGCCGGGTTCGCGCGCGCTTTCTCCCCGCGCGACGCGCTGACGTATCAAGCCCCCGACGTACCCGCCAGCCGGGCGAAGGTCGTCGCCGCCAAGGCCAACCTCTTCAGCAACTACGTGGGCGTCACTGCCAACGCGGGTTATGAACGCGTGCAGGAGGACGACACCTATCTCACCACGTTGCACTGGGGTTGGGACCGCATCGCCGTGGCACAGGCGCGCGCCGCGGTGGACGACGCGCAGCGCGGCGCCCTGCACGCGCACCGCGACGGCTGCCGGCAGGCGCTGCTGGCTCACGCCGGGTTGTGGGAAGAGCAGGCCACCGCGCGTGCCGCGGAGCTGCGCTTCTCGGTGGCGCAAATCAAACGCACGGAGGTCGAGCGCAAGCAGGCCCTGGGCGCGCTAGCCGCGGTGGACGTGGACCTGGCGAAACTGGACGAAGAGGACGCCGCCCTCGTGGTGGCGCAGGGTCGGCACGGCGTGGCCGCGGCGGTGCTGGAGGCCAAGCGTCTCGGTTTCGCCGGCGACGCCACGTCCGACACGCTGCATTTCCGCCTGCCCCCCGCCGACGCGGCGACGGCGCCGACGTATCGCGCCTCCTTCTGGGCCTTGAAGCAGGCCGAGGCCCGCCTGACGCAGGCGCACTGGGATCTGCTGCCCGCGTTGAGCCTGAACGGGCAGTTCATGAATAAAGACCGCTACCTTACCTCCACCCTGTCCACCCACGGGCCGGGACTGGATGTCTCCGGGCAGACGCTCGCCACGGGGGCGACCTTCAACCCCGCCACCTCGGGCACCTACATCTCCACCTTCGACAAGTGGCAATTCGTGTTAAGCGCCAACGTGCCGTTGAGCCTGGGGGCGTGGACGGGGGCGCGCGTATCGGGGCAGGACGCCCGGCTGGCGAAGGTGCAACTGGCGCAGACGAAGGCGCAGCTCGCGGTGCAATTGCCGCAGGCGCTGGGCGACGTAGAGACGGCGGAGGAAGGCCTGCGGTTGGCGCGGCAGCGTGCAACGCTCACCGCCAAGCGGCTGGAGGCGGTGAAGACGCGTGTGACCAGCGGCGCCGCGAGCCAGGTCGACCTGCTGCAAATGCAGGCCAACGCCGCCGATGCCGACGCCGCCACGGCGCGCGCGTGGAAGAGCTACGTCGCCGCTGTAGGCGCCTATCTGGAATTAACGGACGGAAACTGGGAGGAAGCGCCATGAGATGGATGATGCTGCTCCTGTGCCTGGGCGCGCTGACCCTGGCGCACGCCGGCGCGAAGACGTGGGAGGAGGCCTACCACCTCGACGCGTCGTATCGCGAGGCGGAGCGCGCCGTGCAGACGGCCACGGACGACCTGGCAAAGGCGAAGGCCGACCCGGAAGCCGCGCCATTGACGGTAACACGCGCCGAAGAGAAGCTGACTGAGGCGCAGGCGGGCGTGCGCAACGCGAAGGTGCAGACGACGGTCAAGGTACTCACCGCCGTCGGCGATCTGCTCACCGCCCGTCGGCGTGCTGCCGCTTCGGAGGCCCACGCGACGCAGGCGCACCTCAGTGCCACCGCGGCGAAGATCCGTGCCGACGCCGGCATGGCCTCCGCGCAGGAGTTGGCGCGCGCGAAGGAAGACGCCGCCGCCGCCGACGGCTCCCTCGCCGCCGCGAACCGCGAGCTGCAAGGCGCCCTCGACCGCGTGCACCTGTATGTGGATACCCCGCCGGACGCGCTGCCCCCATTGCCGGTGCAGGAGATCGCCGGCACCGCCCTGGGGGACCACGTCACCCTCATCACGGCGAAGGACCGCGTGAGCGAGGCCAAACGCACCCTCGCGCTGGCGCAAGGGCCGGACACCGCCGCGCTGGACCGCACCGCCGGTGAGCGCGCGCTGAAGAGCGCCGAGGACGCGCTGGACGACGCGCAGCGCGTGCTGAAGGACGGCGTAGAGACGGCCAAGCGGCGCTACCACACGGCGGTGGAGGGTGAAGGCACCACGGCGGAAGCGTTGAAGCTGGCGCAGGCGGATGTAAAGACCGCGCAGAAACGCTTCGACGCCGGCGCAATCTCGCAGCTCGCGCTGCAGCAGGCCGTTGCCGCGTTGCGCGATGCCGAAGCGGCGCGCGAGCAGGCGGCGGTGGAGCGCTGGCTCTCCCACCTCGGGCTTATTCAGGCGGTGGGAGGTGCGTTATGAAATGGGCATTATGGATCGGCATCCCCGTCCTGCTGCTGGCGGCGCTCATCGTGCACGGCGTCATTAAAAGCAAGCAGAAGCAGCCGCTGGACGTGACGGTGTCCGACGTGACACAGGCGGATTTTGAGCGCGTGGTGAGCGGCTCCGGCACAGTGGAGGCACGCATCTATACCCTTACCTTCACCCGCGTGGGCCGCGTGGAACACATCGACGTGAAGGAGGGCGACCGCGTGCCCGCGGGGGCGGTGCTGGCGGAACTCTCGACCACGCGTGAGCAGGAAGATCTGCAAGCGGCGCAGGACCACCTCACCGCGCTGCAGGCCTCCGCGCGCACCCAGACCGACGAGGCGCGCGCCAACCGGCAGAAGGTGGAGATTCAGCTCACCGAGACGCGGCACAAGCTGGCGCTCACGCGGCAACTGCTGGCCGCCGGCGCCGCGGCCTCCGACGACGCGGATTCTCTCGCCCGCCAGGAACGCAGCCTGCTCGCCGACCTGCGCGCGCAGGATGCCGGCACGCGCAGCCACCGCGAGGATTTGGACGCGCAAATCGCCTCCACCCAGGCGGAGATTCGTGGTGGGGAGCGCGCGATGAAGGAATCACGCCTCACCGCCCCGGTGGACGGGCGCATCGCGACGGTGGATTTCCGCGCAGGCGAGACGGCGCAAGGGGCGATCAAGCTGGTCGAGGCGCACAGCCTGCGCGTGAAGGCGCGCATGGCGGAGGCCGACGCGGTGGGGCTGGCGGTGGGGCAATCGGCCAGCGTGGAACTCGACGCCGATCCCGACCACCCGCTGCACGCCACGGTGGAGCGGCTGGGCGTCGTCGCCGACGTGCAGGGCACCGGCGGCAGCGCCGTGTTGCCCGTCACGCTGCGCTTCGACGACCCGAAGGCGGATGACGTGGCGCGCCACGGCTACTCCGTCACCGCGCGCATCACCACGCAGACGCTGGCGCACGTCATCCAGGTGCCGCTGGAATGCCTGATCGACGAAGAGCAGGCGGGCGCCAAAACGCACGCCGTGTGGGTGCTGGACAAGAAGGCGATGACCATCATGAAGAAACCCGTCACCGTGCTCTCGCGCAACCTTACCCGTGCGGCGGTGAGCGGCGTGACGGCGGGGATGTCGGTGCTCTCGCTGCCCGCGGACACGCTGAAAAACGGCGACCTGGTGCGCCTGCCGAAGCCGAAACCGGAGAAGGGACCGTAAGGATGCCCAGCCTGGTGGAAATTCGCGGGGTTACCAAGGTCTACCGCACCGGCAGCGCCCAGCGCACGGTGGAGGTGCACGCGTTGCGCGGCGTCGACGTCGATATCGCGGCGGGGGAATTCGTCGCCATCATGGGCCCCAGCGGGTCGGGCAAATCCACCCTCATGCACATCGTCGGCCTGCTCGACACCCCCAGCGACGGCTCCTACCGGCTGGCGGAGACCGAAGTGGCCGGGCTGACCGAGAAGCAGCTCGCGCTGGTGCGCAACCGGCGTATCGGTTTTGTCTTCCAGGCCTTCTTCCTCCTTCCGCGCGAAACGGCGCTGCGCAACGTGGAACTGCCCCTCGTCTACCGCGGCCTCTCCCCGGCCGACCGCCGCCAGCGGGCCACGGCGGCGCTGGAAGCCGTAGGCCTTGCCGACCGCATGACGCACCTGCCCAACGAACTCTCCGGCGGGCAGAAGCAGCGCGTCGCCATCGCCCGCGCGCTGGTGCAGGAGCCGGATATCCTGCTCGCCGACGAGCCGACGGGCAACCTGGACACGCGCGCCAGCGACGAAGTGCTGGCCCTCTTCGACGCCCTGCACGTGGACGGGAAGACGATCATCCTCGTCACCCACGAGCCGGACGTCGGCGCGCGGGCGCGGCGGATCATCCACATGCGCGACGGGAGCGTGGAATGAATCTCTTCGAGAACATTCGCATCGCCCTGGAAGCGCTGTGGGGCAACCGGCTGCGCTCGTTTTTGGCCCTCCTGGGCATCGTCATCGGCGTCTTCGCCGTGACGGCGCTGGTGAGCCTGGGGGAAATGGCGACCGCGGGCATCACCCAGAACCTGGAAAGCGTCACCAGCCGCACCGTCTACGTGGAGCCGAACTACCACAGCGGCTTCGACGTGAAGCGGCTCGACGACGACGACGTGCGCGCGCTCTCCCGCCTGCCGGTGGACATCCTGCCCGAGGTGATGCTCAACGGCGAGTACGAAAAGAAGCCGGGCGACCGCAGCTCGATCACCCTCATCGGTACGCCGGGCAATGCGCCGGCGACGGATCACACCATCAAGTTAGCCTCCGGGCGCTACTTCACGGTGAGCGAGGCGAACGCGGGGGCCGCGACGGCGATTCTCAACGACCGCGCGGTGACGGAGATCTTCGGCACCCACGACCCGCTGGGCAAACGCATCAAGCTGGTCTACACCGGGGGCATCCGCTGCGAGGTGATCGTGATCGGCACCACCGAACCGCTGCCGATGTCCTTCGGCGCCTCGCCGGCTGAGGTGATGCTGCCGACGCCCTTCCTGTGGCGCACCCACCCCGACGCCCACCTCGGCAAGTACGAATTCTTCGTGCTCCGCCTGCATGGCGACGCGGACATCAAAGCGGTGCAGGCGTCGGCCGAGCGCTTGCTGGCCACCCGGCACTCCAAGGACAGCCTGCAGTTCTTCAACGCCGAATCCCTCAAGTCGGCGCTGGGCAACATCACGATCATTTTGCAAATCCTCCTCGGTGCCATCGCCAGCCTGTCGCTCCTGGTGGGCGGCATCGGGATCATGAATATCATGCTGGTGTCGGTGACGGAGCGCACGCGGGAGATCGGGCTGCGCAAGGCGCTGGGGGCCACCTCGGAGCAGATCCGCGCACAGTTCCTCATCGAGGCGGTGGTGCTCACGCTGCTCGGGGGCGTCTTCGGGGTGCTGCTCGCCGCCGGGGTGCTCTGGCTCGTCTCCGTCACCGTGCCCTTCATGCACGTCTTCCGCCTCAACCCCACCACCGTCATCCTCGCCCTCAGCGTCAGCGCCTTCGTCGGCCTCTTCTTCGGCGTCTGGCCCGCGGCCCGGGCGGCAAAACTGGACCCGATTGAGTCGTTGCGGTACGAATGAGGGGAAACGGCCCCGGAGGGGTCGCGTGTTTTAGCCCGGGGCGCAAGCCCCGGGTTTCGTTGTTGGAAGCACACCCGCGCCCCAAAAACGCAAAACCCAGGGCTCGCGCCCTGGGCTAAAATACGTTGTCCCTCCAGGGCAAAGCTCACCGGGACGCGATCACCTGCCCCGTGTCCGGGTCGAGGCCGGCGAGTTTGGCGAAGGTGCGCCAGACGACGCTGACGTAGTTCTGCGTTTCGCGGTAAGGGGGCACGCCGTTGTACTTCATCACGGCTTTGGGGCCGGCGTTGTAGGCGGCGAGGGCGAGGGAGTAGCGGCCGAAGGTGCGCAGTTGATCCGCCAGGTAGTGCACCGAGCCGTCCAGGTTTTGCTCGATGTCAAAGGCATCCTTCACGCCCAGGCCGGCGGCAGTGCCGGGCATCAGTTGCCCCAGCCCCTGCGCGCCGTGGCAGGAGACGGCGTTGGGATTGAAGCGCGACTCCTGCAGCACCAGCGCGAAGGTCAGGCGCGGGTCCACCCCGTTGCGCTCGCTCTTGTCCAGCAGGTTGAAGGCGATCTTCTGCGCCGTCACGTCGCTCAGGCGCGGGTTGTATTCCCGGATGCGGTTGGCGTAGATCATCACCACTTCCGACTGGCCGGCCAATCCCGCGCCGTAGGTCGCAACCGGGGCGGGGGTATCGTGCAGGCGCTCGGGTGGTTTATAGTAGACTTCCGGCACCGGCGGCGCCGCCGTGTCGGCGGGGGCGGCCTCGGCGGTGGCGCGGGTGACGGCCACGCCGTCCAGCACCACCCCCGCGTCGGGGAGGTGGGCCAGCACGCGCACTTTGGCGCCGATAATCACGTCGGGGTCCACGGCGGGCAGGGTGAGGATGATCGGCTGACCCCCGTCGATGCGCAGCAGGAAGCCCACGTGGTCGCTGCCGGAGAAGGTGCCGCTGACCGTGCCCACTAACTCCACCGTTTGCCCGGTGCGGTTGGCCAGGTTCGTGGTCAACTGGTCGTAGGACAGGATGCTGACGGCGCTCGTTTTGGTGCGCTGCGCGGCATACACGTCCAGCCCGACAGCCTGGGCCCGGCTCATCAGCATTCCGGCACTAACGAGCAGCGCCGGCCAAAGTAGCGTGACACGCACGAAGCGGCGGCCTCCTGATAACGACGTTCCACGGCGCGCGCCCGCGGGACGGACGCACAGGAGCTACCACTATACCACGCAACGGCAAATTGTGGTAGTGTCGAGCGACAGCATCGGGGCGGGGCGTAAGGGTTCGTGCTGGTGCAACGGCGAGACCTACAGCACTCGTAAGAAAGTGCCGGGTATGCGCATCTGCAGGGACTGTCCCGTGGGGTCTCGCGCGTGGGAGTCGGTTCCGTGTTGGCCTCCGGCAGGGACGTGTGTCCAGTCCGCGACTCTATGCAGGGGCTGTCCCGTGGCGTTGGGGGTCTGGAACCCCACGGGACAGCCCCTGCAGAAACGCGCATCCTGCTTGCCCCCTCATCACGCGCCTACACCGCAACCGGCGTCGCTTGGACGAGACGACACGGGACAGTCCCTGCAGAAGTGCGAGCCCGGTGCGGTACTAACGATGTTCTTACGGGGGTGCGAGGCGCCCCTGGATAGCTGTTTGGAGCAATGGCCAAAAACACAACAGATGCTGTTGCCACCGTATCTTTGTAGGCATTCTCACCAACAAAGCGGCGCGTTTGCAAACCTTTCGCGTGCTCGTGTGTCAAAACGAGCAGAATTCAAGGGCTCCCCGCGCGGCGGAAAGCGGCAGGGGCAGGGGTTACGACACAGATGCAACACCAGGATCTTCATGCAGTATGGCGCCCGTCGATCTTCCGCGCGGCGCTGGTGATACTCGGGCTGCTGGCGGCGCTCTGCGCGCACGCCGCGCCGATGGACTTCTTCAGCGATGAGCTGGATGCCGACCTGTATGATTGCAGCCTGTCGGTGAAGGCCGTGGCGAAGACACCGGCGGCGAGTGCGGTGCACCTGACGTTGGAGTGGGTGGACGGGAAGAACAACACCGAACTCACCATCACCCGCACGGCGATCACCATCGTCTCGGTGAAGGCGGGCAAACGCACCCTGTGCGGCACCGCGCCGGTGGCGATCCCCGTTGATACGGCCTACGCCCTTACCGTACTGCGCCGCGGCTCCTGGCTGGGGCTGCTGCACGGGCAAAGCCTCTTCTACCGCGGCGAAGTGCCCCGCCTGCCCGGCAACTCAGCCGGCGTGGCGGCGGATCATGGCTGGACGGTGGACAACGCGCAGATTCAGCGCCTGGAGCCGGTGGTCTTCGCCGACAACTTCATGCGCGCCGCGGAGAGCGAAGCGAAGTTCGGCGCCTGGAAGAGCCCCGACGAAGGCGCGTGGGACCTGGCCTCCGCCTGGGACAAGGACCCGAAGGGCAACGTCAACAAGTTCAACAACGCCATCTACGCGCAGAACCCCTTCTCGTGGGCCGGGCATCGCGCCGACGGCGGACCCACCCTCTGCACCACCGGCGAAGCGTTCTGGGAAGACTATACCATGACCGTCTCCGTGCACCCCGGGCGCGACGGCGCGGTGGGCGTGCTGGTGAACATGACCGACCCGACGCACGGCATCCTGGCGTGCTGGACGCCGGTAGGCGACAAGTCGGACACCGGCAACAAGCTCATGCTCTACAAATATGCGAAGGGCGAGCTGACGCCGCTGGCGGAGAGCAAGGGCGGTTTCGTCCCCGAGCAGTGGTACAACCTCTCCGTCGTCTCCAGTCTGGACGGCGTAAAGGTGCTCGTCGACCGGCGCGAGCGGATGAACGTCAAGGGCGTCGCCCCCTGGCGCGGCGGCGTGGCGCTCTATGCGGAAGGCAAAACCGGCGCCATCTTCGACGACGTGACCGTCTACGGCCGCACGCTGAAAAAGGACCTGATCGCCGAGAACCAGCAGACGCAGATCAACCAGAAGTTTACCGCGGATACCAAGGGCATGCAGGAGTGGGCGGCCTACCAGCGCGACTGGGTCACCCCGCCGGGGGCGTACTATTACCACGTGAACCGGATGGACTTCTACGGCGACCACTGGATCACCGCCACGGTGCGCACCTTTGACGCGAAGAGCGGCCACCTGACGCTGGCGCTGTGTGCCAACGGCACCGAGGTTAGTTCCGGCTACCGCGCCGTGGTGGCGCTGGCCCCGGACACCGGCAAGCTGACGTATTCCATCTTCCGCGGCGCCGGCACCACTGCCCTCACCGCCCTCTCCGCCGCGCCGCTCACGCCGAATGTGGAATACACCTTCCGCTTCTCGCGCCACGGGCAGACGCTGACGCTGGAGCAGGACGGCGAAAAGGTCATCGAGACCACGGATACGCAGACCCCGACCGGCTACCGCCCCGCCTACAGCGGCGACGGGTGCTTCTCCTTCATTCACGACGTGCTGGCGCTGGGGCGCAATATGAAGGACTACACCTTCGCGGAAGCCCCGGTGGACTGGCTGAGCGACGGCACCTGGATGCCCACCACGCGCTGGAGCTGCGCCCCGATGTGGTCCTTCCTGGCCGGATGGAGCCGCGGCAACGCGACGCTCTGGTATAAGGACCGCGTGGAGGGCGACCAGACCTTCGAGGCCTTCCTTGGCTTGAAGATGGAATACCCGCGCGAGCGCGATATCTACGACAACCGCTACCGCAACCTGTGCATCACCATCTGCGGCGACGGGCACAACCCCACCTCCGGCTACGCGGGCGTCTACCTGCTGCCGGTGCCCAACGAATACCTGACGCTGCCCGACGGGCGGAAGATCGTCAAGAAGCGCATCGTGCTCTACCGCAACGGGGTGGAAGTGGCCACCGCGCCGATCTCCGCCTATGAAACCCCCGAGCGCGGCGTGGATCACCGCAACTGGTTCGAGCTGGCGCTGCACAAGCGCGGCGATCAGATCGAGTTCTGGGTGCGCGACAAGTGCGCCCTCACCTTCCACGACCCGGCACCCATCACCGGCGGCGTGCCGGGTATCTGGACCACCGACAACGGCATCGCGATTGCACGCGCCCGCCTCATCTACACCAACCCGCCCGTGCCGCGCACCGACCCCTTCGTGGTGATCGCGCAGCCGTGGTATCCGGAGTGGACGAACGTGAACACCCCGCTGGCGCTGGACTTCAGCAACTCCTGGTCCACCAACGGCAAGGCGATCAGCCTGCACCTGGACACCGGGCAGGCGCCCGACGGCGCGAAGGCGCCGGCGCTGGACGGTACGAAGGTGGTCTTCACCCCCACGCAGACCGGGGAATACTGGTACCGCATCACCGCGACGGACGGGGAAAACGTCTCGCCGATCTTCCACCTGTCTACCAACGTCTTCAACCCGGGCCTCAAGCGTGACGACAGCCACACGCTGCTCCTCTACCGCTTCGACGAGGGCAGCGGCGACGTGGTGAAGGATCACGGCGCGATCGGCGCGCCGGCCAACTTGAAGACCAAGGACGCCAACGTGACCTGGGTCACCGGCCAGGGGCTCACCTACCGCGGCCCGAACCCGATGATGACCGAGACGGGCGTGCCGAAGCTGATGGGGATCGCCAAAAACAGCGCCGGCACCTTCGAATGCTGGATCTCCACCGACACCATCTACACGGCCACCGGGTGGGCGGGGTGCATCATGGCCTGGGAGAACGGCGGGGAGAAGCGCAACTTCGCCTTCGGCCAGAACACGCAAAACCTCATCACCTCCGGCATGAACGGCGCCATCACCTCCGGTGACCCGCACAGCTTCAGCACCTGGGGCTTCCGCACCGGGCTCAACCACTGGGTGGCCACCTGGGACGGTAAGAAGATCACGCATTACAAGAACGGCGTGCCGATCAACTCCGCCCCCTTCGACTTCGGCGCGGACACCTGGGCACCCGACACCATGCTGCTCCTCGGTAACGAAACGGACCTGCAGCGCAACTACCTGGGCACCTACTACCTGCTGGCCATTCACGACCGCTGCCTGACCGACGACGAGGTGAAGCACAACTACGATGCCGGCCCGTCGGCGCCCTCCGCGTCGAGCAGCCCGGAGAAGACCGACCCGAAAGGGTAGCCACCCGTGAACACTCCCCGCCGCGCGAAAAGGTAACCTCTGCATACCGCTTCGCGCGGCGGGTATAACACCGGAAGTACCATCAGGGAGGAATTCTGCCATGGGCATCCGTGCCGCCATCGTCATCCTCTGCCTCCTCGCGCTCGCCACCGCGTGGGCGGAACCGCTGCCCGTGCCTGCCGCCCGCACCCACGGCCCCTCGCCGGAGGTGCAACGCCACCAGGACCCGCAACGCGTGGAGATTTACCGCGTGCGTATCGTCAACGACAAAGGCGGCGCCATCTCCGGCTCGCGTGACGGCGGCGCCACCTGGACGATTCTCGGCCACGTGGTCATTTTTACGCAAAAGGTGAGCAATGATGGGTACACGGCGAGCAAGTGGGCGCCCATCGGCGCGGTAAGCGCGACGGCGGTCAACGCCATCCACATCCGCACCGGCTACAACGCCACCGCCGACCGTGGGGTGGTTTTTTCGGTACTTCCGAAGGAAGACATGACGGAAGCCGGGCGCAAGTTGCAGTCCTTCATGTCCCCCGACGCGAGCATCTACACCGACATCCCCGGCGGCACCACCCTCTTCGGCGGGCACTGGGCGCCGATCCTCGGCAATCCCATCTACCTGCAGACGGGCGCCCAACTGACGCGTATGACGGACGGCTACGTGCCGCACAAGGGCGACGTGCTGGTGATTCCGGTGATGGAAGCGGTGGACAGCCCGCGCTACTTCGAATTTGAAAACCGCTTCGGCGGCTTCATCACCGAAGAGGCGTGGGACGGCACGCGCACGGTCATCGGGCAGGTGCTCAAGCCCGTGGAAGGCGTGGGACGCTTCACCGGCACGCAATACACCGGCGTGGGCCGGCTGCGCGCCAACCATAACGGGGTAATTGACGTCTCCACCTCCGTCTTCGGGTCCATCGCCGGCTTCCAGATCCTCCCGCGCGAGCACGCCATGAGCCCGGAGATGACCCGCGCGCGCACGATGACCCAGTGGATGGTGGTCGGCCCGCTGGACGCCCGCGACCCGTCGTGGGAAGGCGTGGCGCCCCTCTTCCTCGGCTACCTGCGCCCGGAGTGGGCGGAGGATGACGTCGCTTCGCCCGACTGGCTGCACCGCGTCACCTCGCGCACCCACATCGAAGTGCGCATGAGCAACGGCCCCTGGCAGGAACTCCCCGCCTTCGCCTTCGATCCCGACCTGAACAAAAAGTTCCCCGAATGGGGCAACACCGCCCTGCAGGACATGACCCACGTGCGCATCTGCCTGCCCGTGCCGGCGAGTTTGAAGTAGTCTGAACCGGGATTTGGGGGGATTAAGAGATTTCCTTGATGGGGGAACGGTTTAAACCTTATCTGTTGTCGGGTAACGGTGGAGGTTGATAATTCACAGGGATGAAAGGGATAAATGGGATTATCTGGCAGCAGATGGGTTCCTGGCCTCTGACTTTGTGCGCATGATCCCGGCAGCCGTAAGCCTCTACAACAATACCCCCATCCATCCCATCCCTTTCATCCATGAGAATTACCACCCCACACTCTTTTCGAGTACGATTACGAGCACGAGCACGCGTACGATTGGCGGCCCGCCTTGCCAATTCCCCCACCCTCCCGTATACTGTACCGGACGGCGTGCCTCCGCCGTTGGAACATCCCATGTATCTCAAACGCCTGGAACTATACGGCTTCAAGACCTTCGCTGAGCGCACCGACCTGGAATTCGGCCCCGGCATCGTTGCCATTGTGGGCCCCAACGGGTCGGGGAAGAGCAACATCAGCGACGCGATTTTGTGGGTGCTCGGCGAGACGGCGATGAAGTCGCTGCGCAGCGCCAAGTCCACCGACGTCATCTTCAACGGTTCCGACGTGCGCAAGGCGCTGGGCATGGCCGAGGTGCACATCACCCTCGACAACGCCGACGGCGCGCTGCCCACCGACTACACCGAAGTCACCGTCACCCGCCGCGTCTTCCGCTCCGGCGAGTCGGAATACCTCATTAACCGCGTGCCCGTGCGCCTGCGCGACGTGCATGACCTCTTCATGGACACCGGCATCGGTAAGCAGTCCTACTCCATCATCAGCCAGGGCGAGGTGGACGCCATCCTCTCCACGCGCTCCGAGGACCGCCGCGCGCTCTTCGAAGAGGTTGCGGGGATTACGAAGTACAAAGCCCGCAAGAAGGAAACGCTGCGTAAGCTGGAAGCCACCCGCCTGAACCTGCTGCGCGTGAGCGATATCATCGAGGAGCTGGAAGCGCAGGTCGGTCCGCTGGCAGAGCAGTCGGAGAAGGCGCGCGAATACCGCGTCTTCCACGCCGAG
Source organism: uncultured bacterium (assembly GCA_903928345.1). Lineage (GTDB taxonomy): Bacteria > Armatimonadota > Hebobacteria > CAIYQO01 > CAIYQO01. The sequence goes on along the minus strand of CAIYQO010000135.1, from coordinate 3,864 downwards.
TTGACGGACTTGCAGCTCTCCCTCCTCGTCGCGCAATACACAGGCCTGCAGAGCAGCCTGGCCCGCGCCAAGGAGCGCGAGGGTGAGCTGCAGCAGGAGCTGGAGGGGCTGCGCCACGCCCTGCACGGGGTGGAAGTGACGGAGGCCACGCTGCGCGCCGAACTGCAGGCGATGGAAGACGAGCTGGAAGAGCGCCGCGGGGTGGATGGCCGTTTGGCCGCCGCGGTGCAGACGGCGGAGAACCGGCTGGCGCTGCTCAAGCAGCAGGAAGCCAATGCGCGTAAAGAACGCGAGCGGTTGCAGGCGGAACGCACGGATTGGGAGGGCCAGACCGGGCAGTTCGACGCGGAGATCGCCACCGCCGAGGCGGAACAGGCGCGTCTGCGTGAAGTGATCGCGGGCATCGAGGCGCAGATCGCGGAGACGGACACCGCGTTGCAAAGCGCCGCCGCCGCCGTGAACGCGGGGGCGAAGGCAATTCAGGAGCGCCGGGGCGCGTATCTGGAAGCACTGGACGCCGCCGCGCGCGTGCGCAACGATCTGGCGCGGGTAGAATCGCTGCTGCGCACCTCGGAGGGCCGCACCACGCGCATCGCCTCCGAGCAGACCGAAGTGGCGGGTAGGCTGGCGGAGCGCCGGCAGACGCTGGCGCAGGCGCAAACCCGCGCGCAGGAGCGCAGTGAAGCGCGCAAGCAAGGCATTGCGAAACGGGTGGAAGCGAGCCGCGCGCGGCAGGGGCAGGCGGAGAAACAGGCCTCCCTGCGCCGCGACGAGCACGCCGCGCGCGAAGAATTAGCCGGGGTACGCGCCCGCCAGCGCACGCTGCAGGAGTTGGAAGAGTCGCGCGAGGGGTACTTCCCGGGCGTGCGCGCGGTGATGGCCGCGGCGGGTGCCGGGCAATTGCGCGGCGACTTCGCCGCCGTCTCCGAGCTGCTGGACGTGCCCGCGCAACTGGAAACGGCCGTGGAGGTCGCTCTCGGCGCGAATCTGCAGGATGTCGTGGTGGATACCGAAGCTGCCGCGCGCGACGCGGTGACCTTCCTCAAGCGCCACCAGGCGGGCCGCGCCACCTTCCTGCCCCTCGACCTCATCAATCCGTCGCCGTGCGCCAACGTCGCTCCGGCGCCGGGCATCCTGGGGCTGGCCACCGACCTGATCGGCATCGACGCGCGCTACGCGAGAATCGCCCAGCACCTGCTCGGGCGCATCATCGTGGCGGAGAATCTGGACGCCGCGCTGGCGCTGGCGAAGTCCGACCGTGCGCGCGGGTGGAAGTCCATCGTGACGCTGGAAGGCGAACTAGTCACCCCGGCGCGCGCCATCACCGGCGGCTCACAGGGCCGCGGCAGCGGGTTGCTGAAACGCAAACGCGAACTGCTGGAGATGACGGAGAAGGTCGCCGCGCTGGAGCGTGCCGCCAACACGCTGGCGCGCAAAGGGCAGGAAACCGCTGCCGAAGTGCAACGCCTGGACGCCGAGTTGACCGCGCTGACGAAAGCCGACGAGGGGCACGCGGTGGCGGTGGCGGAAGCCGAGCGCACCGTGGCCGCCGTGGGGCGCGACATCGCCGCCCACGAAGAACGCGCCGCCGCGCTGACCGAGGAAGCCGCCTGGATCGCCCGCGAAACGGCGGACGCCCGCGCCGAGGAAACACGCCACCAGGAAGCGCTCTCCGCGCTGGAAGTGGCCCAACGCACGGCGGAGGAAGCCGTGGCGGAGGCGGAACGCGCCCTCGCCGGCGAGCAGCGCGCCCGCGACGGTGTCTCCGAGCGTTATGCCGCGCTGCGCCTCTCCCTCTCCGAGGCACGCGGGCAGGCGCAGGCCCAGGCCCAGGCCGCGCGCCGCGCCGCCGAGCTGCGCGACACATTGGAAACCCGCCTGGCGCAGAACGCGCAGGCCATCGCCGCCCTCGCGGCGGAGATCGAACGCGGCGCCGTGCAGCAAAGCGAGGCCGTCGGAGAGCTGCTGCGCCAGCGCGAAGCTTACGCGCGCTCCGCCGGCGACCTGGATACCGCCCGTGGCCGCCGCACCGCGCTGCTGGAGCGCATCGCCGCCAACCTGGAAGAGCAGAAGGCGCGCCGTGAGGCGATCGAGGAATGCCAGGGGCGCCTGCACCGCGCCGACCTGCGCTTCACCCAGGTGGAGACGGAACTCGGCTTCCTGGAAGGCCAGTTCTTCGACGACTACCGCCTCACGCCCGATCAGGCGCTGGCACGCGCCGTGCCGGTGGACAACCGTGGCGCGGCGGTCGTGCGCCTGAAGGAGCTGCAGGGCGCCATCGACGAATTGGGCACGGTGAACCTGGGCGCCATCGAAGAGTTCGACCGCATCCGCGAGCGCCTGGGCTTCCTCACCACGCAACGCGCCGACCTCATGGAGGCGCGCGAAACGCTGGTGAAGGTGATCACCGAGATCGACGTCACCTGCACGGAGAAGTTCCTCACCGCTTTCGCCGCCATCGCCCACGAGTTCCAGGATCTTTTCCTGCGCCTCTTCGGCGGCGGCGCCACCGAGCTGAAGCTCGACGACCCGACCAACGTACTGGAGAGCGGCATCGAGATCAACGTCACCGTACCCGGCAAGCGCAACCAGAACCTGCTGCAACTCTCCGGCGGCGAGCGCGCCCTCACCGCACTGGCCCTCCTCCTCGCCATGCTGCGCGTCAAACCCAGCCCCTTCGTGGTGCTCGACGAGATCGACGCCCCCCTCGACGAGGCCAACGTGGGCCGCTATTCCGAAGTGCTGCGCGACTTCACCCGCGACACCCAATTCCTCATCATCACCCACAACAAAGGCACCATGGAAGCCGCCGACGTCCTCTACGGCGTCACCATGGAAAAAGCCGGCGTCTCGAAGATCGTCAGCGTCCGGCTGGCGGACCATCGGGAGCCGGTAGGAACGGGATAACAAACAAGGAGTATATATGAACGAGATTGATCTCCTCTCTGCTAGTAAAGAAGAACAGAGTAGCCCAAAGACATTTGCGTTTGTAATAATGCCTTTTGATCCTATCTATAAGGATATCTATCAACTTGGCATCAAAGAGGCTTGCCACAAAGCTGGTGCTTATTGCGAAAGAGTCGACGAGCAAGTTTATGACGAAGATATGGTAGAACGTATATACAACCAAATTAATAAAGCCGACTTTGTGATTGCTGAATTATCTTCAGAAAACCCAAATGTATATTTTGAACTCGGATATGCGCGTGCTTTAAACAAACGAATTTTACACATAGCAAAAACAGGTACAAAATTACCGTTCGACACTAGTCATTATCCCCATATTAAATATCAAGACATTGGATACCTTGTATCCGAGCTTGAGAAATGGGTTCGTTGGGCAATTTTGAATGCAAGTGCGACTAGTATATCAGCCCAGCCGGAATTGTCATTTATCCTTAATGGTGAAAGTGCAAGTAATCAACCAATATTGACATTCGTTGCTAATAGTTCAACAGTTCCGATCAATATTGCAATACACAATCCAACCAATCGCTTCTTTTCTCAATATATTCATTTATCACTAAAAGTTGACTCGTCATTTCCATTAGCCAAATCTAATATTGATCTCACTATCTGCCCAGACAAATCAATGATCGGCATTATCAAAAAAAGCATTACTTTATACCCAGATGGCTGGGAAAGTATAAGGGTTGAATTGTTTCTAAGTGGCCTATTGAAGAATACATACAATTGTATATTAACATATTATACACCAACTAGAAATCTGAAGTTTAGATAAACCGTCCGCGGCTCTTTTTTCCAGATGGGTTTTCTGTGCGCATCTTCCTCTAAGCATGTGGGCCGCCTGTCCAGTATGGATGGCGGCCCAATCGGTATCGTACTGGTGTCTGTCACAACCTT
>CAIYQO010000134.1 GCA_903928345.1 uncultured bacterium | reverse complement strand
GTTGTGACAAGCAATCGGCGGCCACCGGCACCGGGCGGACCGCATCGGCGGTCGCAGACACCAGGACAGGAAGCGACCGCTAGGCGCTGGGGAGAGCAGCGCTGACCGGAGGAGTAGGCGTTTTCAAACGGCTTCTTAGGAAATGTTGAATGCTGAATTTTTAATTTTGAAGTAGGAAGCCTGATGTATTTCCACACCGCCATTATCGGACCACCAGCCCCTCAATTCAAAATTCAAAACTCAACATACAACATTGTATACGTCTCTATTCTACCACCCGGCGCTGTTTTAAATACCTGAGGATCAGGTTTTCGAAGGGTTCGTCGGTGACGGTGCGGACGTAATTGAGGCCGTAGCGGTGGGCTAACGCCTCCAGCAGCTCATGGTGCGCGGCCAGGCGTTGCCGGTAGCGGGCGAGCAGGCCGCTGGTGACGGTGATCTCCCGCGTTTCGCCCGTCTCCGCGTCCACCAGGCGCAGGTCGCCGGTGAGAGTCGGCTCGATCTCTTCCGGCGCGAGGGTCTGGATGAGCGTCACGGAAAACTTGCGCCCCACCAGCGCGCGCACACCCTCCTCGATGCCCGGCGCCAGGAAGTCGGAGACCACCACCGCCAACCCCGGTTGCGGCGCCAGCAGGGTGTATTGTTGCAGCGCGCGGGTGAAGTCGGTGGCGCCGTCGGCACGCAGTCCCTGCAGCCAGGAGAAGAGGGGGAAGGCGTTGCCGCGGCCCCGCAGCTCGCGCATCCGCGCGCCCAGGCGATCCGTGATGGCGGTGACGGCCAGGCGATCCATGCCGCAGAGGGCGATGTACCCGAGCGCCGCCAGGATGCGCCGCGCGCAGTGGAGCTTGTCCGGCGCGCCGAAACCCATCGAGCGGCTGGTGTCGATGAGCAGGTGGAGCTGCAGGTCTTCCTCGGCCACGAAGAGCTTGAGGAAGAGCTTCTCCAGGCGGGCGTAGACGTTCCAGTCCACGTAGCGCAAGTCGTCGCCGTGGGTATAGTTGCGAAAATCGGCAAACTCCACCGAGTTGCCGCGCCGGATGCTGCGCCGCTCCCCCTGCAACCGCCCGGCGAAGGTCTTGCCGAGTACCAGCGTGAGCTGTTCTAGCTTGCGCAGGAACTCCGGCGACAGCAGCGTCTCGTCCGCCGCGGCCACGGGCGGGTTAAGCATTGGTCGCCTCCTCCACGGCTTCCAGATACCCCTCCGGCACGCGCTCCGGCGCCCCGTGGGCGCGCATCAGGTCGGCGATGTGGCGCATCACGGTGGTGCTCACCTCGCGCAGTGCCGCGCGGTCCGTCGTCTTCCCCGCCAGGTGGGGGAAGGAAACCGGCGCGCCGTAGATCACCGTCAGCCGCGTGAAATGGAAGAACTTGCTCCCCTTCGGCAGCAGTTTATCCGCGTTGATGATCGCCGTGGGCACGATGGGTACCCCGGCGCGCAGCGCGATCATCGCCGGGCCCAACTCGGGCTCCTGCAGGCGGCCGTCATCGCTGGTGCCGCCTTCGATGAAGATCGTCACCGCCTTGCCGCCCTTCAGCAGCTCGTCGGTGCGGCGCAGCGCCTCGCGGTCCGCCGTGCCGCGCTTCACCGGGTAGGCGCCCACAATGCCGATCAGTTTCCCGATCACCGGGATACGGAACAGCTCCGCCTTCGCCATGAAGAAGGTCGAACGCGGGCCGCATCCACCCGCGAGCGGCGGGTCGAAGTAGCTGGTATGGTTGGGGGCGATAATCACCCCGCCGGTGCGCGGGATATTCTCCGCCCCGATGATGCGCAATCGCCCGTAAAACCAGGCGAAAAAGCGCGAGATCCATTTCCCGGTGTTGTAGGCCACCGGGTTCATCACCACTGGTGTAGCCATCGGTGGTTACCGGAACATGCCGGGCAGTTGACCCATGCCCGGCACGTTGAGGCCGCCGGTCACCTCGCCCATACGCTCCTCGCGGCGCGTCTGCGCGTGCTCCAACGCCTCGTTCACGGCCGCCAGCACCAGGTCCTGCAGCATTTCGACGTCCTCGGGGTCCACCACTTCCGCCTTGATCTGCAGGTCGACCAGGGTGCCCATGCCGTTGGCCGTGGCCGTCACCATGCCGCCGCCCGCCGTCGCCGCGATGCGCTCCTGCCCCAACTCGGCCTGGATGCGCTCCATATTGCGCTGCATCTCTTCCATCTGTTTCATGAGCATCTTGCCCAGACCACCGCCCATGCCGCCGAATCCCATGCGATCCACCTTCCCGGCGCCATGCGCCGTCTTTTCCCCTGAAGGATACGAGAAAATGGCGCCGGGCGCAAGTCGTGAAGAGAAGCAAGGAGCGAGGAGCGCGGAGCAGGAAGATGGGAAACGCGGAACGGGGGTGCAATACCGGGACAACCTCGGTCACCCTGGTCATGCTTCTCGCTCCTTCCCCCGGCAGGAATCCCACCCCCGGAACCGGAAAGAGATACCGGGCAAAGGAGTAACGATGACGCAGACACGGCCGCAGATTTTGGTAACGAACGACGATGGGATCTTCGCGGAGGGGATCAGTGCGCTGCGGGAAGCGCTGGCGGCGGTGGGCGAGGTGACGGTGGTGGCACCGGAGCGGCCGCGCAGCGCCAGCGGCCACGCCATCACGCTGCATAAGCCGCTGCGCGCCGACCGCGTGCGCCTGCCGTGGGGCGGGCACGGGTACGCCACCAACGGCACCCCGAGCGACTGCGTGGTGCTCGGGGTCACCGCGCTGATGTCGCGGTGCGACCTGGTGGTCTCCGGCATCAACCTGGGCCCGAACCTGGGCGAGGACCTGACCTATTCCGGCACCGTGTCGGCGGCGATGGAGGGCACCATCTGCGGGAAGCCATCCATCGCCATCTCGATTGCCGACTACGAGAGCCCGCACTTCGCCACCGCGGCGCACTTCGCGGTGACGCTGGCGCGGCAGGTGTTGCAGCACGGGCTGCCGTCGGATATCCTGCTCAACGTGAACGTGCCCAACCTGCCCGAGGCTGAGCTGCAGGGTGTGGCGATCACGCGCCAGGGGAAACGCCGCTACGAGGAGCGCGTGGAGCGCCGCGACGACCCGCGCGGCCGCCCGTACTACTGGCTGGGCGGAGAGATTATCGAAGACAGCGCCGGGGAGGGGAGCGACGGCGACGCGGTGATGTCGGGCAAAATCTCTATCACCCCTGTGCACCTCGACCTGACCGCCTACGCCTTCGCGGAGGAGCTGCGGACGTGGGGTTGGTGAAAGTATTCGATTGACATCACGCACTACGTGGTACTACACTGTAGATACTATCGTCGTTACGGAGCGTGTATGATTAAGAAACTCACTCGCCATGGGAATAGCCTGGCCCTGGTTATCGACCGCGCCGTGCTGGATCTGTTGCAGATCACCGCCGAAACGCAGTTGGAAATATCCACGGATGGGAGCAACCTTACCGTGACACCAGTGCGCGATCGTCAGGTGAAGGTCGAGCAGGCGGTCCAGGGGATTCATCACCGGAATGGTCGCATGTTACGCCGATTGGGCGGGCAGGCATGACACCGGATTTCCTTACCTTCACCGACCTTCTTTACCTGCATCAGGAAATGATCGCACGGTACGGGGGGACGGCGGGGATACGGGACGAGGGGTTGCTGCGGTCGGCGCTGGCTGGTCCGGCCGCCGGTATTGGCGATACATTCTTCCACGCCGACCTTTTTGCCATGGCAGCGGCGTATCTCTACGTCATCGTCTGCAATCATCCTTTTGTTGACGGTAACAAACGCGTGGGTGCGGCAGCGGCGTTGCTCTTTCTGGCATTGAATGGCATCGAGATATACGCCGATGAAGATGCTTTCGGCGACCTGGTCTTCGCCGTCGCCGAGAACCGTGCCAGCAAAGATGCCATCGCCATGTTTCTGCGTGCCCACACGGTATATTAATGCGTCGTATAGAAAACGCCGCAGGGGCGTCCCGAGCTATCGGGACGCCCCTGTGTTATGCGTGTCTCTCCGGGTAGATTAGCCGAACAGCCCTTTTTTCTTCACCTTCACCACCGGCGGGTTGATGGCGTATTGGAAGAGGGCGATGCGGGCGGCGCGGGCGACGATCTCGTCTTTGGCGTCGAAGCGCTGGCGGATCATTTCGCGCTCGTCCACGCTGAAGATATCCAGGTAGATCGGCAGCGCGGTCATGGAGGCAGCCTTCACCGCCGGATCCACGCCTTCGATGGCGGAAGCCATCGTGCGGAAGTCGTGCGCGGCGATGTTCGTATGGCGCTTGATGAGCAGGCTGATCGCTTTCAGGCGCGAGGGCAGCGGCCGGGTGGTGTCACGCAGGAAATCGAGCAGCGTCGCGTCCTGGTTCTTGTCGGAGAGCAAGTCGATGCTCTCCAGGCCGGCGAGTTGTTCGGCTTCGTTGCCGGCAAGGGCGCGCTGCACGAAGGCACGGCTCTCGTCGGAGGGCAGCGCGATGAGCGTGGTGACCACCAGCGGGTAGTAGGTGTCCGTCTTCGACACGAGCATCTGGTGCACGAGCGTCCAGCCGTCCGGGATGCCGGCGGCGGCGAGCGTGAGGGCGGCGCGTTCTTTTTCGCCGGCCTGCGGGAACTTCAACTTCGCGACGAAGCGGGTGCGTACCAGCGCGGAGGCGCCCAGCTTGCGCAGGGCGGCGCCCAGGTGCACGCTGCGTTCCAAATCGGCGTCGTCGAAGAGGGCCACCAGGTCGTTCACCACGCGCTTATCGCCCAGGTCGCCCATGGCGTCGATAGCCGCCAGCACGATCTTCGGGTTCTCATGGTAGATCAGCAGGCGCAGCGTGTTGAGGGTGGTCTGCTCGTGGTAATCGCCCATGAGGCGAATCCCTTCGGCGTAGTCCTCCGGTTGCAGCGCATTGCCGTTGGAAAGCACCACCGAGCGCAGCACGTCGCGGGCATCGGGGTCGCCCGCCTGCACCAGCCCCATAAGGGCGGTGAATTTCCCGTCGCGGTATTGCTGCAACAGCACGGCGTGTTCGATGATGGCGATGAGCGACGGGTCGTCTTCCCGCCAGTAGGAGGCCCATTCCAGGTATTGCGCTTCGGCGTCGGTGGCTTTGCCGTCCGCCACCAGGGCGCGAATGGCCTCCTTGGTGGGCTTCGGCGGGGGCGGGGGCTCGTTTTTCGTGGTATCGGAGGTGCCGCCGGTCGTCGCGCCGCCAGCATCGCCGGCCGCGGGGGTGGTGCCGCCGGCGTCGCCGGCCGCGGGGGTAGCCGGAGCCGCGGGGGCCGCCGCACCGCCGTTATCACCGGCCGCAGGCGCCGCCGGGGCGGCGGGGGCTGCCGGTGTGGCGGGCGCGGCACCGCCGTTATCGCCGCCGCCGACCACCGT
>CAIYQO010000133.1 GCA_903928345.1 uncultured bacterium | reverse complement strand
GAGCCACTTCTCGGTCTGGTGCAGACAACGACGCTTGCCGATGCCCCAACACTGCCTATCCCAGCACTTCAGGCGACGTACGGCCTCTGGACTCCCGTGGCGACGCCGATGCGCAAAGGTGCCCGCTGGATCGTCCGCTGCATTTGCGATTGCGGTGAAACCGAACGCGACGTACTTCTCGACTCGCTCCGGCGGGGCAAATCCACCTCCTGCGGCTGCACACGCCGCGAAACATGCGTATCTTCGACAGGCAGTTCGGCGAATTTCACCAACTCCCCCCTCTCGACTATCAATTCAATACAGGACGGCATGAAAGGCCGCAAACACGCTATGACCAAGAGCTCTATCCCCGTCGGCACCATTTTCGGGATACTCACCATGCCGAACGCCTCGACCGCAAAAGCGGTAACAACTACTACTTCCGATGCCGCTGCATCCGCGGCAAGGACAAAGAACGTGCGGCGCGCTGGATTACATCGCGTGGGCAAAGGAGAAGGTGGCGTGGCTTGATCCACTGGTCAAACGTGATGATCCGTTTTTAGGTGAACGAAAAGCACAATCCGGTGGGTGACCTCTACGCCACCCACCGGATCAGGTGCACAAAATGGTGCACAGGCGGGACTGATTCACTCCGATGCAAACCATTTCACGTCCCACGTGTTTGCTATGTTTGAGCACGATGAGACGTTATTGTTTGCTATCAGAAGGCCCCTTGACCACGTTGCGGACCTAGAGGCCGCAGGTTCGAGTCCTGCCGGGCGTACCAAGATTTTGAGAGCAAAAGGGCCCCACGAGCTAGCGCGTGGGGCCCTTCTCTATTGGTCGGCAGCTACGTGCCGGCTTACGCCGTCGGCAGGCTCACCGCGGGCGCCGCGTCTTTCGTGCTCCGCGCGCGGGTTCTGACGGGCACGGTGTGGTCGAGGGTCCCGAAATCGGCGCAGAGCCCTCCCGTAATCACACCGCTGAGCTGGGCCTGCTGCCCGGCGACGGTGTCGGCAATCACGCTGTTCGCCTGGACATCCGCGCCTTCCCAGAGCACACTGTCGCGCACGCGCGCCTGGGGGCCGATATGGACATTATCCCCGAGCACCACGTTCGGGCCGACCACCGCCCCGGCTTCGATAGTGACACGGTTGCCGAGGAGGAGCGGCGCGCGCAGCAGCGCATTGGCGGCGATACGCGTATAGTCGCCGACCCACACCCCCGGCTTCATTTCGGTGCCGCGCAGCGCCACGATCACCCGGCGGTTGAGGATCTCCTGGTGCGCTTGCAGGTACTCTTGCGGTGTGCCCAGGTCGCTCCAATAGGAACGCGACCGAAAGCCGAACAGCGGCAAGTCCTGTTGCAGCATCACCGGGAAGACATCCCGCTCGAGCGACGTGGCGCCGGCGGGGAAATGCTCGAAGGCCCGGCGCTCCAGCAGATACACCCCGGCGTTGATCTCGTTGCTCAGCACCGCGTCACCCGCGGGCTGTTCCGTCACGGCGCGAATGCCCATGTCGGGGTTCACTTCGACGAGACCGAAGCGGGCGGGGTCCGTCACGGAATTCAACGCGATAGTCACCAGCGCGTGCGTGCGGCGATGGGCTGTCATGAAGGCGGGCAGATTCAGGTCGGTGAAGATATCGCCGTTGACCACCAGGCATTGGGTCGACTGCAGGTGCCGCGCGCAATGGCGCAGGGCGCTCGCCGTGCCTTGCGGCCGCTTTTCCTGGACGAACGTGATCCGCACGCCGAGTTCCTTATTGGTAAAGTGCTCGACAAACTGCGCGGTATTATACTGCACGTTCAAAATCACGTGTTCGATGCCGGCCGACGCGAGCCAGCCGATCGTCCGCTCGGTAAAGGGAATATTGGCCAGCGGCAGCAACGGCTTGACCCGCTGTTTCGTTAACGGCAGTAAACGTGTGTCGAATCCAGCAACCAGAAGAATTGCATCCATCAATCGCCTCCTCAGACGTATCCATACGGAATCGGGCTGTCGAGAGGGCTCGGGCACCTATGCATGGACAGCCACGCGATGTATAGATGTCCGCTGACAGGGAGGCTATCAGAGGCAGGGAAGAGGCATCGCGCGGTCACACCGCGCCGTAGCGAGAGATACGCCTGGCGGTGCGGGACGTTTCCGCGCGCGCAGCGACCAGGGGACGCCTGAGCATTTCGCTTATCACTACAGCGGCGTAAAGCAGAAAAATTGTGATCTGTGCTAACATATGTTTGATAATAACACGCTTCGCTTGCGTTGTCAATAGCAGCATACGACACATACGGCAGGTAACACCCTCCCGCCCCGGCGGACGTGCATCGAGCAAGACGCGCGCGCACATCCAATCACGACCCTTTTGACGGGCGCGGGGGTCTTCGTGTATGCTCTCCCCGCCCGACAAACGGGAGAAGGAGCGGCCATGCGCGTGTATTTGTGGGTGTGTCTACTGAGCGTGTTCGGATTGCTGGGCGCCGCGCAGGCGGAGCCGGTGGGGGGGTTGCGGGCGACGGACCGCATCGTCTTCGTCGGCGACAGCATCACCGGCCAGGGGGGGCGATCCAAGCAAGGCTACGTCAATCTGCTGCGCGAGGGGCTGCTCGCCGTGCACCCCGACTGGACGAACACGCTCATCCCGCTGGGCGGCAGCGGGCAGTCCGTCGGCAGTTGGGCCGGCATGGAAAAGCGGAGTCGCGACACCGAGTGCACGCTGGACCTGCCCGAATTCGGCGTCAAGGCCACGCTGGATCACCCCGCCGACGTCGTGATCGTCATGCTGGGCATGAACGACATCCTCGCCCCCTACGTCTCGGAGCAGCCCTCCGCGCTGAACCGCTGGCGCGACAGTTACGCCGGGCTGGTAACGGCATTGCGCGAGCGCGTGAAGCCGCGCCTCATTGGGCTGGCGACCATCACGCTGCATACCGACGACCTCAAGTCGCCGAAGAACGTGGTCCGCGCGGAACTCAACGCCCGCATCGCGGAGATCGCCCGCGCGCAACACTGCGTGCTGCTGTCCACCGGGCAGGAGATGGAAGCGCTGCTGCGGCAGGGGCGCGCCATGCAGCCGGATTTCCACCCCGACATCGATTTCGTGCACCCCAACACCTTCGGCCACGCCGCCATCGCCGCGGCGATGCTGCAGGGGCTGGGTGAGACCGCGGCCGCGCAGACGCTGCGCGCGAAGTATTACCCGTCCCCGACCACGCAGCCGACGCGCTACCCCGCGCTGTCCTACACGCTGGAGCCGGTCGCCACGCCCCTCGCCGATGGCAACGTACGCTACATCGTGCACTACGGCTGGACCCCCGCCCCGCCCGCCGTCACCGTGCGCCTGCAGGCACCGGCGGGATGGACGGCGACCCCGGCCAAACTGACCATGGCGACGGGGGCCTTCACCCTTACCGGCACGCCGGATCGGCTGACGCAAAACGCCACGCTCTCCGCCACGGCGGGGGCGGTGGTAAAAGAGCTGCCCATCGCGCTGCCCGCCCCGTGGCTTGTCGGCGCCGGCATGCTCAGCAACGAGGCGTGGCCGAGTGGGAAGTTCACCGCCGACAAAGCGGTGCTCCCCTTTGAAGCGGCACTCGCCAACGGCGACGGCCTGGGCGCGCCGCAAACCCACGCCAACGGCACGCAATTGACCTGGACGCGCTACCAGGCCGGCGTGGATTACACCGGTGGCAACGACCCGGGCAGCCTCGACTTCGCGCAGGTGACTCTCGGCAAAACCTTCGAGGTGGCCTACGCCGCGCGCTGGGTGTATAGCCCCGACGCGCGCCCGGTGCGCCTGAATTTCGGCACGAACATCTTCGCCGGCACCTTCGCCGTCACCGCGTACCTGAACGGCGCGACCCTATACACCGGCACCCTCACCACCGAGCCCAACCGCCGCGCCGTGGTGGACGGCAAGCTGAACAAGGGCTGGAACCTGCTGCTGCTGAAGAGCAACCACTTCCAATGGCAATGGCAGCTCACCTGCGCCCTCAGCGGCGACGCCCCCGACGACCTGGCGGATCTGCGCTACAGCACGGCCACCAAGATGCCGACGCTGCCGTAAATCCGCACGGGCAGACCAACGCGCGCGGCCCCGTCCCTGCCGGACGGGGCCGTTGCCGTTTACAGCGCCACCTTCGTGAACTGCTCCGCACCCATGCGGTACAACCCCCTGCTCGTGCCGAGATACGCCTGCTCGCCGACGGGCAGGAAGGCGTAGCAGAGCAGGTCGGGCTCGCACATGATGCACCGCAGCGTGTTCGTACCCGGCTTGGCGACGTACAACCCGTTGCCGGTGGCGAAGACGAGGTAGTCCTTCCACACAACGAAGTCATCGATATAGCTCAACGCGTAGCCCTGATATGTGAATACCGGCGTGCCGTCATCTTTGCTGACGATGATGCTCTTTACGGCGTCCTTCACGGGTTTTACACGCAGCGTGAGCCGGTCGTTCTTCCAGGTGGCGGTGCGCTGCTCCCAGTTTTGCGCGGCGACGGGATTTTTTGCATCCCCCTCCTTAATGCGCCAGTCGGGGTGCACCGAGAGCTTGATGTCGAGCGTGGTGAGCTTCCCGCCAGTGGGGTCGAGGCGATAGAAAAGGGTATACAGGTTGTCCTTATCGGGAATGCCGAGGAGAAAATCGTTCCCGGCGCTGCCCACTATCCACGCGCGGTTGCTGGGCAGCGGTGAGTTGTCCTTCGTGAACGATTGCGCCTGCAGCGTGTCGGGGTCGAGGAGCTGGAAACCGTCCTTCTCGGTGCCGATGCCGATGGCGTGCGGCGCGCAGGCCACGTCATACACGGTGCCCGTCACCTGGGTGAGCACGTTGGCACGCGCCTGACCGGTCGCGACGCGGAAGATCTTGCCGCCGTCGTGCACGTGACTGGCCACGCGCAGGCCCACGATGCCGTCCCGCGCCGACACCAGCTTCACCACGTTGCCCGCCTTCCCATCGTCGCAGGGGATGGGCGTCAGTCCCGCCAGGGTGAGTTGCGGACGCGGGGTGAGCGTTTGCTGCAGCAGGTTCAGCGTGCGGGTCAATTCCTGGCGATCGCTGTCCCCCGCCCCGCCGACCGTATACATGCCCAACGCCTGATCCAGCAACTCCACGGCGCGTTTCTCTTCATGGCGCTCCTGCAACCCCGGCAGCAGATCGCGCAGGATGTGCGGCACTTCGAGAAGCGTCGCGGTGTCCGTCTTCAGCAGCGCGGTGAGATAGGCGTCCTCCAGATCGTTCACCGTGCGTTTGGACTCCGTTGCGGCAAAGAGCGTGCCGTGGTTGAGGAGCAGATACCCCACATACTGGCAGTAGTTCGACCAACTGAACTCCTGATGATACGTTGCGAAGAGCGGCGGGATGAGCGCGATGCTCTGCCGGGCGTGCTCGGTAAAGGTCGTGTCGTTTGTGCCGGCGGGTTTGAGGTCGTTGTGCCGCATTGCCAGCGCCATCGCCAGCACGTGGCCGTAGGCCTGCAGCACCGGCTCGTTGGCGGCGACGAGACGGTCGGCGAAGGCGGCATGCGCGGCGAGGACGGGCGCCGTCTCGTCCGTCGCGCCGCTCAGGTCGCGGATAGCGCCTTGCACCACGCTCAGCAGGAATAGCTGTCCCTGGTAGCGCTTCAAATACGCAGGCGCGGCATCGAAAAAGAGCTGTCGGCGTTTGGCGAAGTCCGGCTCGTTATCCAGTAGCTTGTGCAAGGCGTTATCGACGGAGGAGCCATACCAGGCTTCCGCGGTGCGCGTCTTCCAGATCTGTCGCGCGGTGTTCAGCACCACGTCCGGGCGGCTGTCCATGAGGCCGGTGTTGGCGTAAAACTCGCGTGCGTTGTACGTGCTGGCCAGTCGATACGCGCGCTCCACCAGGTTCATGCGCGCTTCCTGCAGCGAGTCTTTGAGCGCTTTCGTCGTTGCACGTTGTTGTAATCCCCCGAGCACGGTCGAAGTATTGTCGAGCACGGTGGCATCGTCGCCGGTAAAGAGGGAGGCGCACTCGAGCATGCGCAAAGCGCGCTCCAACTCCGCCTGCGGACCCCATTGACCCGCGCCGTAATACCCACCCTGCGTGTAAAAGGTGCCATCCGGCTGCGGCGGTGTCGGCATCAATTTGAACGCCATCTTCTTGAAGTTCTCGAACTCCGCCGTCGAAAACCCGCGTGCCTGGCCCTTGTCCAGGGCGGCGTGCGCGCTCTGGACGGCGGTGGTGAGCAGCTTGATCGCGGCGCCCGCCAGCGGGGTGACGTCCTTCGTGCTCACGGTAATCGTCGTCTGCGCCGTGGGGAGAAGGTTCGTGGGGGAGACCACCGTCACCGTGCAGTCCAGCAGAATCCCGTCGGCCTGCAGGTCCTGATTCTTTTGCGGCACGCACTCGCCGTAGACCAGCAGGTCGGCGGGGGGCGCGTTGAAGTCGGTGGCCTGCGCCACCGTGAGCCCGCCGCGCGCCAGGTTGAATTCGTTGAGCAGGTCGGAGGGAAAGAGGCGCTCTACCTGGCGCACGTCCGCCATTTTGCCCACCTGGCCGCGCAACGTGGTCTCGATCGTCTTGCTGAAGTCCATGAAGCGCAGGTGCGGGTCCACGCAATAGAAGGCGCCCACGGCGACGTAGGGCAGCTTGGGGTCGCGTGCCTTGCCGCGCAGCGCGGTGAGCACGTCCGCCGTCACGCGCGTGGCCAGCGACTCCGGCTCCAGGCGGTCGGTGTAGCTTTTATCGAAGAGGATCTCCGTCTTCGGGAAGCCCGTCACCGTCACGTGCACCCCGTCGGCGCGCACGCGGGCGAGCAATAGGTCGGCGGCGCGCTCCATTTTGCCCGCCTGCACCGCCGCCGTCCCCGCATCGCTGGAAAGGGCGGAGAGCTGCAGCTCCTTCAGCAGCGCGGCCAGCTCGGTGCGCTCCACCAGTCCGCCTTCCCACGTGCGTGAGGCTTCCACCTCGAGCAGCGTGCGGAAGGGTTCCGCCAGCGCCTCGCCGCCCGCCTCCGCGTGCACCAGCACCGCCAGCGCCGGGGGCGCCTCCGCGGCCCACGCGCTCACCGCCACCGCGAGCACCAGCCACACACCGAGCATCCGCACCATGCCGTACCTCCTGGTCGGGTTAGGGATCGGTAATCTACCTCACCTTTTCCACGACCAGGAGGTCGGTTCCTGCGTGCACCCGGTCGTGCCGCTTACACCGGCGGTGTGGTGCGGTTTTCCAGGCTGGCCATCGCCTGCGAGGCGACGGTGCGCCCCTGGGCGAAGGTGTTGGCCATCGGCCCGGCGGGCAGATAGCTGATCGCCAGGGTGTAGGTGCTCGCCAGTTGCAGATTCTCCGTGTGCGCGTTCGCCAGGATGAGATCACGCGACGGCAACGCCGCGCTCACCGGCGCCGTCACCTGCGCCGGATGCCCGCCGGCCTCGGTGAGCAACCGCTCCAGGCGCGCGATCTGCTGCTGATGCGGCGGCACGAGGGCCTGCAGCGTGCCGGCGGCATTGGTGTCCCCCAGCACCGTCAGGCGGTCCGATTGGGTCTGCAGATCGGCTACCGCCCCCCGCTCCAGCGCCAGCGCCGCCACGAGGGCGGTACGGTGGTCGCTCCGGGTCGTCATCGACGACGCGCGCACCACGACCAGCGAGTTGTGGTGGCGCGAGGCGCCGTTCAACCCCAGCATCGCCAGCGTGCGCACGCTCGGGGTGGTCGCGCGATTCAGCAGCGTCTGGTACTGCGCCATCACGCGGGCATGGGCGCGCTCGTCATAGCGCACCATCGCCAGCCGGGAACCGAAATACGGCGTGCCGGTGGGCTGCACGGTATCGGGATTCCCACCCTCATTGCGGATCGCCTCGCGCAGGCGCGCCGCCTGCTGCTGATGATCGGGAATATAGCTCTGCAGCAACGCCGCGCCGGTGGCATCGCCGCGGGTCTGCAGGCGGTCGGCTTGCGCGGTCAACACCGCGACCTCGTTCACCTCGCCTTGCAGATACGGCCGCAAATTCACCGCGCGCGGTGTTTGGCATTGGGCCAGCGCCCCGCCCGCCAGCAACAGCGCGGCGAGGATCGGCATTATTCGACGCATGGGCGTCTCTCCTTTACGCGAAAAAATGCGTTCGTACCCGAGAGATGCACCCGCCGCCGCCCACGTAAACCCCGCCCCCGCCTGTCGTGGCCGCGAAGCTGCTCGCCCGGTCGCGGGGGGACGCAACCGCGCCGCGCGGCGCACGTCCCCTTGCGGAAAAGCGGTGTATTTTGCTACCATCAGCACGGAAATGTAGCTCACCCTGAAGGAGTTCTCATGCCACGGTTCTTTGTTGCGCTGCTGCTGCTGCTGGTGGTGGTCCTCGGCGCGCCGACGTACGCCGCCGGCGCCTCGGCGTCCCCCGATCACGTTACGCTAAGCTGGACCGCCGACCCGGCGACCACCATGACGGTCACCTGGCGCACCGACACGTCGGTCACCACGGGCACGGTCGAGTTTTCGAACAGCGACGCGCGGGTGCCGAAGGCCGCGGCGGCCGCGGTGGCGCACGACTTCACCACCGATTTGGGCACGGTCTGCCTCTTCACCGCCACGCTCACTGGCCTCACGGCCCATACGCGCTACACCTACCGTGTCGGGGGCGGGGCGCAGTGGAGCGACGCGCATACCTTCACCACCGCCGACCCGCGCACGCACGACGTGAAATTTCTCGTCTTCGGCGATAGCCAGTCCAGCCCGACCGGCACGGCGCCGTATGGGCTCTGGCGCACCACCGTGCACAATGCCTATGCCGCAAACCCGGACGCGCGCTTCATGGTGAACGTCGGCGATCTGGTGGATACCGGGCAGAGCGGCGCGCACTGGGAAGCCTGGTTTGCCGCATTGGCCGGGGTGGGTGAATCCCTGCCGGTAATGCCCGTGGTGGGCAACCACGAGACGTACGGCCAGCCGGGCTCGGGCAAACCGAGCTACTGGCTGGCGCAGTTCACCCTCCCGCAAAACGGCCCCGCCGGGTTGAAGGGGCAGGTCTATTCCTACACCTATGGCCCGGTGCATTGCGCCGTGCTCGACAGCCAGCAGGACGAGGAAAAAGCCGCCGGCGACATCTTCACGCCGCAAAAACGCTGGCTGGACGCCGACCTCACCGCGTCGAAGACGCCGTGGACCTTCGCCTTCTTCCACAAAACGCCCTACGACATCAAGGCGGATCGGGCGAATCCGACAGTGAAGGCCGCCTTCTGCCCCGTGCTCGAGCAGCACCACGTCGATATCGTCTTCAACGGCCACGACCACGGCATCGCGCGCACCTTCCCCATGCACGACGGCGCCGCCATGGCCCGCCCCGCGCAAGGTACCGTCTACTACATCGCCGGGCGCAGCGGCGGCAAAACCTACGCCGACCTGCAAAAGAAGCCCTGGAACACCTTCTTCTACAACCCCCTCGACCAGCCGGACTACCTGGTCGTCGAGGTGAAGGGCCAGACGCTCACGGTCAAAGCCGTCAAACAAGACGGCACCCTGCTCGACCTCTACCGCGAAGACAAAACCACCGACCGCAGCACGGACAGCCAGGCGACGCCGGCGGCGGTGGGAACAAATTAGGGACAGTTACCGGTGTCCCTAATTATCCCAAATCGCACTTTTTGGTAGCCTTCGCCCGCCACCGGTTGACCCCCCCTCCCCGCAACCGGTATCATAGGGCGTACAATCCCGGCAACGGGTAAAGGAGCGGTTTCGATGGGTGAGAAGGTTGTGCTGGCATATTCGGGCGGGGTCGATACCTCCGTCGCGGTGCAGTGGCTGAAGCAGGAGAAGGGGCTGGACGTGATCGCCGTGGCGATCGACGTGGGCGAGGAGCGCGACTACGACGGCATCCGCCAGAAGGCGCTGAACATCGGCGCGGTGGACGCCTTCGTGGTGGACGCCAAGGAGCGCTTCGCCACCGAGTACATCGCCAAGGCGATCAAGGCCAACGCCATGTATGAGGGGCGCTACCCCGTGTCCACCGCGCTGGCGCGCCCGCTCATCGCCCAACTGGTGGGCGAGATCGCCGTGCGCGAAGGCGCCACGGTGCTGGCCCACGGCTCCACCGGCAAGGGCAACGACCAGGTGCGCTTCGAGGTTACCTGGCAGTGCCTCTTCCCGCAACTGCGCAGCTACGCCCCCGTGCGCGAGTGGGGCATGACGCGCGACCAGGAGATCGCCTACGCCGAGCAGCATGGCATCCCCATCCCCGTCACCAAGAGCAGCCCCTACTCGCTGGATGTGAACCTGTGGGGCAAGAGCTGCGAAGCGGGCATCCTGGAAGACCCGTGGAACGAGCCGCCCGACGACGTATGGATGTGGACCAAGTCCCCCAACGACGCCCCCGCGACGCCCGGCTACGTGACCATCGGCTTTGAGCAGGGCATCCCCGTGAGCCTGGACGGCGCCGCCATGAGCGTGAAGGATATCGTCGTCAACCTGAACACCCTGGCCGGCGAGCACGGCGTGGGCCGCATCGACATGATCGAGAACCGGCTGGTGGGCATCAAGTCGCGCGAGACGTACGAATGCCCCGCCGCCGTCACCCTCATCGCCGCCCACCGCGAGCTGGAAACGCTCTGTCTGGAGCGCTCGGTGATGCACTTCAAGGCGGGCGTGGAGCAGAAGTACACCGAACTCATCTACAACGGCCTATGGTTCGCCCCGCTGCGCTTCGCGCTGGACGCCTTCATCGATCAGACGCAGCAGAGCGTCACCGGCGAAGTGCGCATGAAGCTGCACAAAGGCACCTGCATGGCCGCCGGCCGCAAGTCGGCCAATTCCCTCTACCGCTTCGACCTGGCCACCTACGACACCGGCGACACCTTCGACCAGAGCCTGGCGAAGGGCTTCATCGACCTGTGGGCCATGCCCGCCAAGGTGTGGAATGTGGCCAACCGGAAGCAAGGGAAGTAAGCACTCTGCCACCGGCTGAAGCCGATGGCTGATCGTCTCAAGCACGCTGAAGCGCGCTGTCCGCCCTTTGGGAACAGCCGGTTTTAACCGGCTTGAGATCGTCAGCCTCCGGCTTTAGCCGGTGGCGTCGAACCGACGATGCACACGGAGGCTCCGCATGAAGTGGCTGCTCCTGGGGATGGTGCTGATGTTGTGCGTGGTGGGCGATGCGCGGCCCGCGGAGGCGCGGCCGGGGGCGTTCGCGCGCTTCGTGATGCGGATCATCGACTTCGGCTTTCGCCTCTTCCCCGACTCGCACCACGAAGATGAGCCGTCGCACATCGACTGCACCCCGCCGCCGCCCTCCGACAAGCCGCTGGTGCTGCTGATTTACGGCTTTTACGGGCGCCCCACCGAGTTTTACCACCTCAAGCCCGCGCTGGAACAGGCGCTACGGGGGCGTTGCGACGTGGCCATCGTCACCCCCCTCGACGAGGCGATGGGCGAAAGCCCCGACGACCCGGCGCGACAAATCGACGCGTATCTGGAGCAGAACGGCCTGCGCGGACGGCCCCTCATCCTGGTGGGGCACAGCACCGGCGGTGTGGTGGCGCGGCGTTTCCTGGCGTGGCAACCGGCGCCGGCGGTGCTGGGTGTGGTGGGCCTCGGCGCGCCCAACGGCGGGGTGCGCAAATTCGACCTGGTGCCCGTGCACTGGCTGCGGGCGCACGGCTTCGACGCCCGCGTCAACGTCCCCTACCCCGCGCGCGCCGACGTGCCCTTCCTCATGGTTGTCGGCACCGGCGGTCACGACATTTTGGAGACGGCACCCAATGACGGCGTGGTGAGCAAGGCGAGTGTGGAGGCGCTGCATGGGCCGAACATCACCTGCACCACGCACTCCCTCAACCACTGGCAGTTGCTGCGCGACCCGGCGGTGACGGCGGAGATCATCACCTTCATCAACGGCGTGCTCACCCCAGCAGCGTCGCCACCACCGGCGCCACCCACGCCGCGTCCCAGCGATGCGGCACCGTGAGGGTGTTGTCGTAGTGGTGCGGAATGCCCAGGTCGTCGAGGCGTGCGTGCATGGCCGCCGTGTGGCAGGTGCCGCAGCCCGCGGGCAGCGCGTCGGGGCCAAAGCCGCAATGGCCGGTGATCACCAGCCGCGGTCGCGCGCGGAAGGGCGCCGGGTTCGCCGCCAGGCACGCGGCAGGCAGGTGCCGCGCGAAGTGCGCCGCGTCGCCGAAGTGCGGGGCGTCCATCAGCAGTGGACTTTCGCACTTTTCCTCTCGCGTCTCGGCCTTGCCTCTGTCCCCGGAGCAACGGCCCGTTATGAAAGGAACCATGGCGGGCTGACCTGAAGTAGATTGTATCTTACCCCACCCCCTTCAGGGATACCGCCATGG
>CAIYQO010000132.1 GCA_903928345.1 uncultured bacterium | reverse complement strand
TAAATCCCACGGACGTGGAAGTGCTCATCGACCATGCGGCACGGGCGGCGTGAACGCCGGCAGGGAAGTCAAGCCCTTCATCGGCAGGAATTTACGGCGTGAAGTGCGAAAGTCCACCCAGAGTGTGGTACCAACTTTTCGGGCCGTCGGTATATCCGGCGGCCTCTTCCTTTTGCCACCCCCACCCCCGTTCGTGTCCATTCCCCCCGCCACGGTTGCCCGGAAGCGAACACGCGTTACTCCCGCGGTGGATATGCTGATTCTGAGGGCACAGCGCGACGTTGTGTCCATCCCGCGGAGAAAGGACTGTCCGAATGAAGCGCATACTGCTCATGGCGGTCGTCGCATTCGCTTTTCTGTGCACGAGCGTGATCATGCCGGTGTCGGCACAAACGTCGTCCACGACGAAGCCCAAGACGACCCCCACTGCCAAGGTGAAGCCCGCCGCTAAGCCGAAGATGAAGACGAAGAGTACGTCTCCGACGAAGAAGCGGCACATGAAGAAACACCACCACAAGCGCGTAATGGCCAAAACGAAGGCCGTGACGTCCTGCGCGAAGCCGATGCACAAGACGAAGGGCGTGACCAAGCGCCACATGCGGATGCATCGCACCAAGGGCACCTGCTCCTGCATGCGTCATCACCGCACCAAGCACGTGATGCGTCGGGCGCCGATGCCTGCCCCGGAGACGTTGCCGGCATGCCCGCCGGTGTCGCCGTCGATGTAACGAAAAATGTGATGGAGTTCCGACGCCGCGTGCGGTGAGCCTTTCTCCGCACGCGCGTCGCGGTTAATACCGCAGCAGTACCGGGTTATCCCCCGCCGCGAGCTGCGGATGTTGCACTTCCCCGAAATACTGCGCCCCCGATGCGGTGCGCGGCGCGGCGAAGTTGAACAGCTCCTGCACGGTGATCTGCCGGTCGTGATTCGCGTCGGCCTGCTTCCGTTTGCGCGTCAACCCGTCGAGCAGCGTGTTGGTGAAGACGCTCCCTGCTTCCGTATCCACCGACTCCTCGGCGGCGTCCGTGCCGGCGAGCATCGCGCACCCCAGCGTGCGCAGGCGCTGAAAGTCCGCCGTGCGTTCGGTGCGCGGCAGGAGGCCGTCCTTGCGTGCGGTGAAAAAGGCGCCCGCGTAACAACTGTCCAGGATAAGGGTCACGCGGTGCGGGTCGGGCAGTTGCGCCAGCCAGGCCAGCAGCTCCTGGTCGCGGATGTCGTTGCTATAGTTGTCCAGGTCGCTATCTACCGGGAGCAGGTAATCCACCCAGCGCTTGGCGTCGTCCAAGTCGGAACCGCCGTGGCCGGTGTAGTAGAAGATGAAGAAGTCCTGCGGGCGCATCTGCGCGGCGAGTTGCCGCAACACGGCGTGGATCTGCGCCTTCGTCGCCTGCTCGTCCGCCAGCAGCACCGTGCGTCCCGGAAAGGCGCGAAAGAGCACGTCGGACACGGCTTGCAGATCGTGCAGCGGGCTGTCCAGGCGTTCGATTTCCGTGTCGTGGTAGCGGCTCACCCCGATGGCGAGATAATACCCGATGCCCAGCGGTACGCTGACGGTGCCCGGCGCGGCGACGGTGAGGGTGGTCGGATCGCGAAACTGCGACTGCGCGGCGGTGAGGGTATATGTGCCCGGCGGCACCTGGTCGAAACGGAAGCGCCCCGCGTCGTCTGTGACGGTGTGGCGACCCAGCAACGTCACCACGGCGCCCGCCACCGGTACGCCCGGGGCGCCCGCGGCGGGCATCCCCGGCGTGGTGACATAATGCCCGGCGTGCACGGTGATCGGTGCAGTGGTGACCACCTGCCCGGCGAGCACACCCGGCGCTGCGCGCAACCCGGCGGGCAGCAGCAAGAGCAGGAGGCAGAGGCGTAGCGGCATTCGTGTCATAGGCAAAAGGGCGGGGGACGCGTACGGCGCCCCCACCTTACCCTTATCTTTCACCGCTTCCCCGCGCCTAAACGCCCTTTCGCACCAGTTCGAAGATGCGGAAGCCGAACGCGCCCAGCGTCACGGTCAGCGGTAATGCACCCGACGGCACCGGCGCCGTCTCCACCATCCCGTGCAGCAGTTCGCGCGCCGTCCAGGCTGCATCCTGCGGCTCCCCGGCCCGCGCGCGCTCGCTCGCGGGCACGTCGACGGGGTCGGCCAGCGACACCGTCACCGTGGCGGGGCGATCGGCGAACTGGATGAGGGTGAGCAGGCAGCGCTCCGGCGTGGGGCGCAGCAATCCGACCACCGCCGCGTCGCCGTCGACGAGCACCCCGTCGATGGAGAGCGGCGTGTCGCGCACCAGCGGCTCGTTGCGGCAGAAGCGCATGAGGTCGAGGAACTCCTCCGTGCCGCGCAAACGATGGGCGGGGTCCTTTTCCGCCGCGGGCGGCTCGTCGGCGTCGATGGCGATGTATGTCTCCGGCGTGGCCAGGTAGTTGCTGTGCGTTTTGGGCACCGTGCCCGCCAGCAGCGACTGCACCACCCACGGGCGCACCGCTTCGGAGATATACCCCTCGACGATGTCGTTCGTCACCGTACCGGGCAACAGCGAGGCGTAGCGGATGCGCAGGTAGTCGCGCGCCAACTCGGGCGGGATGCGCGACGGCGGGTCCACCTGCGCCTCCGGCCCGCCGCCCATACCGTGATCCCAGTAGGCCTTTTTGAAAAACGGCGCGGCGGCGTGGTACCGGCCCGCGGTCATCTCGCAGCTCGCCTGCATCGCCAGGCTCTCGTCTTCTACGAAGGTAATCAGCCCCTCGCCCAGCCCGCGCATCATCGTGGCCAGCTCGCGCACCTGGTCTTCCACCCCGTTGCGGCTTTCCCCCGGCCACGCCCAGCGCGCGTGGTTGCTGGCGCGCGGGATGCACCCGTCGATGAAGACGCCGTCGAAGCCGCGCCCCACCACCCGCCGCACCTGGTCTTTCAACCATGCGCGCCAACCGGTGGAAAGTGGGTCGCCGTCCGGCGCGTAGCCCACGAAGTTGTTCGCCGGGTTGGAATCCCACGCGTAGAAGAGCGAGCCGTCGGCGCGGTGGGTGAACCATTCCGGGTGCGCGGCGACCTCAGGGGCATTCCGGTCGATCCCTACGGTGGTGACCCACAGGAAGATGTGGAAGCCGAGGTCGTGCGCCCACTGCAGCATCTGCCGCTCCCCCGCCTCACCGCCCACCGCCGGCGCGGGATCGTAGTCGAGCGGGGAGAGCCAGTTGATGCCCACGTTGTTGTCGGAGACGGCGAAGATAGCCGTGAAGCCCATCGCCTTCCAGCGCTCCAACTGCTCCTTGCAGCGCGGGTCGTCCAGCCGGGTGAAGGGGTGCTCGGTGTTCTCCGGGTTCATGTTGAACTCGATGATATTTGCCGTGCGCGCCCAGGCGGGGGTTGCCGGGGAGTGCACCCCGTAGCGGATTGCCGCCCAGTCGCGCCACGCGCGCAGGCGCGCCACCGGGTCGCCGGTATAGGGGGTTAGGCGCAGCGTGCCACCGTAGGCGTGCGTCTGCCCGGGGGTGAGCAGGCGGTCGGTACTCCAACTCACGCACCAATGTGCGTGGGCGGGCGTGGCGCCCGGACGCAGCCAGCAGATGGGACGCTCGTCGAGCATGAATTCGAATCCCACCCCGCGCGACGCCGCCGGGTCGTGCAGATAGGTCAGCGGCAACGCCTGCCCGATGCACCCGTGCACGAAGGAGACGCCCGGGCCGCGCAGCTCCGCCACCCGCCCGTGCCCGTGCGTGCGCCCGCCGTAGGGGTGCGCGCAGTAGAACTCGGCGCCGGGGCCCACGGTCAGCTCCTCGAAGCGCAACTCGGCCGCGCAGAGGGGGAAGCTCACCCCGCCGGCTCCCTGCGGATTCCGCACCGCCAGGGTCGCCTGCAGCTCACCGTCGAGCAGGCGCAGCGTCAGCACCACCACGATCCGCGCGTGCGTGGCGGTGAGCACGTACCCGTCGGACAGCTCACGCACGTCCACGAGCATCGCGGGACACACCGTGGTGCCGTCAAAGGCGAGCAGATCGAGCGCGGGCTCCGCCCATACCGGCGCGCCTTCGCCGGAATCGACGACACCCCACACGGAGTACACCTGCGACCCCTGCAAGCGCACGCGCACCGGCACATCCGCCAACTGCACCCCGTGCGCCAACGCACAGGACAGCCGCGCGCCCGCCACGGCATCATAGGTCACGGAAAAATCGCTGCTCGGCATAGTGGCCCCCTGGTAAGTAGTAGCATAGTTATACCAGATTCCGTCCTCCCTACCAATCGGAATGATCCTCCTGGTCGAGAAACCGCGGAGGATTTTTTATTTACGACCGACCAAAAGGAAATGGGGGACAGAATCTGTCCCCCATTTCGCGCTTCCACCACTAACGTCAAAACTCACCGATCATGGTGCTTATTGTCTTTGTTGTCGGACTTCGATGCACTCGTGCTCGCGTGGGAGGTTCCCCCGGAGGCATGGCCGTGACTGCCGGCGGCCGCATCACTCTTCGCGTGAGAAGGGGGCGGCGCGGAGATCGTCGTGGGCTTATGCGTGGTCGGCGGTTGTCCATGACTGACGCCCATGGTGGAGTGATGGGGTGTCGACGGTTGTGCATGGTTGATGCCCATGGTAGGGTGCAAGAGTGTCGACGGTTGTCCATGACTGACTCCCATGGTGGAATGATGGGGCGTCGACGGTTGTCCATGCACGACCGGTACCGTATGTCCGGCGGGCTGACTGTGCGTGTGTATCGGCTGGTTTCCCCCCATGCTGCTCGTGTGGATGCCTGCGGTTGAAAGCGCGTGTCCATGGAACGATTTACGTGGCGGCGCCGTTACGGACAGGGAAATGCGGAACGTGGCGGGGTGCGACCAGATGTGCGACCGTGCGTCCCACCCGGTACTTCTCCCCCAGGTCACCTGCGTATGGGTGAAGTTGTCAACAATCACCACCGTCTGAAACGACGGCCCCCACGTGCAGTCCAGGCCGAGGGCACGGCACATAAAACGCAGCGGGACATACAGGTGCTGATCGATGGTCACCGCGGGGTGTTCCATGTTGACCTGGGTATCGTCGATCCAGGCGGTCGTGCTGTAGGGGATCAGATACACGGTGTGTGCGTTGCGCGACACACTGAAGGTATTCGTCGTCGTGTCATGTGCGGCGACCGCGCCAAATTGACGGCAAAATGTGTGCAGTTTCACCATGGTATGCCCGTTAATGGTAACCATGGGGTTGGCGGCATACGCGGTGATTTGCAGCACCGCGCATAGGGTGACCAGTAATCCTAACTTCCACATACTTCCTCCTCATCGATTGATGATATATTACTCTTCGATGACTTTCATCTCATTCCTGCATTTCGCGGCACCTGGTGTTGCAACGGGAGCAAAAAAACCGCCCGCGCGCTACTCCGCCGTGGCCGGCGTGTGCGTCACCTGCCATAGAGAGACCACCCCGGTCGCGAGGCAGGCGCATACGGTGCCGATAGCCGCGCCGGTGAGGACATCCAGCGGGAAATGCGCGCCGACATAGACGCGCTCCACGGCGATGAGGGCGGCAAAGAGCACGGAGGCCACGCGCGCCCACCACGGGAAGGCGGGAAAGAGGCTGAAGAGCAGCGCGCAGACCATGGCTACGTCGCCGGAGGGGAAGGCGCGCCAATATACGCTCTCCAGCGGATGGACGTAGGGGAGGGTAACGCCGGGGCGCCCAATGTCATACACCCCCTTCAATACATTCACCACCACGGTTTCCGTCACCAGCGCGATGCCCAGCGGCCAGAGCAGCGCGCGACGCTTCCAGAGCAGCCATAGCGCCACCGGCGCGATCACCCACCCCTTCCCGAGCCAGAGGAGCAGCGTGAAGAGGAGATCGAGCTTGGGCCGCCGCTGCATATACACCGCCGCAAAGGCACGCGTATTCCACGTCTGCCGCTCGAAGGAGCGCGCCGTTTTTACCGGGTCATACTTATTCGGGTAATACGTCACCGGCAACCCGAGCACGTAGCGCGTCTTTGTTGCCGGTTGCGCGTGCGGCACCGCCGCCGGGGGCGCCGGCGTGAGTTGCCGCGCCTCCTCGACGGTCAGGCACGGCCCGCTCGACTGTCCCCACCCCGCCGGCGCCAGTATCCCCAGCGCCACCAATGCCATCAGTACGCAGATGCGTTTCATGCGGGATACAATATGACGGAGGCGGGGTATTTCCCTGCACGGCGGAGAGATATTTCGTGTGCCCCGCGTTTCCTCAACAATCCCTCAACACCCCCGCCTGCCGGCGCGCGCGTCGCAACCGGGGGGGAGGCTTGTCGTCTAACAGAACAAATCAGTTCGAAGTAAACGGAGGTTGACGCCATGCGTGGTGTAATGACATGGGTGCTACTGCTCACCCTGGCGGCGGGGGCGTTCGCGCGCCCGAACATGCAGAGTGTGACGTCGGACGAGCGCGAAGCCAACGCGATCGGGCGGCAGATTCTGGTGTACCGCACGGTGCTCGGGTTGCAGCTCACCGATGAACAAAAGAAGGGGCTGCAGACGATCCTCGCCGACCAGGTGAAGGATTTGACCGCCGTCAGCGACGCGCAAACGAAGGCGCAGCCCGACCTGGAAGCGGCGTTGACCGACCTGCGCACCGCGGTGCTGGCCAACAAGCCCGTGCCCGAGGCCGCCATCGCCGCCGTGATCAAGGCCCAAAGCCCCTACGTGAATCTCGACGAGAAGCTGAAAGCGGCGGCGCCGACGCGCATCGCCGCCGTGTGGAAACTGCTCACCACCGTGCAAGGCGCACGGCTGCACCGCGCCAATGCCTTCGGCGTGGAGAGCGACGAGGCCTTTGTGGCAGGGTTCGCCGCCAAGCTGAACGCGAAGAACAAGCGCCCGGCGGATTTCCTGCCCCGCCTGTACAAAGGCCTTGGCCTGCAAGGCGCCGAAGTCGACCGCGCGATCAAGGTCGGCCAGCCGATCTTCGACGCCTGGCAGGCGCTGACGGTCGAGGACGCCTACGCCAAGCGGGTTGAGTACCTGACCAAGCTCGTGACGCTGCCCGACACCGGTATTCTGGAAGAGAAGCCCGATGGCGCCGCCGCGCGGAGTATCGCCGACCAGGTGCTCACCCAGACGGCGCTGCACCTGCTCGATCCCGCCACCCCGCTGCCCGCCTTCGTGCCCATCGATACCGACAAGGTGCGCGACCTCAGTGCGGATATCCGCGTGATGAGCCAGGTGAATACCCTCGACCTGACCGCGGAGCAGATTCAGAAGCTGCAGGAGCTGCTGAAAAAGACGACGCCGGACTACGCCGCCGTGGAGACGAAGCGCGCCGCGCTTGCCACCCAGGCGCTGCCCACCCTGCGCGCCATGCGTGACGATGCCGCCAAGGGCGTGGCCGCCACCGACGACCAGCGCAAGGCACTGGCGGAGATCGAGACGGGCCGCCAGCCGCTGGTGAAAGAGGAAAGCCGCCTCGACGACGCCAACGCGTTGGAGCTGGCAAAGCTGCTCACCGATGTGCAACTGCTGCAGGCCAACACCTTCGCGCCGGACAACGCCCCCGTGCAGGCGGTGGTCCGCCCGGCGCGCGCCGGGCAGGAGAAGGATCCGCACGGCTTCCTGCGCGCCCTCGACGCGCTGCGCAAGGTGAAGGACGACCAGTTGGCCGCGGAGACGGACAAAATCACCGCCAAATTGAAGGAAAACCTGCTCCACCGCGGCTACTCGGAGAAGGAAGTGGCGCCGGTGCTGACCGCGCTGCCCGACGTCGCCAAGCAGGCGCGCGCCCTGGACGAGGCCGCCTTCAAGGCGAAGGCGGAGGAGCTGGTGAAGCCCCTCGCGCTGCCCGACAAAGCCCCCAGCGGCAAAGAGCTGGATCGCCGCCTGGTGACCTACCTGCTCGCGCCCAACCTGAGCGCGCTGCTGGCGAAATAGTTGAACGAGGGGTTAGGGATTAGAGGTTAGGGGGGTGATCTTCTGAACGGCTTTGCCGGCACCCCTGCTAACTTCTAACCCCTACCCCCTAACCCCTGTGCTATAATACGCCCATGCGCATCCTCGGCATCGATCCCGGTTTGCAGGCCACCGGCTACGGGGTCATCGACCTCACGGAGCAGTTCACGCTGGAGTGCCGCGCGGCGGGGGTGATTCGTCCCGCCGGCAGCGATTTGGCCCCGCGCCTGCTGCAACTGCACACCGAACTCACCGCGGTGCTGCACGAATTCATCCCCGATGCCATGGCCGTGGAAGACCTGTACGCCACCTACAGCCACCCGCGCACCGCCATCCTGATGGGCCACGCGCGCGGGGTGATCTTCCTCGCCGCCGCCCAGCGCGCGGTGCCGGTGCTCAGCTACACCCCCACCGACGTGAAGCGCGCCGTCACCGGCCACGGTCACGCCGGCAAGGAGCAGGTGCAGGCCATGGTACTGCGCATGCTCCGCCTGCCCGACGCCCCCATTCCCGACCACGTCTCCGACGCCCTCGCCCTCGCCCTCTGTCACGCCTCCCGCGAACGCGGGCTGCGCGTCACGCGGCGCTGACATGAGGGCAGGGTGCCACCCCGCGATGCCCGGCCCCCCGCTGCCGCGCAAGGCAGGAACCATACAAATATATTCGCTTCCCTGCTTGACGGTACGATAGGCCGCGTGTATAGTTGCGGTATCTATCCTCAGGAGGCATACCCTTGCGATTCCCACACCGCACCCATGGCTTCACATTAATCGAGCTTTTAGTCGTGATAGCTATCATAGCTATCCTCGCCGCCATCCTCTTCCCGGTCTTTGCCAAGGCGCGCGAAAAGGCCCGACAGACGGCGTGCCTGAACAACCAGAAGCAGATCATCACCGCGGCGCTGATGTATGCGCAGGACAACAATGAATTGCTGCCCACGTATGACAACTTCTGGGGCAGCGTCAACCTGGACCGCGGCGTGCTCATCTGCCCCACCGCCGGCACAAAGATCGCCAACGGCTACTGCTACAACGGCGGCAACAACTATCACCTCTCCGGCCGCGCGCTGGGCGAAGTCACCGGCCCGGAAAACGCGATGGTCGTCGGCGACGGCAAACAGAACAACATACCGCTCGGGTATGAAGGTTCCGGCTCGCTGGGCCTGGGGATGGCGACCGGGAAATCCATTACCGACGTCCTCGACACCACCCGCCACTCCGGCGGCATGGTCGCCGGTTTTCTGGACGGCCACGTGGCGTTGCTGAAGACCAGCTCCGACATCAGTAAAGCCTTCTACTCCGCCGGCAATATCCTGCCGGCATATACCGTCAGTGGCAAAGTCACCCGCTTGCTCTACGAAGACCCCATCAACGAAACCACGCCGGCCGGCACCTGGACGCAGAACTATATGGGCGCTATGACGACCACGACGCCGTATAACTCCGTCGCGCCGACCGGGACGACGTGTATGCAGTTCAACTATACCGGCACCCCGTATGCGGAATTCTACAACGGCACCTTCGACGTCGCCGCCAACCAGGTGGTGAAGCTTCTGATCTACGTCCCCTCTACGAACCCTGCGACCACCGTGGTGGTCTTTGAAGCGACGAATGACGCCGTCAACTCGAGCACCGCCGTCTGGTGGGGCACCGGTGCGGCGCCCAGCAGCCTGCGTTGCACGCCGTCGAGCTTGATCCATTCTACCGATCCCCTGGTCATCGGCGATTGGAAGGAATACACCGTCAAGAACACCGACATGGGCGCCGCGGCGAATGCGTCGTTCCACATCGGCCGCTGGTCGCTATCGCTTCGTGGGGTGACGCAGGTCACACCGAGCGATCCGCGCCGCTATCCCGACAATGCCGCCGACTATGAATGGGTCGGGGCGAAAGCCTGCTATATCGCCAACCAATCGAGCGCTATCTACCTCGATGCCATCCGCGTCGAAAACCAATAATCGGCTTCCGCAACACCGCGCGAAATCCCCGCCCTTCCAAAGGGCGGGGATTTCGTTTATCATAGCGGTATTATGATTAGCTACATTCACGGCAAGGTTGTGGAGCGCAAGGCGGCGGCGCTGGTGATCCTGGCGGGCGGGCTGGGCTACGAGGTATTGGTGCCGCCGGCCATTCTGGCCGCGCTGCCCGAGGCGGTCGAAGGCAAGGAGATCGGCCTCACGATCTACTACTTCCTGCAGATCGACCAATCGCGGGCGGTACCGGTGATGATCGGCTTCCGCAACCCGCTGGAGCGCGACTTCTTCGAGTCCTTCATCCAGGTGGCGAGCATCGGCCCGCGCACCGCGGTGAAGGCCATCGCGCAACCGATCCCGCAGATCGCCGCCGCCATCGAAAACGCCGACATGCGCTTCCTCAACCTGCTCCCCGGCGTGGGGCGGCAGAAAGCCAAGGAGATCGTCGCCAAGCTGCAGGGCAAGATGGCGGCGTACTTCCTTCTCGACGGCGGCGCCTCCGGTGCCCCGCTGCCGGAAACCACCTCCGCGCAACAGTTGGAGCAGGAAGTGCTGACGATTCTGCTGCAACTGCAGTACAACCGCGCCGACGCCCAGCAGATGATCCGCCGCGCCCTCTCCGCCACCCCCGCGCCGACGACCACGGAGGAGATGCTGGAGATGATTTACAAGCAGGGACGCGGGTGACGGGATAACTCCCGAGGATAGCACATGCCCCCCACCCTTCTCATCACCGGACGCGCGACGCCGGAGCTGGTAGCGCAAATTCACGCCGTGGCCCCCGATGCCCGGGTGCTCACGCGCGCGGAGTTGGACGCGCACCCCGACCTGCTCGGGACGGTGGAGATCGTCTACGGCCGGCTCGACCCGGCGCTCTTCCCGCGCGCGACGGGGCTGCGCTGGCTGCAGACGGATTTCGCCGGCATGGAGTGGGCGACGGCGCCGGAGGTGCAGGCGCACCCGGCGGTGCTCACCAACGCGCGCATCCACGCCGCCCCCATCAGCGAGCACCTCTTCGGGTTGCTGCTCATGCTCACCCGCCGCCTTGACCGCGCGCTCGACTGCCAGCGCGCGGGGCACTGGGCGCACGGCGACTTCAACGATGCCGACGCGCTGGCCGGCAAAACGCTCTGCGTGGTGGGGCTGGGGGTCATCGGGCGGCGCTGCGCCGCGCTGGGACGCGCCTTTGGGATGCGCGCCATCGGGGTGCGCCGCCACGCGGAGCCGGTGGCAGAGGTGGACACCGTCTTCACCGACGACCGCCTGCACGACGCGCTGGCACAGGCCGATGTGGTGATGGACCTGCTG
This sequence comes from uncultured bacterium, assembly GCA_903928345.1. Classification (GTDB taxonomy): domain Bacteria; phylum Armatimonadota; class Hebobacteria; order CAIYQO01; family CAIYQO01. The sequence goes on along the minus strand of CAIYQO010000132.1, from coordinate 37,081 downwards.
CCCAACACGCCGGCCACGCGGCACACCTTCGACACCGCGGCTTTCGCGGCGATGCGCGCGGGGAGCTACTTCCTCAACGCGGGGCGCGGGCAGACGGTGGACACCGACGCGCTGCTCCACGCCTTGCGGCACGGCCCGCTGCGCGCTGCCGCGCTGGATGTCACCGCCCCCGAGCCGCTGCCCGACGGCCACCCACTGTGGACGCAGCCCAACGTGCTCATCACCCCGCACTTCGCCGGCCTCTTCCCCGGCTACGCCGAAGCCGCCGCCGCCGTCTTCCTCACCAACCTGCGCCATTACCTCGCGGGCGAACCATTGGAGTTCGTGGTGGGAAAAGAGGCCGGATACTGACGGAAGCATGTAGCCGCAGATCTTCAGTCTGCGCGGAGCGCCGGTATCGGTACACAATCTAAAGCACTATGGCAACCAGTGAGAGGGCGAGCGTCCCCGCGAGCCGCGTGCGCGGCATCCGTCGATGACAGCAACGACGGTTTGGACGTGGAACCCAAGCACACGCCCAGGCCCTCTTCTGTTGCCGATCCCGGCACACGTGCACGCGGCTCGCGGGGACGCTCGCCCTCCCAAAAATTGCGACAGCCGTTTATTCCCTCACTTCTGCGTAAACGTCGCATACACGCGCGAGGAGAGCGAGGTATTGAGCACGGTAAGGGCGGGCGAGGTGGTGAGGAACTGCGCCGGCGGGGTCATGGCGGCGACGTGAATCTGGATGGAGCGGCATCCGTAGAAGACGCCGGCGGGAATCGTGGCCCCGTGCTGGGTGGCGGGCACCAGGTAGGGTGTCAGGTCGTAAACGGCGTCGAAGATGAGCGGCGTGGCGCCGATATTCCACAGCACATGGCGCAGCACTTTGCCGTTGGCGTCGGTGACATCCCCCTCGGCATAGGCGTAGTATCCCTTCACGCCCGGGAGGTCGGACCAGGTGAAGTCGATGGCGTGCAGCGTGTCGACGACGATGACGTCCGGCGCAGTGACCAGCGCGGCGTCGAGCATCACATTGGCCCCGTCCACGTGCCACGTGTGGTCGACGCCGCCGTCCGCGGTGAGGTGGTAGTCGCCGCTCACCGGCTCGGTGGCACCGCTGTCCTTGGCGGCGTCATAGAGGTAGAGCGATTCGGTGGGATGGATGTAGCCGGGCATCCACGCCCCCGTCTGCACTACCGTGGGTTGCCCGCTGGCGATGGCCGTGCCGCTGCCCCAGTAGATGACATTCGGCGGACCGGTCAGCGTGCCGTCCGCGGGGTCGATGGTCTGCGGGCCGACGAGGGTGTCCGCCAGCGTTGCCGCGGGCGGGGTGAGCTTCACGCCGGTGAGCAGCGCCGCCGAGGGCGACGTCCACAGGTGCGCGGCATAGGTGAAAAAGTCCTGGCTGGCGTTCTGCCCGCTGTCCTGCGGCACGGAGATCACCCAGTGGGAATAGGACACCACCAGCGTGTTCGCCGTCGCCGTGTGCGTATCCACCACCGGCTTTGCCGCCTGCCCACCACCGCCCCCGCAGCCGGCTAATAGCAGTACTACCCCCAACGCGACCCACCCCCGCATCGCCTGCCCTCCGTGCCCGTATTATCGCGCCCACGGGGGCGAAGCGTGTGTCCGGGTCGGCACGCGTGTGTGGGGTGGCGGGGACAGAACGGCCATCGGACGGCGTGCCGGTTACCCCAGCACCTCGTTCATGCTCCCCGTGCGGTAGCCTTGCAGGTCGACGGTGATATACTGGTAGCCGAGGGCGCGCAAGGCGGTGGTAAGTTCGGCGCGCAGGGCGGGCTCCACCAGACGGGGCAGTTCGTCGGGGAGCACCTCGATACGTGCCAGCTCGCCGTGATGGCGCACGCGCACCTGGGTGAAGCCCAATTCGCGCAGCAGCTCCTCCGCGCGGTCGATAGCGGTCAGCGCCTCGCGGGTGATGGGCGTGCCGTAGGGAATACGCGACGCCAGGCAGGCGTAGGACGGTTTGCTCCACGTGGGCAGGCCCATCGCCTTGGAGAGCGCGCGGATCTCCGGCTTGCCCAGCCCCACGTCCATCAGCGGGCTCAGCACGCCCAGTTCGCGCGCGGCGCGCTGGCCGGGGCGATAGTCACCCGCGTCGTCGGCGTTGTTGCCGTCGAGCACCGCGCAAAAGCCTTCTGCCTGCGCAATCGCCACTAGGCGGGCAAAAAGGTCTGTTTTACAGTAGTAACAGCGCTCCTTCGGGTTCTCCACGTACCGCGAGTCCTGCATCTCCTCGCTGTGAATCACGCGAAATGGCGCGCCCAGCGTCTCCGCCAGCGCCAGCGCTTCCGCTTGCTCGCGCTGGGGAAAGCTGTCCGACGTGCCGATCACCGCCAGCACGTTGGCTTTGCCCAGCGTGTCCAGTGCGGCGCGCAGCAGAAAGGTGCTGTCCACCCCGCCGGAAAATCCGATCACCACGCGCCCCAGCCCGCGCAACACCCGTTGCAACTCGGTATAGCGCTCCGTCATGCTCTCCGTCACCTGCAGCCTCCCGACAAAAACAGTCAGTAAAGTTCTTCGCGCCTCCGGAGGAGAATCCCTGCCGCCCGGCCCGCAGTTTATAGCTTACCCCGTCCGGCCATCCCCCATTCCCCCCTCTTCTACACCCGTTTGTCCGTCGCCGGACTGGCGCAAAATCGGATTACCCGATATAATATGTTGTCGTGTCGTTGCGCGACATGGCGTTAGGCGTATGACTATTCGACGATTGATTCTCCCGATACTGGTGCTCTGCCTGGGGCTGTGCTGGCTCCCGGGCGCTGCCGCGTCGGCGGATGCCCCCGAATACGAAGCCTACGTGGTCCACGAAAACCAGACGCTGGACGCCATCGCCGCGGAGTACGGGCTGCCGGTGGAATACCTGGCGCAGTTCAACCAGATCGATGCCAAAGGCGCGCTGAAAGCCGGCCAGGTGGTGATGGTGCCGGTACTCTCCCAACTCGCCCCGCAAGCCGCCGCCTATGCCAAAACCGACGCCGCCGCCCCCGCGGGCGAGCAGATCACCGGCGTGCTGGGCACGGTCTCCGCGGCGCGCACGCAGATCCTCAGCAAACCCAACGGCGGACGGCTGCTCTTTGACAAAGCCGTGCGCGGCACCGAGCTGCTGGTGATCGGGCAGACGGACACGCACTACGCGGTGCTGATGTCCGACGGCAGCACGGGCTTTGTGGCCAAAACGGCGCTGGCCCTCTCGCAGACGCGCATCAACGTGTCCAAACCCACCGCTCCCGCGCCGACGGATACCGGCGGGCAGAACGACTTCGTCGACCTGGCGCTGCAATATCTGGGCACACCCTACCGCTACGGCGGCACGCTGCCGGACTCCGTCGACTGTTCGCTGCTCATTCAAACGGTCTTCGCGCGCAAAGGCATTAAGCTGCCGCGCACCGCCGCCCAGCAGTTCACCGTGGGCACGCCGGTGCCGGTGGCGCAGTTGCAGGCGGGCGACCGGCTGTACTTTTACGACCGCTCCGGCAATATCGGCCATACCGCGTTGTATATGGGGGACGGGCGCTTCGTGCATGCATCCTCCAACCGCGGCTGCGTCGCGATCGACGAACTGGCCAATCCGACCTACTGGAAGAAATACGCGGGCGCGCGCCGCTAATCGCGTATTCGGAGTCTGAACCCATGACCACACCTGCTGCATCCGTGCGCGTCGCCATCCTGGGAGCCACCGGCTATGGCGGCCTCGAACTGCTGCGCTGGCTCACCGGCCACCCCGCGGTCGAGATCGTCGCCGTCTCATCGGAATCGTCCGCCGGGAAACCGCTCACCGCCGTCTTCCCGCACCTGAGCGGGCCCAACCTCACGCTGCTGCCCGCCGCCGAGGCGCGCCACGCCGGCGACGCCCAGGTGGTCTTCTGCGCGTTGCCCAACGGCGAGGCCATGCGGCTGGCGCCGGAGCTGCTGGCGCGCGGCGCGATGGTCATCGACCTCAGCGCCGACTTCCGCCTGCGCGACGCGGCGGTCTACGAAAAGTTCTACAAGATGCCGCACGCCGACCCGCGATTGTTGGGCGAAGCGGCCTACGGCATCCCCGAGCTATACCGCGACGCCATCGCCAACGCCGATCTCGTCGCCAACCCGGGGTGCTTCCCGACGACGGCGCTGCTGGCGCTGGTGCCGCTGCTACGCGCCGGGCTCATCAGCCCGGCGGGGATTATCGTGGACAGCAAGTCCGGCGTCTCCGGCGCCGGGCGCACCGCGCTGAAAACGCCCTACCTGTACGCCGAGGCGAATGAAGACGTGGCCGCCTACAACCTGGGCACGCACCGCCACACGCCGGAGATCGAGCAGCAGCTCGCCGTAGAGGGCGACGGGGCGCCGATTCTCTTCACGCCGCACCTCGTCCCCATGACGCGCGGCATCTTCACCACCGCCTACGCCATGCCCGCCCGGGCCGTGACCACCGCCGACCTGCTCGCGGTCTACGCGGAGGCCTACGCCGACGCGCCCTTCGTGCACGTGCTCGACGCGGACACGCTGCCGCACACCAAGTGGTGCCTGGGCTCGAACTACGCCTTCGTCACCGCGCGCGTCGACGCGCGCACGGGCCGGGTGACGGCGCTGGCGACCATCGACAACCTGGGCAAAGGGATGGCCGGGCAGGCGGTGCAGAATATGAACCTCGTGTGCGGCTGGCCGGAAACCCTCGGCCTGGAACGCCCCGCGCTGTACCCATAACCTCGTCTTTCGCCATGGATCGACAGTTTTCATACCGGAGGTATGGAAAGCAGTTGGTAACCGACCTATGCATGTAACGCTCGACATCGAAGAAACTGCCGGCGGGATCACCGCCCCCGCGGGCTTCCGCGCCGCCGGCGTCCCCTGCGGCATCAAGGCCGCCGGGCGCGACCTGATGTTGCTGGTCGCCGACCGTCCCTGCAGCGCCGCGGGCGTCTTCACCACCAACGTGGTGAAGGCCGCGCCGGTGCTCTTCAGCGCGCGGCATGTAAAGACGGGACGCGCGCAGGCGGTGGTGATCAACAGCGGCGTGGCCAACGCCTGCACCGGCGACGAAGGGATGCACCGCTGCGAAGCGATGGCGGCCGCGGTCTCCGAAGCCACCGGCCTGAGCGACGACGTGGTGCTGGTCTGTTCCACCGGCGTCATCGGGCGCCAACTGCCCATGGAGAAGATCGTCGCCGGCATCGCACTGGCGGCGGGCGCGCTCTCCCCCGACGGCGGGCACGACGCCGCGCTGGCGATTATGACCACCGATACCCGCCCCAAGGAGTGCGCCGTCACCGTGCACACTGACGACGGGCCGATCCGCATCGGCGGCATGGCCAAAGGCTCCGGCATGATCGCCCCCAACATGGCGACGATGCTCAGCGTGATTACCACCGACGCGCAGATTGCGCCCGACCTGCTCTACGGGGCGCTCAGCAACGTGGTTAACCGCACCTTCAACCGGGTGACCGTGGACGGCGACACCAGCACCAACGATACCGTGCTGCTACTCGCCAGCGGCGCCGGCGGCGTACGCGTGCAGCAGGGTACGCAGCAACTGGTGTGCTTCGAGCGCGCGCTGCTGCAGGTGGCGGAGACGCTGGCCAAAAGCATCGCTCGCGACGGCGAAGGGGCCACGAAACTGGTGGAGATCTGGGTGCACGGCGCGGCGGACGATGCCGCGGCGTCGCGCATCGCCAACACCATCGCCACCTCGCCGCTGGTGAAGACCGCCCTCTTCGGCAACGACCCCAACTGGGGGCGCATCCTGGCCGCCGCCGGGCGCGCCGGGGTCTGCTTCAACCCGAACGGGATCGATCTCGATCTGGCCGGCATCCCCGTGGTGCGCGCCGGGCAACCGGTCGACTTCGATGCCGCCGTCGCTTCCGGCGCCATGAAAGCCCCCGAGGTGGTCATCGCCCTCTCCCTGGCGGAAGGCGACGGCGCCGCGGTGGTGTGGACGTGCGACCTGTCGTATGAATACGTGCGCATCAACGCGGATTATACGACGTAGCCCGTGCCGACGGTACAAATTACAGACTTTTTCGCGCGCGCCGTGGATAACACGAGGAGAAACGTACGCGGATGTCAAATAGACGTGTAGCGGAACACCTCTGGCGGAACACTGAGGAAATACACCGCTGAAGACCACCGGGAGGTAGCGGTATGCGCGTGACGCGGCGAATTCCCGTTGCCCGCGGGATGTTGGCCAAACGGGTCGAACAACTGGATAGCAGCAATATGGCCGTACACCTGGCGGGCATCTACGCGTTGGAGCGTACGGCCCGGGAGTCGCCGGACGACCACATCGTCATCACGGCGATGCTGGCCGACTATATCCGCGAGAAGGTGCCCTGGCTCGGTGAGCGTACCACGCGCCCGGCGTCGACCCCCTTCCCCTTCGACATCCAAGCGATCATTACCGTGCTCTGCCGCCGCCGCCGCGAGTTCGAACGCGGGCGCGACCTGCACCTGAGCCTGGTGAAGACGGACCTGCGCAACGCCTACATGGTCAGTGGGCATCTGGAGGACTTCATCTTCGCCGGCGCGCACATGGAAAGCGCGCAGATGGCCAGCGCTCACCTGGAACGCGCCGTCTTTTCCCAGGCGCACCTGGAAGGGGCCTGGCTGCGCCGCGCGTATCTGCAAGGCGCCGTGCTCGACGACGCGCACCTGGAGCGTGCCGACCTCGGCTACGCCGACCTCACCGGCGCGCACTTCAACAACACGCATCTCGAAGGCACCATCCTGTTCGATGCGGTGGGGCTGACGGCGGAACAACTGGCGCTCGCCACCGTTGACGAAACCACCGTGCTGCCCGCCTATCTGCTCGACACACCTGACGACAAGGACACGAACACCCCGCATGCCAACGCTCTTTGACCGCGCGCAGATCATCGCTGAAACGCTGCCCTACCTGCAGCGCCACCACGGCGCCACCGTCGTCATCAAGTATGGCGGCGCCGCCATGACGGACCCCGCCATGCGCCGCACGGTGCTGCACGACCTGGTGCTGCTCCGCCAGGTGGGCATGAATCCCATCGTCGTGCACGGCGGCGGCCCGGAAATCAACGCCATGGTCGACCGGCTGGGCATGACCACGACCAAAGTGGCCGGCTACCGCGTGACGGACGCCGCCACCATGGCGGTCGTCGAGATGGTGCTCAGCGGCGGCACGAATAAGGAACTGGTGCAGACGATCAACGCCTGCGGCGGCAACGCGGTGGGGTTGAGCGGCAAGGACGGCAACCTGCTGCGCGTCACGAAGTTCACCCCCGGCGGCGCGGACATCGGTTTTGTCGGCGAGGTTTCCGCGGTAAATCCCGCCGTCATCCGCGACCTGGTCGCCGCCGGGTACCTGCCCGTCATCGCGCCCATCGGGGTGGACGACGCCGGGCAGAGCTACAACATCAACGCGGACACCGCCGCCGCCGCCATCGCCGGCGCACTGGGCGCGGACAAATTCATCATGCTCACCGACGTGCCCGGCGTGCTGCTTGACGTGAAGGATCCCGGCAGCCTGGTCTCCAGCGTCACCGTGCGCGACGCACAATCCCTGATCGACGCGGGGCAGATCACCGGCGGCATGATCCCGAAGATCGGCGCCTGCCTCGACGCCATCGCGCGTGGGGTCGCCCGCTGCCATATCATCGACGGCCGTCAGCCGCACGCGCTGCTGGTGGAACTCTTCTCCGACGGCGGCATCGGCACTATGGTGGTGCCCGACGAGACGACGCTTGCACCGCTGCCCGCACCGCCCACCGTCGGGACGGAGTCGCGATGACCCTCCTCCTGGCGCTCGGGATCTTCGGCACCTCCATGGCCGCGGGATTGATCGGCTCCATGCTCGGGCTGGGCGGCGGGCTCATCCTCGTGCCGGCGATGACGCTCTACTTCGGGCTGGACATCCACAAGGCCGCCGCCATCAGCTTGCTCTGCGTCGTCGCCACCTCCACCGCCGGCAGCGCGGGCTACCTGAAACGGGAATTGACCGACGTGCGGCTGGGCCTCTTTCTCGAACTGCCCACCGTGGTCGGCGCGATCGTCGGCGCGAGTTGCGCCAACATGGTCAACCCGCGCGTGCTGAACCTGACCTTCGCCGTGCTGCTGCTCTACATCGCCTGGTCGCTCTGGCGCGACCAGGGGCGCACCGCCGCCGTGGTCGTCGATAACAAACCGCCCGTCTTCACCGGGGAATATCACGACGAGGCGTCGGACACGCAGGTGGCGTACGGCGTGCACCGGCTGCCCGTCGGCATGACGGCCAGCACCTTCGCCGGGGTGCTCTCCGGGATGCTCGGGGTAGGCGGCGGCATCATCAAAGTGCCAGTGATGCGTCTGCTGATGGGCATCCCGCTCAAAGTGGCCGTGGCGACCAGCGCCTTCATGATCGGCATCACCGCCTCGGCCAGCGTGATGACCTACTTCGTGCGCGGCGAGTTGAACGTGCCCTACGCCGCCGTCGCCGTGCTCGGTATCCTGCCCGGTGCCGCCCTCGGGCCGCGCCTGGTCGCCAAACTGCCCGCGCGCGTGCTGGTCTACGGGTTCATTGTCCTCGTCCTCGCCACCTCCACGCAGATGATCCTGAAGGCGGTGCATCGATGACCGTCTCCGCCCTCCTCAGCCGCATCCTGCGCACCTCGATGTACCTCAGCATGGCGCTGCTGCTCATCGGCACCGTCGGCATGTTGCTGCACACGCCCACGCTGCTGAACGATCCGGCGGCCTACCTCACCGCGTTGCGCGCCGGACAACCCCTCGGCTTCATCGCCGCCGGGCTGGCCGTCCTCACCCTCGGCCCCCTGTGCGGCGTCGCCATCGCCGTCTACGGCTACCTGCGCCGCGCGGAATACCGCTTCGCCCTCGTTGCCCTCGGCGTCCTGCTCATCACCATCGCCACGCTGTTTGTGCACCCCGGGCGGTAGGCGTCGCCCTGCCCCCTGCTTCGCGATCGTCCCGCTTTCCTGTCTTCGTCTCCCCCCTTTGTCACACCGCCGCCCACCCTCTCCCGTACAAGCGTCGTATACTGGACGCGGTTACGGCGGTGGATTCCGGGTACTACCACACTGCGTCCCGGCGGTGGGATGCGACGCGGGGGATGCTATGGCGTTATATGACGAGTTCGAGCCCCGGCCCAACCGGTTGATCGATGCGCAGAGCGCCTACCTGCGCGAGGCGGCGTACCAGCCGATCGGCTGGTACGAATTCGGCGCGGCAGCGTTCGCGGAAGCGGCGCGGCAGCACAAACCGGTCTTCCTCGACATCGGTGCCGCGTGGTGCCACTGGTGCCACGTGCTCGACCGGGAAAGCTTCCTTAACCCGGAGATCGCCACGCTGCTCAACGAGCGCTATATTCCGGTGAAGGTAGACCGCGACGAGCGCCCCGACATCGACGCGCGCTTTCAGGCGGCGGTGCAACTGCTCACCGGGCACGGCGGCTGGCCGCTGGTGGTCTTCCTCCTCCCCGACGGCACGCCATTTTACGGCGGCACCTACTTCCCCCCCGAAGACCGCTACGGACGCATTGGCCTGAAGACGCTGCTGGGACGGCTGGCCGACGCCTTCGCCGCGCGCCACACCGAGCTGCAGGAGACCGCGCGCGTGCTCACCGCCCGCGTGGAGCAGAACATGAGCCACGTGGAAGCGGCCGAAGCGCTCACCGGCGACACCTACCGCCGCCTGGCTCATGCCGTGCGCACGCGCTATAACCCGAACGAAGGCGGCTTCGAGCTGGGTGCGCCGAAGTTCCCGCAACCGGGCGCCCTCGATCTGGCGCTGCTGCAGTGGTTCGTCACCGGCGACGACGGCTGGCGCATGATCGCCGAACAGACGCTGGTGGAGATGGCCGGCGGCGGCATCTACGACCAGCTCGCTGGCGGCTTCCACCGCTACTCCGTCGACGCCGAGTGGCGGGTGCCGCACTTCGAGAAGATGAGCTACGAGAACGCGCTGCTGCTGGAAGTCTACACCCACGCCTACCGCGCGCTGGGGGTGGAACTCTTCCGCGACGTGGCCGACAGCACGCTGGATTTCCTCCTCACCGTGCTCGCCGACGCGGCGCACGGCGGTTTTTACGCCGCGCAGGACGCTGACGTGGGGCTGGACGACGACGGCGACTACTGGACGTGGACGTGGGAGGAGCTGCAGCACGTGCTACCCGCCGCGGAAGCCGACATGCTAATCCCGTATTATGGCTTGTCGCGCGAGGGGAATATGCCGGAGGTGCGGCGCAACGTGCTGGCCATCGCCTCCGAGCCGGCGGAGCTGGCACGCATCGCGGAGATTGCGGAGGAGGATGTCACCGCGCGCATCCGCACCGGCAAGCGTCGCCTGCTGGAGGCACGCCGCCGCCGTCCCGCGCCGCGCGTGGATGAGAATAAATACCTCGGGTGGAACGGGCTGTGCATCTCCGCGTGCCTGACCGCGGGCACGTTGCTCGGGCGCGGCGACGCGGTGCGCTTCGCCCTGCGCACGGTGGAGACGCTGCTGCGCGACGCCTATACGCCGGAAGAGGGAATGTATCACGCACTACGCGACGGCGCGCGGTTGCCCGGCTTCCTGGACGACCAGGTTTACATGGCGCGCGCGCTGCTGGACGCCTTCGCGGTGAGCGGCAACCACGTGCACCTGGACACGGCGCGGCACCTGATGGACCTGGCGCTGGCGGACTACTGGGACGAGGAGCACGGCGGCTTTCACGACACGGCGCCGGCGCGGCGCGCGGAGGCGGAATCCCCCCTGCTGCGTCAGTCGCGCAAAGTGGCGGAGGACATACCCGCGCCGTCGCCCAACGCGCTGGCGGCGCAAACCCTCGACCGCTTATGGATACTCACCCACGACGACCGCTACCGTGACGCCGCCCGCCGCACGCTGGAGGCCTTCGCCGTGCACGCGCCGGATTACGGACCCTTCGCCGCGCAGTACGGCATGGCGCTCTTCCATCACCTGTACCCGCCCGCGTCGGCGATCATTGTCGGTCCGTCGGAGGACGCGCGCACGAAGGAGCTGTGGCTCGCCGCGCTGGAGACGTACCGCCCGGGCCGCACCGTGGCCGCCTTCCCGCCCGACGCCGCCCCCTACCCCGCCGCCACCGAGCCGACGGCTTACCTCTGCGCCGGCGACGCCTGCGCGGAACTGATCACCGACGCCGACATCCTGCGCACGCAACTGCAGAACTTCGGCGTGCCGCCGGCGGAGGCGGGGGGAATGTAAAGATCCGTGGCACCAAACACAAACACGCCGCCCGGGGGGCGGCGTGCAGGTTTGGAGGCGACATCCGGAGTTGAACCGGACTACGAGGTTTTGCAGACCTCTGCCTAACCGCTCGGCCATGTCGCCAAAATGATGGAGCGGGAGACGGGATTCGAACCCGCGACATTCAGCTTGGGAAGCTGACGCTCTGCCAACTGAGCTACTCCCGCTCGACGCCTTATTTTAGCAAATCAGCAGAGAATGTCAAGCGCTGCGACGACGCACAGAGCTGCGCGACCACGAAATTCGCCGCCATCAACCCCACAATGCCCGGCAACATGCCCATGCTGGGCAGCACACGGCGGCGGCGTCCACGCTGGAGATACTCCTCCGCCTGCTCCCCCAACGCCGCCGGGTCGAAGGTCTCGCGCGGCGGTTCGGTGGAATACACCGCCGGGATAGCCGCCGTGACGCCGCGCGCGCGCAGCGTATGCCGCACTTTGCGCGCCAGCGGGCAGCCCGCGGTGTCCCATACGGTGCCCAGGCGCAGCGCGGCGGGATCGGTGCGCGCGGCGGCGCCCATGGCGCTGATCACCGGCAACCCACGCGCCGCGCACTGCGCCAGCAACTCGCATTTCGGCCCCAGGCTGTCGATGGCGTCGATGACGAAGTCCAGCGGGGCCGCCAGCAGCACGTCGGCGGTGTCCGCGTGGAAGAAAGCCTCGTGCGCCTCGATGAAGGCTTCCGGGTTGATGTCGCGCACGCGGGCCGCGGCCACCGCCACTTTGGCCGCGCCGACACTGGAGCGCAGCGCGTAGAGCTGACGGTTGAAGTTGCTGGGCCCCACGTGGTCGAAATCCACCAATCGCAGCGTGCCGACCCCGCTGCGCGCCAGCGCCTCGACGGCGAAGGAGCCCACGCCGCCCAATCCGAAGACGGCCACGCGCGCCGCCTGCAGCGCCTGCAGGCCATCGGCCCCGATAAGCAGTTCCGTGCGTCCGAAGTAGGGATGCATCTATGAATATCCTGCGTGGTAAGGGGGGAGAAATGCGCAACCCGCCGGGCCTGACGCCCGGCGGGTTGCGCGATGGTGTGTTAGAACGGGAACGGGAAGGGGAAGACGCGGTTGCTTCCACTGCCGCCGCCGTTGTCGGCACCGCCGTTGCCGCTGCCGTCGCCGTTATCCTCCGGCTGTTGCTGCTGCTGTTGCGAGTGCAACTGGCGCTGCATATCCTGCGCGAAGTTCTTCGGCGCATCCTCCACGCGCACGGCCACGTGCTTTTTCTCCCACGTGCCCTTGGACGGGTCGAAGCGCTGAATCTCCATGTCCAGTGAACTGCCGATGGCGCACTTGCCCACGAGGTCGCCCAGCGTGCTGCTCTCCTTGATCTCCTGGCCGCCGGCGGAGGTGATCAGGTCGCCCTTTTGCATGCCCGCCTTGTCTGCCGGGCCTTTGGGCAGCACGTTCATCACTTCCACGCCGCCGCTCGACGGGGGCAGGTGCTGCGCCGCGCGCAACTCGTCGGAAATGAGCTGGTAGGAAACGCCCAGGAAGGGGTGCTTCACTTTGCCGGTCTTCAGCAACTGCTCTTCGATATTCTTCACCCGGTTGCTGGGAATGGCGAAGCCGATGCCGCTGGCCTGTGCACCGCCGCTGCGTCCGGTAAAGACGGCCGTGTTGATGCCGATCACTTCGCCGTAGCTGTTGATGAGCGGGCCGCCGGAATTGCCGGGGTTAATGGAGGCGTCGGTCTGGATCATCCCCTTCATCGTCACCGCGTCGTCGACGGGGAGCTGACGGTTGAGCGCGCTCACCACACCCACGGAGACGGTGTGCTCGAAGCCGAACGGGTTGCCCATGGCCATCACCCATTCCCCCGGCTTCAACGCGTCGGAGTCGCCCAATATCACCGGCTTCAGACCCTTGGCATCGATCTTGATCAGTGCCAGGTCTTCCGTTTTGTCGCCGCCGATGAGTTTGGCCGCATATTCCTTTTTGCCGTTTTTGTGCATCACCGTCACGGAGATCTTCTCCGCTTCGCCGGCGACGTGGAAGTTCGTGATGATGTAGCCGTCGCTGGAGACGATGATGCCGGTGCCCAGGCCGCTCACTACTTCCGAGCCGCCGCCGCCGAAGAACATGCTGTACGGGTTCGTCTGCTCGGTGCGCGTATTGACGTTCACCACCGACTCGTTGATATTGTCCGCGACCGAGGCGAAAGATGGCAAGCTGCCGCTCGGGCCGGAAATGGGGATGTTGAGATGTGCCGGGCCGGCATTGATACTGTCAATCGATTTGGGCAGGAAGGTCACCAGACCTTTTTGCTGCGCCCAAAAGGCTAAAATCGTGCCGCCGAACCCGGCCAGCACCCCGAACAGGATCGCGACGATCACCACCGCACCCATCGATGGCCCGCGCCGTCCATACTGGGTGTCTTCCATTGCTCCGCCTCCGTGTGGGGGTATTACCCCAGTTGTTTCGTCAAATTCGCCATCTCGATGGCCGCCGTCGCGGCGTCCCACCCTTTATTGCCGCTCTTCGTGCCCGCGCGCTCGATCGCTTGTTCGATCGTGTCCGTGGTGAGCACCCCGAACAAGCACGGCACGCCCGACTGCAACGCCGTCGTCGCGATGCCTTTGGAGACTTCGGCGGCCACGTAGTCGAAATGCGGCGTGCTCCCGCGGATCACCGCACCCAGGCAGATAATCGCGTCATAACGGCCCGAGTCCGCCATTTTGCGCACGATGAGCGGCATTTCAAAGGTACCCGGCACCCAGGCCACATCCACTTGCGTGTCGATGTCCGTGCCGTGACGTGTGAGCGCATCCTCGGCGCCCGCGAGCAGGCGGGACGTGATGAACTCGTTGAACCGACTGACGACGATCCCGAAACGGAGACCATCGGCGACGAGATGACCACTGAACGTTTTTCTCATTTCCACTCCTAAATAAACCTGTCAGGTCGAGCGGGCAGCACATTGCTTCCCCCGACAGATTGGCGGTTCTCTCTACTTCGACATGCGCGCGGCTACTCCTGCGTGTAATACACCGGCCGACTCTCATTCACCACCGCTAGCCTGACGGTCTGGCAAAGGATTGCCGCGCGCTAGGCGCGAGCGAAGGTGACGGCGGCATCAGCGGTGATCGTCGGCAGGGGAACTCCCATCGTGGTGAGTAATCGTTTAATCGTGTATCGCCAAATCGTCCCGTAATAATGAAACAATATCATTTTTGTACCATTTGAATAAGTTCCGTCCACACCATGGACAATACCTGATATGCAATTGTGCTGCTAAAGAAATCGGGGAACTAGATTTTACCTGATTCTCCTGACCAAAATCTACGGCTCGACTCTGAATGATGAAGCCGGGAATACCCGAGGTATCTTTCGCAACAATGATAGCAATCCCTCTCGTTCCAGCTTCATGATACCATTCATGAAATGGAAGACAGCACCATTTCATCTTACGATCCTTCCAGAATGCACTGATCCACCGGAGCGATATTACGGCACGAATGCCAGCCCGACCTGCCCGGTGCGGGCGAGATGTTGGGCGTGGGCGGTGCTCAGGTACTTTTCGTGGGGGGTGTAGCCGGCGCGCCAGATATCCAGCCGGTCGGCATCCCAGCAGGCGCCGATGGTGGGATCGTCGCTCAGTCGGCCCGATGTGTGCCAGGTGAAAGCATACTGCAGCCGAGAGAAGTCCGCGTCGGGAAGGGTAAAGTAGCGGTCGCGCCAGGTGGCGGCGAGTTCCGCCGCGCGCGCGCCGTGCCGGGGGTCGGCGCCGTCGCCTTCCCGGCATACGTCATGCAGCACGGCGAAGAGGCGCACCAGCAGCACGTCGCCCCCGCTGTGCGCGGCGAGCAGCAGGCCGTAGCGCTCCACGCGCCGCCAGTGGTCGGGACCATGAATGGTAGCCGGCCCCAGCGCGAAACGCGCCGTCGCCGCCTGCCATAATGTCGCCCACTGTTGTTCCGTCATCGCGCTACCGTTGGCTGACCACGAACTCCTGCAGCACCTGCTGCGGCTCGTGCCAGTTGATGGCCGCGCGCAAGAACTCACGG
Source organism: uncultured bacterium (assembly GCA_903928345.1). Classification (GTDB taxonomy): domain Bacteria; phylum Armatimonadota; class Hebobacteria; order CAIYQO01; family CAIYQO01. The sequence goes on along the minus strand of CAIYQO010000132.1, from coordinate 21,865 downwards.
AAGAGCGGGTGGGCGCGGTCGGGGCGCGACTTGAACTCGGGGTGGAACTGCGACCCGATGAAGAAGGGGTGCCGGTCCAACTCGGCTATTTCCACCAGCCGTCCGTCGGGCGAGGTGCCGGAGAAGATCATCCCCGCCGCTGTCAGCGCGTCGCGGAAGGTATTATTGACCTCGTAGCGGTGGCGGTGGCGCTCGTCGATGCGCGGCACGCCGTAGCAGCGTTCGGCCAGCGTGCCGGGTGCCACGGCGCAGGGATATGCGCCCAGGCGCATGGTGGCGCCCTTGATGTCGATCGTCTTCTGTTCCGGCATCAGGTCGATCACCAGGTGCGCGGAGTCGGGGTTGAATTCCAGGCTGTTGGCATCTTCCCACCCGACCACGTTGCGCGCGTATTCGATCACCGCGCACTGCATGCCCAGGCAGAGACCCAGGAAGGGGACATGGCGCTCACGCGCGTAGCGGATGGCGGCGATCTTCCCCTCGATGCCGCGGTCGCCGAAGCCGCCGGGCACCAGGATGCCGTCGCAATGCATCAACGCCGATTCCGCCCCGGTCTTCTCGAGATCTTCCGCGTCCACCCATTCGATGGTCACCGAGGCCTGATTCGCAATCGCGCCGTGGCGCAGCGCCTCGTAGACGCTGATGTACGCGTCGTTGAGCCCCATATACTTGCCGACCAGAGCGATGCGCGCCTCGTGCTTGGGATGCAGCACGCGCTCGACCATGGTGCGCCACTCCGTCAGCTCCGGGTCGCGTTGCGCCAGGTGCAGGCTGGTGAGCACCTGCGCGGTGAGGCCCTGCTCGTCGAAAATCAGCGGCAGCGCGTAGACGGTGGGCGTGTCGATGCTCTCGATGACCGCCGAGTTGGGCACGTCGCAGAAGAGGGCGATCTTTTCGCGCATATCCGCCGAGAGCGGGCTGGTGCAGCGGCAGACGAGCACGTCGGGGTGAATACCGATGTTGCGCAACTCGCGCACACTGTGCTGGGTCGGTTTCGTCTTGCTCTCGCCGGAGGGGCCGACCTTGGGCACCAGCGTCACGTGGACGTAGAGCGTGCTGTCGTGGCCTTCTTCCTTGCGCATCTGGCGGATGGCTTCCAGGAAGGGCAGGCTTTCGATGTCACCCACCGTGCCGCCGATCTCCACGATCACCACGTCCGCGCCTTCGCCTTCGCCGACCACCCGGATGCGTTCCTTGATCTCGTTGGTGATGTGCGGGATCACCTGCACCGTCTGGCCCAGGTAGTCGCCTCGGCGCTCCTTGCGGATCACCGCCTCGTATACTTTGCCGGTGGTGATGCTGGAATTGGCGCTGAGGTTGATGTCCACAAAGCGTTCGTAGTGGCCCAGATCCAGGTCCGTCTCCGCCCCGTCATCGGTGACAAAGACTTCGCCGTGCTGGTGGGGATTCATCGTGCCCGCGTCGACGTTGAGGTAGGGGTCGATTTTTATGATCGAGACGGAGTAGTCGCGCGCTCGGAGCAGACGCCCCAAACACGCGCTGACCAGTCCCTTACCGAGTGACGACACCACGCCGCCCGTTACGAAAATGTATTTTGCCATGCCTGAACTCCTTGCTGCTTGTGCCCATTGTGGCTGCTGCGAAAACGCCTGCGCTTCCGGGCCGGATACGACATGGCCCCAGGCGGGGATCCCGGCTTACGCGCCGAGTGCCTGGGATAAAAAATTTCGGCGCCGGACGGAGCGATTCCTGCCAGTGTGTTGAAGGAAATTTAAAAATAGGTGGTCGGTGCCTTTTATCACCCCGGCTCACCGTCCATTATACCGCAACCCTTCATCGAGCAGTGCTTCCAGGCTGGCGAGGGGGCAGTCCTCGTTGATGCCGTTGCCGGCGCCGAGGATGAGGCGGCCGGTGGGGCGCCCGAAGGTGTCGACCAGGAAGCGCACCTCGCGACGCACGTCGTCGGGAGTGCCCCACGGGATGACCTGCTGCACGTCGAGGCCGGCCCAGAAGGTGAGGCGCCCGTCGGCGGCGGCGGCGATGGCGCGTTCGTCCATGGTGTATTTTTGGATCGGGTGCAACACGTCGAGCCCGAGGTCGATGAAGTCACCGAGGAAGGGCGCGATGTTGCCGCAAGCGTGCAGCCAGAAGTGTAGCCCCAGCGCGTGCGCGTGGTCGATCATCCGCCGGTAGTAGGGGGTGAAGAACTCGCGAAAGACGGCGGGGGAGAACATCGGCCCCGCCTGCGCGCCCAGGTCGTCGGAGGTGAAGATGCCGTCCAACCCCAACGCTTCGTGGGCGCGCGTCATGGCGCCGCAGTAGAAGTCGGTGAGGGCGGAGAAGAGGCGGTGCACCTGGTCGGGGTAGTCGTAGTAATCCGTCAGCGCCTGCTCCATGCCGCGCAACTCCCAGTGGCGCTCGAAGAAGCAGAACCACCAGTGCCCCAGCCGGTAGCGCCCGTCCGGCGCCGGCTTGTTGGGCAGCAGGTGCGGCGACGCGGGGTCGGGGAAGTGCGCCAGGATATCGTCCAGCTTCGCCCAATCGTCGATGGCCACCTGCGCGTCGAGGCCGCCGCTGCTCGCCACCGGCGGCGCATCGTAACTCACCCAGCGGTATTCGGGCTCATCCGCCGGCGCCTGATACACGGCGGGTGTACCGAGTTGGATGAACTGCACGTCCTGCGGGTAGCGCGCCAGGATCGCCTCCACCGCCGCCCGCCGCTCGCCGAACGATTCCGGATGCACCCACATAGAGATGGCCAGCGGCACCCGCCGCGCCGCCCCGCGCCCCGCGATCACATCCGCCACTTCATCGCGCGTCAACGGCGTCGCATCCACAGTCGTCATCGTCCCCCCGCCCTTCCTCGCTGCAATCGCTTGTATTATAGACGACGGAGCCGCATCGGACAACGCGTGGGGCGCCCTGGGGGGACAAAACCACAGATTGCACGGATTTTGCAGATGGGTTGGGCCGCGTGGAAAGGCGATGCCCGGATCCGGATTGTTGTTGGTCACGCGGGAGGAAACCGCAAAGACACAAAGGACGCAAAGGAGCCCGCGAAGATACTTCTTCAGCTTCGCACCGAGAGGGTCGCATTCGGTCACGGTAGACCACCACGAAACTCATAGGCGTTAGGTCATACTAACTGTTCGCCCGTTTTTCGACCCGACGATAAATCGTCTGGTCGGAGAACAGGCAAGCAGTGACAGTAAGCTAACCCCTATGACCCCGACCCTGCCCTTTCCTCTTTGCGTTCTCCTTTGCGTTCTTTGCGTCTTTGCGGTTTCCCTACGGATATTGGGGTGCGCAGCGCCTGGATGGCTTTGGGGAACAGGGCGGGAACCCGACTCGCTCTCCATCCCACCCCAATTCCATCTGCGAAATCTGTGTAATCTGTGGTTTCGCCTGCTCTTTCCCACGTTAGCGCCGAATATCTGCACCCTCATGGCGGCAAGCTGTAGCGATACACAACGTTTTCCCGTTCACCTGGCAGGAATCTCGGGTAAAATGGCGAACGGAAAAGAATACGGGGTGTTGACGCGCCACGCGGTGCGGCGTCGAACCCTGCTGAGGAGATGAAGATGGGGTACAAATTGCGCGTCCCCTGCTTATTGCTCGCCCTCTGCGGCCTGTGGCCGCTGGCTGCGCGCGCCGCGGCGCCGTTGTTGCTGGTGCGGAATCACACCATGGCGCCCTTCCGCTTCGTTGCCGAAACGCTGGATGCCACCGCGTGGGTGACGCCCGGCGGCGTGATGGCAATGCGCGTGGGCGATACCACGCTCATTTTCATGGCGGGGAAGTCATCCGCGGTGGTGAATGGCGTGACGGTGCCGCTGGACGTGGCGCCCTTTGTACGCGCGAATACGACCTACGTACCGCTGCGCTTCTGCCTGGAGACCTTCGGCAGTGACGTCAACTGGGAAAACGGCCAGCCGCAGGTGTCCGCCGTGGTGACCCGGCACCCGCTCACCCGCCCGCCGCTGGAGCTGACGGAAGTGGTCTACCCGCTGCCGGGCACGCTGCTCTACAAGCGCGCGCCGGCCGTGGTGTTGCCGGCCACCCCCGTGAACCCGTCGGCGCCGCTGCCGACCGTCGGCACCCCCACCCCGCCCGCCGCGCAGGAACGCTCCTCGGCCGCCAAGGCGATGGGTGACTCGATGATCGACATGATGACGCCGATGATGAAAGCTCTCGGCAATGCGATGACCCACCCGAAGAACGGGAAGGCCGCCGCGCCCACGAAATCGAAGCCCGCCGCCAAAACGGCGAAACCGGCCAAACAACACGCGGCCACCGCCTGACGACACCGCACCGGCGCACACTCCGCGAAAGGGATCTGCATGAACGGCAGTCAAAAAACCGTAATCATCTGCGGCATCGTCGCCCTGCTGGCGACGCTGGCCTTCTGCCCGTGGGCACGTTACAGCGCCATTTCGACTGACAGCTCTGTATCGACAACCCCGTCGTATGATCCGGAGGATGTCTACCATCCGATTTTCGCACCGCCGCCGCCTCGCCATGTCGATTACAAGGCTCTTCAGGTGTTCTACCACGTCTCACTGGACTACGGTCGCCTGGGCGCAGAGTGGGTTGTCATCCTGCTGGCCACCGTCGGGCTGGTTTTCGTCTTCATGGAGCGCAAATCGGCGAAGGACGTCCTTGCCCACGCCAGCCGCACGAGCTTCATCGGCCTGGCCGGCCCGCAGGCGCAGAACAATCCCAACAAACCGTCCTTCGACACCGACCTCGACGCCGCCCCCCCCCCGGCCTTCGCCCGCGACGACGACCAGGTGGAGTAGGGTTTAGCGTTTAGGGGTTAGGGGTTAGGGGTTAGCACATGGTGCAATTGCGATAACCTGATCTGCTGGTTGGCTTGGTCACGCGTAAGAAAGTGGCATTTTCTTCCGGCGTATGGTGCCGGACTCCTTCGGCACCTGGCGTACTCCATAGCCCAGGGCAGCGCCCTGGGACGGGGTTCGGAAATGCGGTGCGTTGGCCGGAGTCCCAGGGCGATGCCCTGGGCTATGGAGTTGGAAGATTGCGACCGCGTAAGAAAGTCACCCCTTCCTGCCGGAAATCGGGGGTGCGCAACGCCCCCGGATAGCTGTTTTGACCAAGCCTTCACCCCGTGCGGCTATCGATATCGTCACAAAACTAATCCCTAATTGTCGCTGCAACGCGGAAGCGGCGGGGAAATAGTATGGGCTATCTTATCGCAGGTTTGTTACTCGCCCTTGGGTTGGGGATCGGCATCGCGCACGTGCCGACCGACCACGACCTGGCGCAGCGCATGGAAGTCGCGCTGCAACAGGCGGTGCATCCGGCCGCCGTGCACGTGGCGCTGCACCGGTCGTCGCGCTTTTCACGCACCGTGCAACAGTTGAACGTGGATCTCGACGGCTTCACGGCGGAGGCGCTGCCGCTGCCCCTCGCGCTGCCCGCGCCGGCCAGCGTGGTGGCGTTGCCGGGGAAGCCCATGCACCCCGTGCGCCCCCCGAAACCCCCGCTGTACATCACCATCCGCACCGGCACGCTGCACGCGTCGCACTGCAGCATTGCCGGCCTGCCCTTCGCCGACATGGCGTGGACCCTCACCGATATCAAAGTGCCGCTCGCCTCGCTGCGCGACGGCGGCTTCACCATCAGCAGCTTTCGCGATGCCACCGGGCGCGCGGTGCTCACGGAAGCGGGCGCGTCGGCGCTGCTGGCGGCGCACACGCTGCCCCTCGAACACCCCACGCTGCAGCTCACCGCCGACGGCGTGCGTCTGCACGGCTTTTACACCATGGGCATCCTCAAAGTGCCGGTGACGGTGTCGGGGCGCGTTACCGCGCACGGGGGGGTGCTGGCGGTCAAACAACCGGCGGTACAGGTGGACGGCATCACGCTGCCGGAGGGGTGGACGGCAAAGATGACACGCGCGTGCGACCCGTTGGTCGATATAAATGCCCAACTGCACCTCCCCGTACCGTTGTCGATCACACGAGTGACGCACGGTGCGGGTACACTAACCCTGGAAGCGTCCCTGCAAATGGCGCCGGGGACGCCGCGGTGAGGGAGATGATGGCCGTCCAATCGCCACAGGAGTTAGTTGCACAATGGGGGCACAAGAAGCCGGAGGCGCTGGCCGCCGCGTTGGGCTACACGGTGGTACGCCGTGAAGACGGCCCCGTGCTGCCCGCGGTGAGCGTCTTCAGCGAATACCAACCCGAGCATACCATCCTGCTGTATACGCACGCCATCGCCGACCTCGCACGCACGCGCGGGGAATCCGTCGCCGTGCTCGAACAATGGCACATCGCCCACGAGCTGTACCACGCCCTCTGCGAAGCCGCGACCCCCTGGCGCGCCCGCGAATTGGCCGCCGACCTGTGGGCGGACGAGTTGCTACTGTTGTTGCGGGGCTAACCGGGAAAGCGTTTGACATCCCTGCAAGCTGCCGGTAAGCTATACGCATGGCCGCTCACGAACGTTTTCACTACGCCTCCCTCGATGCCGTGCAACAGGATTGCGCGCGGCTGGGCGTGTCGCTGCCCATGACGGAAGACCTGAGCATTCTCGCCACGCCGTGCGCCTTCGGCAGTGTGACGCTGCCCAACCGGCTGGTGGTGCAGCCGATGGAAGGGTGCGACGGCGAGGCGGACGGCCGTCCGGGGCCGCTCACGCTACGCCGCTACGCACGCTTTGCCGGCGGCGGCGCGGGGCTGCTGTGGGCGGAAGCCTGCGCGGTGGTGCCGGAAGGGCGCGCCAACCCACGCCAGTTGATGCTCACACGCGAGAACCTGGACGCGTACAAGGCCCTCGTCGCGCAGATGCACGAAACCGCCCGGCGCGCCATGGGACCGAATTTCTCCCCCTTCTTCGTGCTGCAGCTCACCCATTCCGGGCGTTACAGTAAGCCCGCCGGCGTGCCCGCGCCGCTCATCGCCCACCATTCGCCCATCGACGCCTCATCGCACGTGGACGCGGGGACGCCCCTCGTCAGCGACGACTACCTCGACCGCCTGCAGGACGCCTACGTCACTTCCGCGCTGCTCGCGCAGGAGGCGGGCTTCCACGGCGTCGACGTGAAGGCGTGCCACCGCTACCTGATCTCGGAACTCCTCGCCTCCTTTACGCGCGACGGGCGCTACGGCGGCAGTTACGAGAACCGCACCCGTTTCCTGCGCGAAACCATCGCGCAGGTGCGCGCCGCGGCGCCGGGACTGCTCGTCACCACACGCATGAACCTCTACGACGCCCTCGCCTACCCCTTCGGCTGGGGGATGGCGCGCGAAGGGATAGCGCCCGACCTCAGCGAGCCGCTGCAGCTCATCGGCGCGCTGGCTGCCCTCGGGGTGCCCGGCCTCAACACCACCGTGGGCAACCCATATTACAACCCGCACGTGAACCGCCCGTATGACAAACCCGTCTCCGGGCGCCCGGTTCCCAACGAGCACCCGCTGGAGTCGCTGGCGCGCTTCCTGGCCATCACGCGCACCGCGCAACAGGCCTACCCGCAACTGCCCATGGTCGGCTCCGGTTACTCCTGGCTGCGCCAGTTCTTCCCGCAAATCGCGGCGGGCGCGGTGACGCAGGGCTGGGCGACGCTGGTGGGCGGTGGTCGGCTGGCCTTCGCCTACCCCGACTTCGCGCGCGATATCCTGCAGCACGGCGCCCTCGACCCGCGCAAAGTCTGCCTCGCCTGCTCCGGCTGCACGCAGATCATGCGCGACGGCGGCATGTCCGGCTGCACCATCCGCGACGCCCAGCTCTACGGGCCGATCTTCAAAGCGGGGCGCACGGCGGAGGCGTAACCTTCGCCCGTACCCCCCAGAAATGCAATAGCCGCTCAATACCCCCGACCAACCGCCGACCCGTGGCACAAAGCGCTTTTCCATCTCTCGCGGGTGTGGTACAATAACGACACTTTGCAACACACCCGGCCATGCCGGGGCAGGAGCTTGAACGCATGACGGGAACCGTGGACACGTCCCAGCCCCCCCTGCTGACACCGGATCCGCTCGCGCCGCAACGTCGCCGGCGACGCTCGCTGGGGCGGCGCGTCCTGCTTGGTGCGATCATGCTGCTCGTGTTGGGCGTGGTCGCCTATTTCGGGTATTTCACTGCCAATGGCCTGACCCCCGCCGATGCCTTCAAACTACTCGTGCAAGGCGTGGGCGTGATGGGCAACAAGATGCACCCGACGCCGCCCTTCGGTGGGAAGGATAAGATCACCATCCTGCTGCTGGGCACCGACGTGTCCTTCGACGACGCGGGCACCGCGCGCTCCGACACCATCAAGCTCATTACGGTAGAAGTGAATCCGCCGCGGATCGCGATCCTCTCCATCCCGCGCGACACGTGGGTGGAGGTTCCCGGCCACAACGGGCGCCGCAAGATCAACGCGGCGTACCAGCTCGGGGGTCCGAAGGAAGACGGACGCATCGCGCTGGCGAGCGAAACGGTTGCCAACCTGCTGCACGATCTCACCGGGGAGACGATCACCATCGATCACTTCCTGCGCGTCCAGACGGGCGGCTTCGTGCAGATCATCGACAAAATGGGCGGCATCGACATCAACGTCGAGAAGAAGATGGACTACGAAGACCCCTCGCAGGAGCTGTTCATCCATCTCACGCCCGGCATGCAGCATCTCGACGGGAATCAGGCGATGGGCTACGTGCGCTTCCGCCACGACGCCGAGAGCGATTTCGGCCGTATCCGCCGCCAGGATCAACTGGTGGAGGCCCTCATCGAGAAGATGAAGGACCCCAATCAGAAGATGCGCATGGTGGGTGCCATCGCCCCGGCGATGAAGATGCTGAAGACGGACCTGACCCTTTCCGACATGATGGCGCTCAAGGAGCTGGCCACCCAACTCGGGAAGAGCAACATCCAGAGCACGCGGCTGCCGACCACCGACGCGATGTCGAAGGCCGGCGCCTCCATCGAAGAGGTCACGGATACCGACGCCGCCGCGCTGGCCATTCACGACGTGCTGCACGGCCCGCGCCCCACCGTGGTGGTGCTCAACGGCACGAAACGCCGCGCGCTGGCGGACATTGTGGGCAAAGAAGTGGACGCGAACATCTACAACGTGATCGCCACCGGCACCGCGGAGGCGCAACCGACCACCATGCTCTACACCGGCGCCACGTCCAAAAGCGTCGCGGAGTCGCTGGCGACGGCGCTGGGGTTGCCCCTGACCGCCGTGCAGACCAACGCCGCCGTACCGATCGGCGATTACGGAAAACTTGTGGCTCCGACCACGCCGCCCACCGTCACCGTGGTGCTGGGCAGCGACTATTCCACTGCGCCGAAGGCGCCGACCGCACCGCGCGAGTAAGATCGCCGGGCACAGGGTACGACCGAGAGAGGATTACCTCAAGCGTGGATATTACCGAAAAAATGTGGCGCGTGGTTAGTGCGCTGGCCGGGAAAAAAGCCCAGGATATCGTCGTGCTCGAATTGCGCGGGATGACGGTCATCGCCGACTACTTCGTCATCGCTACCGGCACGTCGTTGCAGCATATGCATGCCCTCGTCGATGCCGTGCTGGACGAATCACGCAAGGACGGCATTAAAGGCATCCGCCCCGAGGGCGCGGGCGAGTCGGCCTGGGTGCTCGTGGACCTGGGCGATATCGTCGTGCATATCTTCGACGCCGAGAACCGCGACTTTTATCAGCTCGAACGCCTGTGGGCCGACGCCCCGCGCGTCCCGTTGCCGGAGGAATACACCAAATGACTCAACCCGGCGCTCCGATGCCCCCCACCCCCTCCCTCGACCGCCTGCTCGCGGAAACGTTCCTGCGGGTGCGTCAGGAACGGTATGACGAGGCAGCGGTGAAGCTGCAGGAGTTGAAGGCGCTGGCGCCGGAGCACCCCGGTGTGCTGGAGATCGAGGGCGACCTGGCCTTCGCGCGCCGCGACTTCCGCGCCGCCGAGCGCCTGTACCGCCAGGCACGCACCCTCGATCTCACCAACGCCAGGCTGGAGGAGAAGTTCGCCACCGCGGTGGTGAAGGTGCACGAGCCGGAACTCCTCTCCCACCTCCCGCCCGACGACGACCCGTGGCACCGCCACTTTCATCGTCTGGCATGGGCCTCCGCGGCCATTTCCGCCATCTTTCCCGGCCTCGGGCAGCTCTACAACGGTGACATGCTCAAAGGCGGCACGCTGTTCATCGCCGCCGTGCTCCTCATCTTCGCCCAGCTCAACGGTCTCATGACCACCGCCGCGCACCTGCACCTGGAAGGCGCTCCCGTTACCACCGGCGACCTCGCCGCCGCCGCCTTTAAAGGCGTCAACCTCGTCGTCGTCCTCCTCTACGCCGCGCTGTGGATCTACGGCATCATCGACGCCGCCATCATCGCGCAACAGGACGACTAACCGGCGTTAGTCCTACCATTTCGGCCGGGCCGGCAGACCAGGGAGCGGCTATGATCGACGTAACCACGGTGGGCAGCCTGTTTGTGGAGCTGACGCCGAGTGCCCCCGGGGAGACGCTGGCGTCGGCGCACCGGTATATGCTGGTGGCGGGCGGCGCGGCGGCCAACGTGGTCTTCGCGCTGGCGCGGCTGGGCGCCGGCGTCCGCTTCATCTCCGCGGTAGGCGACGACGAATTCGGCACCCTGGCCGCCGACGAGTTGCGCGCCTTCGGGGTGGACACCGCCGGGGTGCGCCGTGTGGCCGGCCAACTCACCCCCGTCACCTTCGCGTCCGTCGATGGGCGCGGCGGCAAGCAGTTCCGCTTCTACCGTTTCCCCGGTTTCGCCCACCCCATGGGCGCGCTCTCCGCCCCCGACTTTGCCGACGCGGGGGCGTGCCGGGTCTTCGATTTCAGCGAGGGCAGCATCCGCGACGCCGCGTTGCGCCCGCTCATCTTCCAGGCCGCGCGCGCGGCGCGTGCCGCCGGGGCCCGCGTGCTCTACGCCGTCAACCTGCGCCGCGCCTCCTGGGCGCGGCCCGACGGGGAGATCGCCGCCGTGCAGCGGGAAGCCGTGGCGCTGGCGGACATTGTGGTGCTCAACGAGGAGGAGACCCTTTTCGTAAGCGGCACGCGCGGAGAGGTCGGGCTGCGCGCGCTGCAGGCGCTGGGGCCCTCGACAGTGGTGATGACCCGCGGTGGTGACGGGGAGATGCTCGCGCGCGTAGGCGACGTGACGCGTGCCGTGCCCCCCTACCGCGTGCCGGTGATCTACGACGTAGGCGCGGGGGACACCTTTCACGCCGGGCTGCTGGCCGCCGCGCTGCGCGGCGACGTGGCGCACCTGACCGCCGACGACTGGGAGCAGGCCGTGCGCTTCGGCGCCGCCACCGCCGCCATCCGCGTCTCCACCTCCGCCGACCCCCGCGACCTGCCACGCTACGACGACGTGCGGGCCTGGATGAAGCAACAGAGGGACGGGGGGTAACCACAGAGACACAGAGGAATAAGATACTGGCTACGCCGTTTTCTCTTTAGCGAAGCCATCTCTCAAATTCTCTGTGTCTCAGTGCCTCTGTGGTTAATCGGCCCTCCCCTATTTCCCCGGCACGAGCGCCAGGTTGCCGTCCTGGTAGTAGACATAGGACTTCGTTTTGGTGGCGGCGTCGCCTTCCTTGGTGTCGATCTGCACGGTGATTTCGTTGTGGAAGAGGGTCTTTACCACCTCGCCCGTGTCCAGGCAGAAGAGGATGGCGATGTGATAGTCGATCGACGTGGTGCGCGTGATGGTGGTGTCGTCCTTCGTTTCCGCGGGCGGGGTGAGGTTCGCGGAGCTTTTGTTGTCGATCTGCAGGTAGGTGTGGCCGTGCTCCGTTTTTACGCTGACCAGCTTCGCGTCGAACGTCTGCTCCCGGCGGCCGCCGACCAGTTTTGCGGGCAGGGTTTGCTGCACCGCCCAGTGCCAGGTATCGCCTTCCTTTAGTTCTTTGTCGGGGAAGATCACGCTGGTGCCCATGCCGTCCAGGTAGTCTACCAGCCGCTGGTACGCACGCTGACCCGCCGGCTTCGGATCGTTGCCCGCCTTCGCCAGCTTCTCAGCGTCCGGCGCCCAGGTGGCAAGATGTCCCAGCGCGGTGCGCACGATCTCCTGGGTCTCCGTGTGCGTGCCGCTCGGGTCCGTCGCCGTGTCCGTCCAGGTCAGCGTGGCGGCGCCGTCCTTCACCGCGGTCACCGCCTCGGTACGCTGCCAGGTGGTGGTGACCTTCGTCGGGCCGCTCGCCGTCGGCTTACGCAACCTCGCGATGCCGCCCAGCACCTTCGCCATGGCCTGCAGGTCGGTGAAGGTAATCTCCCCCTGGTAGCTGCGCCCGGCGCCCGCCGCGTCGTGGAAGACAGGCCGGTACGCCCACCCCGCCACGCCGGCGAGGAGCAGAAGCACAAGGACGGTGGCGCGCATGGCGGTGCCTCCTTACTTCGGGGGTTTGTCGACTTTCTCGAGGGTGGCATTATCCGTAATTGTCACGGTGGTGGTCACGCGTTTTCCGGTGGTGGCGTTCACGGCCGTTGCTTCAAAACGCACAGAGTCCTGAATGGTCGACAGTTGGGTCTCCCCGGCTTCCAGGCAGAAGACGGTGGTAGCCTGATGGTCGATCTCGAAAAACATCGACACGGCGACGCCGCGGACGGTGGACGGCTCAGGCGACTCCATCTGGCCTTCGCCTTCGGAATTGATGCGCAGGTACGTCTGACCGTCCACCTGCTGCGCCTCGACGAGGGTGAACGTGAGCTTCAGCTCACCTTCCAGCAAGGGAAGGCCGGGCATTTTCTGCAATGCGTGCTGCGAGGCGGTCCATTTGTCCCCCACCTTCACGGGGTGGTCGGGGAGCACAATGTTGATGGCGTTGCTGTCGTAATACTCCTGTGACTTCTTATACTCGGGGGAGTTGATAATCGTCTTATCCGTCACTTTATCATGGAGGATCCGCGCGAAGTCGGGCACTTGCATGGTGCCCACCCCCAGGCGATTCAGCGCCAGCGTAGTGGTTTCTTCTATTAGGTGGGGGGCCGTAGTGCCGATTTTATAGGAAGTGCGCTCGTAGAGCGCGATGGTATTGCTCGTATCACCGCAGGCCTTCACCAGGGTCTTCCGCAAAAAGCTCACCTCGCTGCTGATGTTCTGGAAATCCTCGTGACCCTTTCCCTTTCCCGTGTAGTACCTGACTTGCCCGGGGACGTTTTTGTAGGCGAGGGTGTAGGTGGTCGTCGGCGGATCGGCGTGCGCGACGGACGCCGCGATGAGGAGAAGCAGACCCAGTGTGCGCAGGGACATGACCCGACTCCTTCCATAGCCCGCATTATTCATCACATGTCGAATAATGCCTCAGGTTAGTCATCCGGGATAGACAGCGGTTGTTGGAGGTATGGTAGCAGGAAATGCGGCGGGGCGCCAGAGGGCAGGCGCAAAAAAACCGGCGCCGGGGAAGCCCCGGCGCCGGGATGTCGCGTCGCGCGGCGGTTACTTCGTCTTCTGCATCGTCCCCTTGATGACCATGTCCATTTTGGCGGCATTGTCGCCGCCGGTCATGTTCATGGTGGAGGCGAGGTCGAAGTATTCCTTGAAGATCTCGCCCGCCTTTTCGTCGAACAGGGTGATCGCCTGCCCCTTCAGGGTGAAGGAGAGCGTCATGTCGGTGGCGGCGGCGCCGGCGCCGGTTTTGGTCTTCAACTTGGGCACGTTTGTGTCGATATCGGCGGTGATCACCAGGTACGTTTTGCCGTCCACCACCTTGGTGCCGGTAAGGGTGTATTTAATCGCCACGTCGAGAGTGGAGTCGCCGGACAGCTTCATCGATTCCTTACCCGACCAGGTGTCGCCGACCTTCACGTCACCGGCGGGGAATTCGATGCCCTGACCCGGGAACTGCGTCATATTCAGCGCGCCGCCGTCGGCGCCGCCGAACATCTTCGTCACGTCGCCGTCCATCTTCACGTCGCTGACCTTCCCCTGCGCGGTGCGCGTGAAGTCGATGGACATGGCGGGCAGATCCTGCTTGATCGTCTGCGCCTTGGTTTCCCCGTTCTCGTCGGGCAGCCCGGAGATTTTCACCTCGACCGAGCCTTCCTTCTGCGACGTGTTGACGGTCGCTTTGCCATCCTGCACATCGGTGACCTTCTCCACCATCGTCTGATTGACGACGGCGTCGATGGGGGCGTTGATGCCCATGGCGGACATGGTGCCGGTGACTTTGATATCCGTTTTGTAGGTGCGAATGGCACCCGCCGTATCGTTAAAGGCGATGCGGGCGGCCTGGGCGGTGAGGGCGGAAGCCCCGAGCACGGCCATCAGGGTGACGAAGATCCAACTGCGCATAACGCGCCTCCTTTCGACCTGGGAACATCTCAGCTCTATTATACCGCATTATTCCCGGTTTTCACCGGTATCCAATCAACGTAATGTAGCGCTTGCCTCGTCGACCAGCGCCCGGCGCACGGCGTCCATGGCGGCATCCACCTCGGCGTCGGCCAGCGTGCGCTCCTCGGCGCGGAAGGTCAGCCGGTACGCCAGGCTGCGCTGCCCCGTCGGGATATTCGCCCCCTGGTACAGGTCGAACAACTGCACCGACTCCGCGGACGGCCCCGCCGCAGCGCGGATCACCTGCGCGACACGCGCCGCCGGCACGTCGAGGGGCACCAGGAAGGCGACATCGCGGTCCACCGCCGGGAAGCGGGAGAGGGAAGGTTTGACGCGCTCCGCGTCGGCCAGGGTCAGCAGCGCGTCGATATTCACCTCGGCCAGGAAGGCGCGCTCGGGCAGGTCGAAGTTCTTCGCTACCTGCGGGTGCACTTCGCCGAAGATGCCGACCTCCACGCCGCCCACCACGAAGCGCGCGGTGCGCCCGGGGTGCAAGGTGGGGTGTTCCGCGGGGAGGCACGCCACGTCCGCCACGCCCAGCCCGGCGAGAAACTGCTCCAGGATGCCTTTCAGCCAGAAGAAGTCCACCGGCGCGTGGCCGCCGCCCCACAGCGCGCTCCACGGGCGGCCCATCAGCGCGATGCCCGCCGCGCGCGCTTCCAGCGGCAGCTTCTCGGCGCCCTGCACGCGCACGTCGGCCTCAGTGCGGCGCACGGCGTAGTCGAAACGCAGCCCGCCACCGGTCGCGCGGAAGATGCGGCCCACCTCGAAGAGCTGCACGTCGTTCAGGTTGCGCCGCGCATTGTTGCGCAGCGATTCCAGCAGGGAGACGAGCATGGTGGGACGCAGGTGGGTGAACTCCTCCGACTTCGGGTTTTTCAGCGCCACCAGTTCCGCGCGTTCCGGCGCATCGGCGGGCAGGCGCATCTGCTCGAGCACGCGCGCGTCGATGAGGCTGTAGGACAACCCCTCGAAGAGCCCGGCGGAGGTGAGCAGCGTGCGCACACGGGCTTCGAAGGCGAATTCCGGCGCCAGCCGCCCGGCGCGGGTGATATGCCCGGGTACCGTGGTGGGGATATGCTCGTAGCCGGAGATGCGCGCCACTTCCTCGATCAGGTCCATCTCCTCTACCAGGTCGGGGCGGAAGGTGGGGATGGTGACCAGGAGGGTGTCACCCTCAGCCTGCACGCACATCTCCAGCCCGCAGCACACGGCGGCCATCACCTCGGGGGCGATGTCGGTGCCCAGCACGGCATTCACGCGCGCCGGGCGCAAGGCGATGACGCGCGGCGGCGCCGGCGGCACGGCCACGTCGATGACCCCCGCGGCGACCACGCCGCCCGACCACTCCACAATGAGGCGTGCCGCGCGATCTGCCGCGCGCACGCACCCGGCGGGATCGACGATGCGCTCGAAACGGTAGCTCGACTCTGTGCTCATCCCGTGGGCACGCGCGGTGCGGCGGATGACGGTGCGGTCGAAATGCGCGGACTCGAGCAAAATATTCGTGCTCGCGGCGGTGACTTCGGTGTTCTCGCCGCCCATAATGCCCGCCAGCGCCACCGGGCGCTCGGCGTCGGCGATCACCAGCATCTTCTCCGTGAGCGTGCGCACCACCCCGTCCAGCGTGGTGAAGGGTTCCGCGGGGCGCGCGCGGCGCACGACAATCGTCTGCCCGGCGAGGGTGTCTAGGTCGAAGGCGTGCAGCGGCTGGCCCAACTCGAGCATCACGTAGTTGGTGGCGTCCACCACGTTGTTGATGGGGCGCACCCCAGCCTCGGTGAGGCGGCGCTGCACCCACGCCGGCGACGGGCCGATGGTGACGCCCTGGATGACGCGGGCCGCGTAACGTGGGCACAGATCGGGCGCCTCGACGATCACCTTCGCGAGCATCCGCACGTCCGGCCCATCCGCGGCGACCGCGGCGTCGGGATGCTGCACCGTGCCGCGCGTGAGGGCGGCCACTTCGCGGGCGATGCCCACTATGCTCAACGCGTCGCCGCGGTTGGAGGTGACACTGAGGTTCAGCACCGCCTCACCGTCCACGGTGAGCACTTCTTCCACCTCGAAGCCGGCCATCGTCAGCCGCTCCGCCAGCTCCAGCGCCGGCAGGGGCGCGGGAATCAACGTTTGTAACCAGCCGTAGGGCACTCGCATAGCGTCTCAATCCTTATCATGTCGGTTCGCGCGGCGCGTCAGTAGCAGGTGCAGCAGCACGATGCACGCCAGCCCGGCGAGCAAAAAGCCGCCGGCCAGCCGCTTGCTGCCGGACAGGGCGTAGATCGGCAACGCCGCGGCACACACCGCCGTCAGCCCCACCAAACGCAGCAGCGCGGGTGGCAACAGGGCGGGGAGCACGTCGGCCAACCCGAACAGCACCACCCCGACCACCGCCATGCCCAGCGCTGTCAGCCCCCAGGGCGTCAGCAAAACGTCCATCCCGCCTCCGCGCCCCTCATTATAGCCCCAGAGGGGGAACGTGGGCAAGGTGAGGGGCGATATCGGCACGCAAAAGCTGACGCGCCCCCGCGATGGCGGGGACGCGTCGGTCGTCCGGTGCACGGGCACGGCGTTAAATCGCCGCCTTGCCCGACTCTTTGGTGCGGATGCGGATACACTGGCTGATGGGATAGACGAAGATCTTTCCGTCGCCGATGTTGCCGGTGTGCGCCGTTTCGATAATGGTATCGACGATGCGGGTCACGTCTTCATCGGCGACGACCAGCTCGATTTTGGCCTTCGGGATGAAATCCACCGTGTATTCGGCACCGCGATAACTGGTGGTTTTGCCCTTCTGGCGGCCGAACCCGCGTACTTCCCAGGCCGTCATGCCGGCCAGGCCGACTTTGGCGAGTTCGTCCTTGATTAATTCCACCATCGAATCGCGCACAATCGCTTCAATCTTGACCATGGGTGTCCTCCTTCATAAAGTGGGCGGTGGCGCAAGGAGCGCCTCCATGCGCCACCGCCGATGATACTCGGTACGTCGGGTTAGCGTGGTGCCACGCTCTCCGCCTTCTTCTCGGTACTCGTCGAGAAAGCCGCCGCGTTGAAGGCCTGGGTACCGTGCGGGGTGGCCGCGCGGTGGAGCGAATACTCCGGATATGCCGGCACGCCGTGTTCGTACAGGTCGATCCCTTCCAGTTCGCCTTCACGGCTCACCCGCAAGTGACCGAGGGCGTTGATGCCGTAGAACATCGCCAGGCCCAAGCCCAGAGTGACCACCGTGATGATGCCGCTGCCCACGGCTTGCGCGCCCATCAACGACCAGCCACCACCATAGAACAGCCCCTTCACCGGGGAAGACAGGTCAGCGCCAAGCGGGCCGGTGACCCCGAAACCGCAGGCGAAGAGCCCCACCGAGAGCGTGCCCCAGATGCCCGCAAAGCCGTGCACCGCGGTGGCGCCGCACGGGTCGTCGACACGCAGCCATTCCAGCAGGTCGGCACCGAGTACGACCACCACGCCACCGACGGCGCCGATGATGAAGGCGCCCAACGGCGAGACCCAGTAGCACGGCGCGGTGATCGCCACCAGGCCGGCAAGCATGCCGTTCACGGTGTAACTTAAGTCCCACTTCTTCGTCTTCGGGAAGGCGAAGAAGAGCGCGGCCAAACAGCCGGTGCACGCGGCGATGGTGGTGTTGGCCGCCACGCGCCCGATGCCTTCATAGTCCATGGCGTTGAGCGTGCTGCCCGGGTTGAAGCCGTACCAGCCGAACCACAGGATGAGCGCGCCGACGGTGGCGATAGTCAGGTCGTGCGGCAGCATCGGGCCACCGCCGTCGCGCTTGAAGCGCCGTCCGATGCGCGGGCCCAGCGCGATGGCGCCGGCGAAGGCGATCATCCCACCGATGGTATGCACCACCGTGGAGCCGGCGAAGTCATGGAAGCTGGTGCCCAGCCAGGGCAGAAAGTGCCCCGCGGTGCCCATGGTGGCCAGAAAGCCGTCCGGTCCCCAGGCCCAGTGCCCGACGACGGGGTAAATCAACCCGGTCACCAGCACGCTGTAGATCAGGTCGCCGATGAAGCCGGTGCGTCCGCACATGGAGCCATCGGTGATCGTCGAACAGGTGTCGGCGAAGGCATATTGAAAGACCCAGAAGGCGAGGAACGCCACGCCGGTGCTCCCATACGTGGCCGGCGCCCCTTGCAGGAAGAAGAACTGGGTGCCGAAGAAGGGGGTGCCGGCGCCGAACATCAACCCGAAGCCGACGGCGTAGAACAACACGCCGCAGAGACAGGTATCGACGACGCACTCCATCAGCACGTTCACCGTTTCCCGCGCCCGGCAGAAGCCGGCTTCCAGCATGGTAAACCCGGCTTGCATGGCGAAGACCAGGAAGGCGGCGATCAACGTCCATACCGTGTTGAGCGGGTTGACGAGATCATTCCCCTTCAGTACCGGGTCGGCGGCGTGCGCCTGCCCCCCCATGATGCCGGCAATCACCACGATGGCGATCAACAGCAGGGTCAGTCCCAGCATTTTCCCGCCCAGCAGGGTGACCCCGTATCGGCGCCATTCCGGTTGGCGCATCCGCTCGGTCAGACGGGCCCACTTGTTGACCCGCACGCTGGCTACTGCCGTACTCATCTTTCGTCCCCTTTCGTCGCTATCCGTCGGGGCAACCGCGCCCTGACGCCCTTATCTTCGCGCGTGGGAGTGACAAATGGGTGACCGTAATGCAAAGCGCCGGGAACGCCCGGTAAAATGTATGTAACGCCATTTGCCGCCTGACTGTGAATTGCTTTCGATCACAGGCCGCGGAACCGTCGTCCCATCTACCGGCAGCCTCAGCCGACTGCGTCGGACCGACTGAGGGACCAGGTAACGAAACGATTAACGCGGAGGGGCGAAACAGCGGCATTTGTAACAGCGGTCGCGTGCGGCGCCCTGGTTTGTGCTTAATCACGCGCGCACGGCCATATTGCGCGTTACACACATTTAACAAACCGTCACGTTCCCGTTACGGCGGAGTGACGGCCACGTAACCTGGCAGGGTTATCCTCTTCTTACCGGGCGAACCCGGAATCGCGGAAAGGAGGCGTGAGATGAGATCTGGATCGACGCAGCAGGCCCTGCTGCCGTCCGGCACGACGAAACGGGCCATCCGCGCCGTCGGGCGACATCGGCGGGCATTACAGCTCACGGTGACGCAGCAGTGAGCAACGACTGAACGACTCTTTCGCGGTTTCGGGCTCAGGTGGACGAAACCGACATGACACTAACCAATCGCGACGCCACCTGCACGATTGAGGAGATTCCGATGATGAAGCACATACGCGTAATACGCAAGGTACTCTGGGTGCTGGGCATTACCCTGGTGGTGCTCGGGTTCCTGGGCAACCATTTTGCGATCAGTCAAACTGCGTCCACCGCGGCCCCGACCCCCGCGGCGGCAATGGCGATGACCGCCCCGGCGGCGGACGCCATCACCGTCACCGCGCCGGCGGCGACCAACGTCAATGGCGACCCCAACGGCGGCAACACCGGCTCGGTCAACGACATCACCGCCGCCAAGGCCGGCTCCCCCACCCTGACCGAGATCGCCACCCAGGTCGGGAAGAATAAGATCGGCATCAACTTCGTGTGGGTGCTGCTCACCGGTTACCTGGTCATGTTCATGCAAGCGGGGTTCGCACTGGTAGAGACCGGCTTCACCCGCGCCAAGAACGCCGCGCATACCATGGCGATGAACATGGTGATCTACGGCCTGGGCGTGGCGGGCTTCTACCTGATCGGCTACGGCCTGATGTTCGGCGGGCTCGGGGCACTGGGCACCCTGGGCGGCAACGCCTCGCTAAGCCACGAAATCTCCGTCACCCTGGGGGGCAAGACCATGGGGTTGATCGGGTGGAGCGGCTTCTGCCTGGGCGGCCACGCCTATGACGTGGGCGTGCTGGCGCTCTTCCTGTTCCAAGTCGTGTTCATGGACGCGGCGGCGACCATCCCGACCGGGGCCCTCGCGGAACGCTGGAAGTTCGTCCCCTTCTGCATCTGGGGGCTGTTCGTCTCGGGGATCATGTACCCGATCTACGGCAACTGGGTGTGGGGCGGCGGCTGGCTGTCGCAACTCGGCGCCAACTTCGGCCTGGGCCACGGAGTGGTGGACTTCGCCGGTTCCTCCGTAGTGCACGCGGTGGGCGGCATTGCCAGTATCGCCGGTGTGATGGTCCTCGGTGCGCGCATCGGCAAGTTCCGCAAGGACGGCACTCCGGTGGCGATCCCCGGGCATAACCTGCCGATGGCGCTACTCGGCGTGTTCATCCTGGCCTTCGGCTGGTTCGGGTTCAACCCCGGCTCCACCCTGGCCGGCGTGGACCTGCGCATCGCCGTGGTCGCGGTGAACACCATGCTCGCCTCCTGCGCCGGCATGTTGGCCGCGATGATATTGATCTGGAAGCGCACCGGCAAGCCTGATCCGGGTATGACCGGCAACGGCGCGCTGGCCGGCCTGGTGGCGATCACCGCCCCGTGTGCCTTCGTCAGCCCGCTCGGGGCGATTGCCATCGGCATCGTGTCCGGCATCCTGGTGGTATACGCGGCGTGGTTTGTGGAATGGAAGTTGAAGCTGGACGATCCCGTCGGTGCCATTGCAGTGCACGGCGCCAACGGCCTGTGGGGCCTGATTAGCGTGGGCCTCTTCGCCGACGGCACCTACGGCGCCGGCCTGAACGGGGTGGCTTCTCCCGTACGCGGCCTGTTCTACGGCGATGCCGGCCAATTCGTCGTCCAACTCATCGGCGCGGCGGTGTGCTTCGCCTTCGTCTTCTCGATGTCGTGGACTTTCTTTAAGATCATGGAGAAGACCGTCGGGATGCGCGTCAGCCCGGAAGCGGAACTGTTGGGGATCGACGTGCCGGAAGTCGGCGCGCTGGCCTACCCCCGCGACGACATGCTCGGTTTCCCCGACGTGCGTCCGATGAAGAACATCGCGGCCCGCGAGAAGGCGTCCGCCTGACACCCACCTGTGTGTGCCGCCCCACCTGCGGTGGGGCGGCAGGAAAGGACCGGTATTCAAATGAAGAAGATCGAAGCGATTATCCGCCCGCAGATGGTGGAGGAAGTCAAGGGCGCCCTGGCCGAAATCGGCATCGCCGGCATCACCGTCACCGAGGTGCGCGGCTTTGGCAAGCAGAAGGGCTTCGTGGATCATTTCCGCGGCAACGAGATCTACATCAACCTGCTGCCCAAGATCCAACTGGTGATCGTGGTGAAGGACGACCAGGTAAGGTCTGTAGTCGAAACGATTATGGACGCCGCACGCACCGGAGAGATCGGCGACGGGAAGATCTTCGTGACCTCCGTGGAAGAAGTCTACCGCATTCGCACCGGCGAAGCAGGCGAACAGGCGGTCTGATCCCCAGACCGCACCCCGTTCACGGGGGTCGGGCACGAGGTGGCTGTGCCCGGCCCCCGTGAATTTCGTCATTCGTGCTCGTGCTCGTAATCGTGTTCGTAATCGACCGTTTCTCCCCCACCCTTACCTGTAGTCGGCCCTCACCCCCTGCCCCCTCTCCCAGAGGGATGAGGGGGCGGGGGGGTGCGGGCACGCCGACAAGACAAGCCGCACAAAGCAGG
>CAIYQO010000131.1 GCA_903928345.1 uncultured bacterium | reverse complement strand
CCTCTCATTCCCCGCAGAGGCTTTTTTCGCACGTGACCCACCGCCCAGACCGACACGGCACTTGACCCCTCGGATATGGGGGCGGTGGCTTGATCTAGGATAAACCTGAGAGCCACGGGCTTCGCCCGTGGCTAGCATCGCACGCCCCTTCGGGGCCAGGGGTTATAACCCTTTCCTAGATTCGGGCCGGGCTCCCGCCCTGTTCCAGGATCAGCCAGTATAGGTCGTCACCTCGCTACTTCACCCATTGCAACAGCAGCGCCGCCGCGACCACGACGCCTAACGCGAGGCGGTAGTAGCCGAAGACGGCGAGGCCGCGGCGGGTGAGGTAGCCGACCATCCATTTCACCGAGAGCACCGCGGCGACGCAGGCGACGGCGAAACCGATGAGCGGGTTGACCAGGCCGAAGCTGTGCAGGATGGCGTGGCCGTGTTGCGCGGCGTCCTTGAGGGTGGCCGCGCCGAGGGTGACCAGCCCGAGCAGGAAGCTGAACTCCACCGCCGCCAGCGGCGACAGGCCCATCAGCAGGCCGCCCAAAATCGTCGCGAAGCTGCGGCTCACCCCGGGCCACATCGCCACACACTGCAGCGCGCCGATGCCCAGCGCCTGCGGCGGCGTGAGCCCTTCCAGCGCGGCGCCGAGAGTGCCGTCCGGGTTCGTCGCCCGCTGCCGCCACGCCACCAGCAGGATCACGCCCCCGCCTACCAGCCAGGCCACGGTGACCGGCCACATGCCGAAGAGGAGCGCCTTGATGCGGTGCTCGAAGAGGAGTCCGATGATCACCGCGGGGAGGAAGGCGACGAAGACGTTGAGCGCCAGCGCCCGCCCGGCGGGATTCCGCCCGGCGATGCCGTCGAGCATGGTGCGCACGCGGTCGGTGTAGAGCAGCAGCACCGCCAGGATGGCCCCCGCCTGGATGACGATCTCGTAGGCGTCCATCGCTTCCTTGGCGTCCCCCGTGCCCAGCCCCAGCAGGTGCTGGGCCAGCAGCAGGTGCCCGGTGGAGCTGACGGGCAGGTATTCGGTAAGGCCTTCCACCAGCCCTAAAATCGCCGCCTGCAGCGCGGTGAGCGCGTGCGTGCCCGGCGCGTGCCACGCCAGTATTGCCAGCGCCGCCGCCCCCGCCGCGAGCACCAGCCCCCAGCGCCACGCCTGCGCGCGTTGTCGCTCCGTCATGCCTTGCTTCCTCCGTTACTTGCCATGTACCCGCTTCACCCCATGGGCACGCGTATGTGTGCCCCGGGCGCCGGCAGTTGACGCGATCCCGGCACACCTCTACAATCCAATCGTCGAACCACACGTCAACAGGAAGGTAACACACATGCCGGTGTCCGTGGAAATACACAGCCGTGTGATGGGCAGCGAGGCTGATCTCTCCGCCGTGCTGCTGGAGATTTTCGAGGAGCAGATCACCCTCGCGGAGTTGATCCGTCGCACCGTGGAAGAGCAGGTGCACACGTTGCTCGCCGCGCGCCGGGCGGATGCCGCCCAGGGGCAGCGCCTGCTCGATCGCCAATATATGACCGACGCGGAGATTGCCGCGCAGGCCCACCGCGGCGCGGTGCGCTTCCCCGGCGCAACATCCCGCGGGGTGCCGACGATTCACGTCGCACGCGAGGTAGCACGCGCCCAGGCCGCCTTCCGCGAAGGCAAGTTCGTCATCTTCACCGGTGACCGGCGCCTCACCGACCTCGACGAACCCCTGTCCTTCACCGAGCAGACCACCATCACCTTCCTGCGCGTCATGCCGCTGGTGGGGGGGTAAGGCATGAGCTGGCTCTCGGATCTGGTCACGAAGGCGGAACACGCCATGGGGAAGCTCACCCGCGACGATGTGGTGGCACTGCTGGCGCAGGATAAGCTGAAATACGAGACACTGCGCGCCGCCTGCCGGCGCGACAAGGAGTGCCTCCCGCTCATCTGGAACGACCCCGCCTCGCCCTTTGGCCCGCGCGAGGTAACCGACCCGGCGGGGCGGGCGGTGCTGCGTGCCTACCGCCAGCGGTACTGGTTCGAGGTCGTCGGGCCCTTGTCGAAGGAGAATTTCGCGGAGATCCACTTCCCCGCCGATCTGCACGGCGCCTGTTTCGTGCTGAAGGCTTGCGAACTCATCGAGCGGGATCGCGTGACCACGCTGAAGGAGCCCATCAAATGGGTGGAGGTGATGCGTGAGGGGGGCGTTGTGGCGTCTCGTGTTGTCCCGCTGTACTCAGGAGCGATTCTCAGCCTGGCACAGATCGCTGACCTGGCGCCGGAGGACGACCCCGCGGCGGTGGTGGCGGCACTGCGGAAGTTTCGCCCGGAGACGTTGCGCCTTGTCTTCCCCTTCGCCGTGCCGATGGGCGACTTGTTGTTGCAAGCGCTGGGGTTTGAGGCGTTGCGCGCGCCGTGGGCGTGGTTGCAACGGACCTCCCGCTACGACGGGCAACGTATTTTATCGACCGGCGACGTCGATTTTCCCAGCTCGCCGGACCCGGAGGCGGGCGTCGTCGACGTGGCGGTCTTTCGCGCCGTCTACGCGATGACGGGGGAGAAGGACTGGAAGGCGCTGCTGCGCTTCCTGAAGACGTGCCACGTATCGATTCCCAACACGCTGTTCCTCTGCCGCGCGATCCTCGGCGCCAACCGCGCGGAGGTGTCGGACCGCATCGCGAAGCGCAACCAGGTAGCGGTGAAGGCCTACGGCCTGCTGCCGCTGACGCGCGACGACGAGTGCCTGGAGCGCTACCTGTGGTTGCAGGGGTTCGCCCGCGAGAGCAAAAAGTTCGGCCCGCAGCGCCAGGCGAACGAGACGGGGGCTGCGGCATCGGCGCTGGCGAACCTGGCGCAGGTGGCCGGCTACCCCGACGTGACGCGGCTGGAGTGGGCCATGGAGGCGGGGTTGGCGCAGCCGGCGGAGACCGATGAAGTGACGATCGGCCCCTACCGTGTCGCCCTCGTCGTCGCCGACGAGGGCGTGACGCTGACGGCGTACCATGGGGAGCATCCGCTGAAATTCGTGCCCCCCGCCGTGCGCAAGGACCCCGCTTATACCGCGCTGCAGGAGCGCGCGACGGCGCTCAAAGCGCAGGGGGCGCGCTTCCGCGCCACCTTCGAGCGAATGATGACGGAGGAGGCGCCGCTGGCACCCGCGGATCTGCCGCGCCTCGCCGCGCTGCCCCTGGCACGCCGCCTGCTGCCGCGCCTGCTCTTCCGCCTGGCGCCCGACCAATTCGGCTGGTACGACCCCGACGCCGACCGCTTCGTCGGGCTGGGTGGCACCGCGCTGCCCGCGCCGGCGGAGGTGTGCATCGCCCATCCCTACCACCTGTACCACGCCGGGGGGCTCGCGTCCTGGCAGCGGGAGGTGGTGCGGCTACGGCTCACGCAGCCCTTCAAGCAGGTCTTTCGCGAGCTGTACCTGCTCACGCCGGCGGAGGAGGCGACGGGCACCTGCTCGCGGCGCTTTGCCGGGCACACCCTCGACCCACGCGTGGCCGCCCGCCTTTTCCAGGCGCGCGGGTGGAGTCTCGACCCCGGCGACTGCGTGATCCCCACGAAATGGCTCCCCGCCGGGCTGCGAGCGGAATTCTATTTTACCGACGCCTGGCACTACCTGTCGTCGTGCGAGACGATCACCAGCGACGAGATCGTCTTCGCTCCGCGCCGTGCCGACGTGGGTACGCGCCTCCTCCTCACCGCGCTGCCGCCGGTGGCCTTCTCCGAGACGATGCGCGACGCCGATCTGGTGGTCTCCGTGGCGGGGCGCGGCGCGGAAGCAGCCTGTTCGGAGGAGACGTATACCCTGCGCCGGGAAGTCATCACGGCCCTCCTGGCGTCGTTGCCGCACGTGCGCGTCGCGGGGCATTATGCCTATGTGCAGGGCACGCGGGCGCACTACCGCGTGCACCTGGGCAGCGCGGCGATCCACTTCGACCCGGGCGAAGCCCTGTGCATCGTGCCGGCGCGCAAACTGGAGGGACGCGTCTACCTGCCCTTCGCCGAAACGGAAGAGAAGCTCACCGAAGTGGTGAGCAAGGTGCTGCTGCTGTCCGACGATGCCGCCATCACGGACAAAACGATCCTCAGTCAGCTCGCTGCCCATGGCCGCGGCATGCGTTGATCGCCTGACAGGCGGCGCCGGATATGCTATCATGGAGCGGTGCGGCGGGGCCGCGCAGATTGCTGTCGGATGGATGCCATGACTGAGCTGTATACCCTCACCGCGCATGCCGCCCATGCGCTGCTAACCGCGAGAGAGGTCTCCGCGCGCGCGCTGCTGGAGTCCGTGCTGGCGCGCATCGACGCCGTGGAGCCGCGCCTGCACAGCTACCTGCGCCTGCTGCCGGAGACGGCGCGCGCGCAGGCCGACGCGGTGGACGCGAAGATCGCCGCCGGCGAGGCCATCGGCCCGCTGGAAGGCATTCCGCTGGCGCTGAAGGACATCCTCTGCACCACCGGCGTGCCCACCACCTGCGCCTCGCGGATGCTGGAGAACTTCATCCCCCCCTACGACGCCACCGTGGTGCGCCGCCTGCGCGAGGCCGGCGTGATCGTGGTCGGCAAAACGAACATGGACGAGTTCGCCATGGGCAGTTCCACGGAAAACAGCGCCTTCGGCCCCTCGCATAACCCGTGGGATCTCTCCCGCGTGCCCGGCGGCTCCAGCGGCGGTTCTGCCTCCGCCGTCGGCGGCGACGAGGCGCTCCTCGGCATCGGCACCGACACCGGCGGCTCCATCCGCCAGCCGGCGGCCTACTGCGGTGTGGTCGGGCTCAAGCCCACCTACGGCCGCGTGTCGCGGTACGGGCTTATCGCCTTCGCCTCGTCCCTCGATCAGGTCGGCCCCATCACCAAGGACGTGACCGACGCCGCGCTGCTCATGAACGCCATCGCCGGGCCGGACCCGTGCGATTCGACCTGCTTCCCGGAAGCCGCGCCGGACTACACCGCGGGGCTCGGGCGCTCCATCGCCGGCCTGCGCATCGGGGTGCCGCGCGAATTCTTCACCCAGGAGGGCGTGCAGGTGGATGCCGGGGTAGAGCGCGCCGTGCGCACGGCGCTCGACCTCTATGCGAAACTGGGGGCGGAGATCGAGGAGTGCTCGCTGCCCAACGTGCGTTTCAGCCTGCCGACGTACTACATCATCGCACCGGCGGAGGCTTCCTCCAACCTGGCGCGCTACGATGGGGTGGAGTTCGGCTACCGCCAGACCGGCACCAAGGATATCATCGGCATGATGACCGCCAGCCGCGACCGCGGCTTCGGCATGGAGGTCAAGCGGCGCATCATGCTCGGAACCTACGTGCTCTCGTCGGGCTACTACGACGCGTACTACCTCAAGGCGAGCCAGGTACGCACCCTCATCCGGCAGGATTTCGAGCGCGCATTCGAGCGCTACGACGTACTCGTCTCGCCCACCGCGCCGTCGGTCGCCTTCCCCCTCGGCGCCAAGGTGGACGACCCGATGCAGATGTACTTGAACGACATCTGCACCATCCCGATCAACATGGCGGGCATCCCGGCGCTCTCGCTCCCCTGCGGCTACGACCGCGGCCTGCCCGTCGGCCTGCAGCTCATGGGCGCCCACTGGGCGGAACCGGCCTTGCTGCAAGCCGCCTACGCCTACGAACAAGCCGCCGGCTGGACCCGCACCGCGGTGGACGAAGCGGGCCGGGTGACGGCGGCGGGGTAAGATGTGGGTATGACGACTGCGGCAGGAGGTGCGACATGAAACTCAAGGTCATCGTGCACGAGGCATCTGAGGGCGGCTTCTGGGCCGAAGTGCCCGCTCTCCCCGGCTGCGCGACGGAAGGCGATACCTTCGAGGAGCTGTTGCAGCACCTCTACGAAGCGGTGGAAGGCTGCCTGGCGGTGCCGATTGTGCCGGAACCTTCGGATGAGCACACCCACATCATGGAAATCGCCGTATGACCGAGGTGACCGGGAAAGCATTGGCGCGTCTGCTGGAGCAGCACGGCTGGCAACTCAATGGCGTCAACGGCAGTCACCACATTTATGGGAAACCCGGATCGACCGTGCGCTTGTCCGTGCCGATCCATAGTAATAAGCCGCTGAAGGAAGGCCTGCTGCGGTTTCTATTGAAAGCCGCAGGCCTTTCCGTGGATAATCTTTAACCGACTTGGCAACTACTTATGAACCTCAAATACACCCAACTGCCCACATCCGGTGACGTGCCCGTGCAGGGGACGTGGTTGCTGGTGGCGGGCGAGGAGGAATTTCTCAAGCGCAAGCTGGTAGAGCGGCTGCGCGCGCAACTGCTGAGCGACGAGGATGTCTTCAACTTCGACCAGGTGGACGTGAACGACCGCTGGGAAGGCGTGGCGGAGACGGCGGAGCAGGCCAAGCGCGACCGCGTGCCCACGCGCGCCGACCGCATCCTGGGGCTGGCGCAGGCGCTGCCCTTCCTGGGTAGCGGGCGGCTGGTGCTGGTGCGCAACGTGGACCTGCTGGCGAACGAGCAGCAAAAGCGGCTGGCCGCGGGCATCGCGACCGTGCCGGCATCGAACCACGTGCTGCTGGTGACCGGCGAGGGGAAGAAGGCCAAGCTCGCCGCCGACCTGCAGAAGGGCGTGGAGAAGGCGGGCACGCTCTACGACTGTTCGTCGCTCACCCCGGAAGACGCCGAGCGCTGGGTGCTCACCCTGCTCGACGGGTGGGGACAGAGCATCGAGCCTGCCGCGCTGCGCCTGCTGGTGACCCGCGTGGGCACCGAGCTGCGCCGGCTGCAGATCGAGGTGGACAAGCTTTCCCTGCTCACCGGGGAGCGCGGGCGCGTCCGCACGGCGGACGTGGAGTTGCTCACCCCCAAGCTGGCGGAGGAGTCCGTCTTTCGCCTCACCGACGCGGTGGCCGCGCGCGACGCCGCCACGGCGCTGGGCGTGCTGCGCGACCTGATGGAGGGCCAGCTCGAATCGCCCTATCGCATCTTCCCGCTGCTGGTGCGCCAGTTCCGGATGCTCTGGCAGGTCAAGGTGCTGCTGGACGCCGGGTGGAAGCCGAAGCAGAGCCCGTCGGACTATCCCCGCGCGCTGGCGCTGTTGCCCACGAACGCCCCGCTGGGCCAACTCGGCGGCTGGATGGGCACCAAACTCTCCGGCCCCGCGCGCCAGATGACCTGGGAGCAATTATCCACCGCCTATCAGGCGCTGCTGGCGTGCGACATGGCGAGCAAAGCCATCGAGGGCGTGCCGCGCCAGGAGATGGATCTGGCGCTGGAACTCCTCTGCGCGCGGCTGTGTCTGGCGCCGGTGGGACGGGGACGCGGGTAGCGGAGTTCGTTATGCGTTATCGCCACTCGGTATGTCGAATTACGATAACGAGATACGATTGGATGAGGACACGCATGAAACGTCTGACCGCGATAGTGCATGGGCGGGTGCAGGGGGTGGGGTACCGCGACTTCGTGGCGACCGAGGCCCGGCGGCTGCACCTGGTCGGGTGGGTGCGCAACGTGGCGGACGGTGACGTGGAGGTGCTGGCCGAGGGCGAGGACACCGCGCTGGCGCACCTGGTGCTCATGCTCGAAAAGGGGCCGGCGCCGGCGCGCGTGGACGAAGTGACCACCACGCTGGGCGTGCCCAGCGGCGAATTCCCCGATTTCCGCGTCTACGCGTGACGCGTGTACCCCCTCCGGCGCTCTTTTTCGGCTGGATGACGGTTATCGGGGGTAAAGGGTTGGTGGTCGGAAAAAAGTGGGACGAGGACGATGCCGAGATTAGCAGACCTGTTACCCGCCGCGCTGATGCTGCGCGGTGACGCCGAGGCGCTCACCATCCACGGTGACGCCGAGATTCGCGGGATTGCGTATGACTCGCGCCGGGTGGCGCCGGGCGACCTGTTCGCCTGCCTGTCGGGCGGGCAGGTGCACGGCCACGCCTTCATTCCGCAGGCGCTGACGGCGGGGGCGGCGGCGCTGCTGGTGGAGGACGCCGCGGTGGTGCCCGCCGGCGTGCCCGCGGTGGTCGCGCCGGACGTGCGCGAGGCGCTGGCGTGGATCGCCGCCGCGTTTTACGGCCATCCCGCCGACCATCTCACCGTGGTCGGCGTCACCGGCACGAACGGTAAGACCACCGTCACCGCGCTGCTGCGGCAGATTCTGCTGGCGGCGGGGCACCCGACCGGGCTGATCGGCACCATGGCCTATCGCATCGGCGACGCGGTCATCCCCGCGCCGCATACCACGCCCCAGGCGCCTGAGTTGCAGGCGCTCCTGGCGCGCATGGTCGGCGCCGAGCTCACCCATGCGGTGATGGAGGTGTCCTCCCACGCCCTCTGCCTGCACCGCGTCACCGGAGTGCGGTTCCACCTGGCGGCCTTTACCAATCTGACGCAGGATCACCTGGATTTTCACCACACGCTGGACGCCTACCGCGACGCCAAGGTGCAGCTGTTTTCCGATCCGCGCTACCAGCCCGCCGACCGGCCCATGGTCAGCGTGCTCAACGCCGACGATCCGCAGGCGGAGTATTTTGCCGCGCGCGCTCTCGGCCCGGTACGCCGCTTCGGCCTCACCGCGGGCGACTACCAGGCGGTGGATGTGTGCCTGCGTCCCGACGGCGGCACCTTCACACTGCGCCACCCCGGCGGCGACACGCCGGTGACGCTGCAACTGGTAGGCGCCTTCAACGTGTCTAACGCGCTGGCGGCGCTGGCGCTGGCGCTGGAGCTGGGCGTGGCGCCGGAGGTGGCCGCGGCGGCGCTGGCGACGATTCCCCCCCTGGACGGCCGTTTTCAGCGCGTGCCGGGCAGCGGCGCGGGCAAACCGACCGTGGTGGTGGACTACGCGCACACCCCCGACGGCCTGGAGAAGGTGTTGAGCACCGCGCACGAGATCGCCCCCGGGCGCGTGGTGACGGTTTTCGGCTGCGGCGGCGACCGCGACCCCGGCAAGCGCCCGCTGATGGCGCAGACGGCGGCGCGCTGGAGCCGCACGCTGATCGTGACCAGCGACAACCCGCGCACGGAGGACCCCGCGCGCATCATCGCCGACATCCTCGCCGGCCTGACCCCCGCCGACCGCGCACGCGCTCAAGTGCTGCCCGACCGCCGCACGGCGATCCAGGCGGCCATCCGCGAGGCAGCGTCCGACGACCTGGTGGTGCTGGCAGGCAAAGGGCACGAGGATTACCAGATCTTTGGTACCGACAAGATCCACTTCGACGACCGCGAGGAAGCGGCGTGTGCTCTGGCAACATGGATGGAGGCCGGGCACCCACGTGACGACACCCCGTAATACGACAACCCGGTATCCCTTCCCGCTGAAGACGCGGTTAATGACCACCGCGCTGCTGGGCGCGGTGCCGCTGGTGCTGCTCGGACTCCTGCTCATCGCCGACCGCTACCAGTCCCGCCGTCAACAGACCCTCGCGGCTAACTTGACGGTGGCGCAACTCACCGCCGCATTCTTCACCGGCTGGGTCGATGGGCAGATTCGTACGCTGCGCACGCTGGCGGAAGCCAACGAGACGCTGCACGGCAACCCGGCGGCCAAGCGGGGGCTCGTGGATCGTCAGCTTCGTGCCCAATCGACCTGGGATGCCCTTTACATCACCGATGCGCGCGGGCAGCAGATCGCCGATGGGACAAACCTGCACTTCGTCGGCGACCGCGCCTTCTTCCAACGGGTGGCGGGCACACGTCTGCCGATCGTCTCGGATGTCTTGCTCAGTCGCAACACGGGCCGGTTGAGCTTTGTGGTCGCCTACCCCATCCTCGCCGGGGGGCAATTCCGTGGCATCGTGGCGGCGGTGGTGCGCCTGGAGCATCTGCAGCAGGTCTTTCAACGCGTGCCGCACGCCGCGGAGACGCGCCTGGGGCTGTGGGGACGCGACGGCATGTTGATCGCCTGCTCGCAGGGGATGGTCGGCGTGAGCGGGCGTGTCTACCACAGCACCGCATTGCCCACCATCCTGTCGCGGAAGTCGGGCACGCTCGTCGGCCCCAGCCCCGTTACCGGGCAACCGCAGTTCTTCGGCTACGCGCCGGTGGAGGATGCGCCGTGGGTCGT
Organism: uncultured bacterium; assembly: GCA_903928345.1. GTDB lineage: Bacteria > Armatimonadota > Hebobacteria > CAIYQO01 > CAIYQO01. Next base: position 37,605 of record CAIYQO010000131.1, on the reverse strand, counting down.
CACGGCGGGCACGCCGCGCGCCGCGGCGATGGCGCCGGTGTGGCGCGCGCTGTGGCTCTTTCTCCTGCTCTCCATTGCCGTGTTGGCGCTCTCGCTTTCCTGGTCGTTCTTCAACGCCAACATGCTGGAGCGGCAGGTGCGCGTGCTGGTGGATGGCGCGCAGGCCATCGGCACGGGGAAGCTGGCCACGCGCCTCACGCTCGCCACGGGCGACGAGTTGGAGATGCTGGCGCATGCGCTTAACAAGATGGCGGGTGACCTGGCGGTGGCGGAACGCATTCAGTCGGACTTCCTGAGCATCGTCTCCCATGAGTTGAAGACACCGCTCACCGCCATCCGCGCCGCGCTGGACATGCTGTCCGCCGGCGACATGCTCCCCGGCACGCCGCGCTACGACGAGATGGTGCAGATCGCCGAGCGCCAGGCGCGCCGCCTGCAGGACATGATCGAAAACGTGCTCAACGTGGCGCGCGTGCGCCTTGGGGCGCTCACCGTCGCCCCCGCCCCCGTGGCGCTGGCGACGATCGTCAACGCCGCCGTCCGCGAATACCGCGAGGCGGCGCTGCTGAAGAGACTCACGCTTTCCGTGGAGGTGCCCCCCGACTTGCGCGTACTCGCCGACGCCCCGCGCATCACGCTGGTGCTGGTCAATCTGCTCGACAATGCGGTGAAGTTCACCGATACCGGCGGCATCACCATCCACGCGGCGCGGGAGGGGCACGCAGCGGTGGTCACCGTGACCGACACCGGCATCGGCCTGACCCCCGACGTGCGCAACGGCATCTTTCAACCCTTTTTCCAGCCCGAGCCGGTGCTCACGCGCAAAGCGGGCGGCGCCGGGTTGGGGCTGTCGGTGGTGAAAGCGCTGGTGGAAGCCCACGGCGGCCGCGTCTTCCTCAGCAGCCTTGGCCCCGGCCAGGGTAGCACGTTCGGGTTCACGCTGCCGCTGGCGGAGGCGTGACAAGGTGAAAGGGGTGAGGGGGTGATTATTTGTCGGCAGGTTTGATGATCCACGAGTCGGGGTGCGTTATCATGCCGACGAGCGTCCGAAGGATTCCATCGTAGACGTCTTTGATTTCCGTATGGACGTCTGACGCCAGGTACCCGCAATGGAGCGCGAAATCGAGCCAGACTTGCGTTTCTGCCGCTTCAGCTTCCACATCGCTGAGTTTACTGATGAAATGTGCCTCATACCGTCGCTTCCGCCAGGCTTCGGCGATATTTGCACAGACCGAGCGTGAGGAACGGCGGATTTGATCCGTCAACGAATACATCTCCGCTTTCGGAAAACCTTGTGATTCTCTGAAAATGCGCATCGCTACCGCAAAAGCACGCTGAAAAACTTCTAACTCATCATGCTTCACAATTCGCATCTAAGCACTCCTTACCATTACTAGTTCACCCCGTCACCCCGTCACCCCGCCACCCCTTCACCTTGTCACGTCCCCGCATCCGGTCGCCACACGCACACCGGAAATTCGCCGTATTCGAGGAAGCCGAGGGAGGCGTAGAGGGCCACGGCGCGGGTGTTTTCCTGGGTGACGGCCAGCTCGACGCGCTCGTAGTTCTCGTGCTTCAACACGCGCAGGGTGCGGCTCATCAGCGCGCGGCCCAGGCCGCGGCCCTGGCTGGCGGGGTCCACGGAGAGTTCCACCACGCTCGCCAGCCCGCTGCCCTCGGCGATCACCAGGTTGACGCCCACCAGGGTGGCGTCGCGGAAGGCGCACAGGGTGGCCTGCAGGTGCACGGGGCCGTAGGTGCCCGCCAGGATCGAGAGCAGCCCCTTGCGGCATTGCGTGGGGGAGTCGCCGAAGAAGGGGGCGTAGAGCAAGGCGTCCAGCGTGCCGATGTTGGCACGGTACACCACGGCGGCGGCGGGGTCCAGGTCGCGCATGTTCCACGGCACCACCCGGTAGCCGTCGGGCAGCTCCGCCTCGCCCTGCCACCCGGGCAGCTCCAGCAGCATCCGGTAGCGGGTGCGGCAGAAGAAGCCGGCGCGCGTCAGGGCGTCGGCGTCGGCGGCGCCGGGCAACAGTTGCCGCTCCACGCGCCGGTGCGGCGCCGCCGGATACAGCTCCTCCGCCACCTGCAGCCCCGCCAGCGCCAGCTCGCCGCCGAGGAAAAGGTCTGGCTCCGCCAGCCAGGGGAAGGTCAGCTCCACCGCCGAGTCGTTCAGTTCCAATATCAGCAGGCCGCGCAACGCGCCGTCCGCCAGCGCCACCACGCCGTCGCCTTTGCGCGTGAAGCGCAGCAGGCGCTCCGCTGCCCAGGTGGCAAAGGCCCGCCCTTCGCGCGCCGTGAGCAGCAGCGTGAACTGCGCGAGCACCCCCGCCCAATCCGCGCTGCCCGCGGGCAGATGGATGATGGTGCTCTGCCGGGATGGATACGTCTCCGTCATTGTCGCCATCAATTCGACGCCGCCATCCCGGTTCCCTTTGTGCGGACCTAACCCCCCGACCCTTTTCCCACGCGGGAGGGGGCCGGGGGGGAGGTCGTCAGAACGCCCACGCCGCGTCGAGCTTCAGCGCGTTGCCCACGTCCGGAGAGCCGTTTTGGAACTGGGCTTCCGCGGTCAGGTTGAGTTGCGTCTGCGCCCACCAGGTGACGCCGAGGGTCGGCCCTTGCGGGTGCTCGCTACCCCCGCCGACGAGGTCGCGGAGCAGGTAATCGTAGCGCGCGTAGACCCCCCAGCGTTCCGTCGGCAGGTACTCGGCCTGCGCAAAGAGGCCGTTGGTGGCCAGCAGCGAGCCGTCGGCGGCGCGATCCGCCCCCTGCACATACCCGGCTACGCCTTTGGCACTGGGGAGGAAGACGTTGGCGAAGGCGCCCACGCGGTAGAAATGGCTGTCGATATCCCCGTCCAGCGCGTTCGTGCCCCAGTAGCCGTAGCCGGTGAGGCTGTCCCCACTCGTGCCGAAGTCATATTCGGCGCTCGCATACACGTCATTGTGGCGGGACAGCGGGATGCCGGTGGTGTCCGTCACCGGGGTGGCCTGCGGTTGGGCCAGTGCCAGGTAGGCATTCCAGCGCGCACTCTGCACCGCGCCCACCTCGAGGCTGCGCACCGGTGTGGTAGGCGTCCAGGTGGAGCCGGCCTCCGACGGCAGCGACAGCACCAGCGGTTGACTCAGCGCCATGCTCGGGCCGCCCTGGTTGGTGAGGATGGCAAAGGGCTGCACCTGGCCGATGCGCACCGAGCCGAAGCACGGGCGCGCGTCGGTGACGTACTGCGCGTAGGCATTCGCCACGCTCACGCCGCCATTCTCCGCATCGAACGACAGGTCCGCCGCCACGCTGACGTGCCGGTCGATGGGTCCTGACGCCCACAGGTCCACGCCGCCGGCGTCGAAAGTCGTCCGCGCATGATGCGCGAAGTTGACCGAGCTATCGCCGATGACGCTCAGGTAGTCCGCCCAGTTGAGCGGCAGCGCTTCGCCCAGCATGTGCGGCACCGCCGCGACGGGGGTGCCCGGCTTGGGGGTCTCGCTGGCCGGCGGCAGCTCCATGCGCAGGCCGCGGCGCAGATAGTCGTACCCGTCCGCATTCAATTCCGGCATACGGAAGTGGCAGGCCTGACAGGAGAAGCCTTCCCGCCGCGCATAGGACGGCAGAGTCTGCCCCGGACGCGCCAGCCAGCCGGCGAGCAGTAGCGCGCCGCAGAGCGTCAGGAATAAGAGCCGTGGTCGCATCGGTGATGCCTCCTTCATGCTGACCCGCCGTGGTGCCATTCACACGGGAGAATGGAGTATCGGCGGTTGGTCGGTAGACCAATTATAGCACAGGCGTCGGTACCGGCGTTGGCATCGATGTCGGTTGCGCACGCGAAAAGGTCCCCGTTTCACTTGCCGGGGTAATTGGGGTATAATGCGCACGTGACCGAGCAACCCATGATCGATTTCCGCGATGTCGCCGTGGCCTACCCCAACGGGGTGTGTGCCCTGTGCGGCGTCGATCTCCGCATCGCCAAGGGCGAGTTCGTCTTCTTCGTCGGCCCCAGTGGCCAGGGGAAGTCCACCGCCCTGAAGCTGCTCTACCGCGAGATCAAAGCCACCGACGGCGTGGTCTTCGTGGAGGGGCAGGATGTGGGGCGTCTCAACGCCTTCGGCGTGGCGCGCCTGCGACGGCGCATCGGGGTGGTCTTTCAGGACTTCCGCCTGTTAGAGCACAAAACGGTGCGGGAGAACTTGAAGTTCGCCATGCAGGTGGTGGACACCCCGCTGGGCATCATCCGCAAGCGCGTGTCCGATCTGCTGGAACAGGTGGGGCTGGCGGACCGTCAGCGCGCCTTCCCGCAGCAGCTTTCCGGGGGGGAGCAGCAGCGGCTGTGCATCGCCCGCGCGCTCATCAACCACCCGCCGTTGCTGCTCGCCGACGAGCCCACCGGCAATCTGGACCCCGACACCTCCCAGGAGATTATCAAGCTGCTGGAGGCGATCAACCTGAAGGGCACCACCGTGGTGATGGCCACCCACGACCGCGACACCGTGGACCGCGCGCGCCGGCGCGTGCTCTACTTCAGCGGCGGCCGGGTGGTCGGCGACGAGGCGGAAGGCGGCTATTATCCGCCCGCCGCGCCCGCCACCCCCGCGGAGCCCGTCGACGCCCCCGCATTGGACGCCGTATGATTTCACGCTTTGAATTCTTCATCACCGAAACGTTCCTCAGCCTGCGCCGCCACCCGGCGATGGCCTTTGCCGCCAGCGTGTGCATCGCCGCGGCGATGTTCATGGTCGGCACGGTGGGGCTGGTACTGCGCAACGCCGATTTCGCCGTCCGCAAAACGATGGAGAAAGTCGACTTCATCGCCTACTTTCACCCGGAGACGACCCGCCAGGAGGCGTGGGCGGACTATAAACGCATCCAGTTGATGGAGGGCGTCTCCTACGCCACCTTCATCCCCAAGGATAAGTCCCCCTTCTGGCAGGAGATGGTGCAGAAGAACCCCGAACTGGTGAAGGACCTGGCGCACAACCCGCTGCCGGATTCGGTGACGGTGCACCCGACGGATGTGTCGGCGATCCCCGCGCTGGCCGAGCAGGTGCGCGGGTTGGCGGAAGTGGACAAGGTCAACGAACCCAAAGAGGTGTCCCACGCGCTGGAAACGATGCTCCAGGGGGTGAACCGCATCGGGTTCATCGCCGGCATCGTGCTCGCGCTGCTCTCCCTCATCATCATCCACCACACCATCGAACTCACCCTCTACGCGCGGCGCAAGGAAATCCACATTATGTCGCTGGTGGGCGCCACGCCGATCACCGTGGCGTTGCCCTTCCTGGCGGAGGGGATCATCTACGGCCTCCTCGGCAGCGCGGCGGCCATCGGGGCGCTGCTGATCTGCTACCGCATGCTGGGCGACTTCGTGCAGCAGCAGTACGATAAGCAACTGTTCAGCGACCCGCTGGTACTGACCCACGGCGCGGTCGGCATCGGCATCGCCGGCATGGCGCTCGGCCTCGTCGGCAGCCTGGCGTCGGTCATCAAATACCTGCGCCGCCCCCGCTCGCGGACGACCAACGCGTAGTATTGCGGATTGCGGAATGTAGATTGCGGATTGGCTACGCACGCTGGCTTGGGTGGAAGGGCGTGTACGGCGCTCCCGCGCGACCCCTATCCCCCAACCCCTTTCCCCGGCGGGAAAGGGGAGTGACGGGAAGAAGAGCGTTAGGCGCGGTTGATTTTCCCGACTTGAACTTCAAGTTTGACGAATGAGAAGGCCGTTTTTGCTTATCCACGCAGCGACTCCCCTTTCTCCCCGCGGGGGAAAGGGGTTGGGGGATAGGGGTCGCGCGTGAGAGCCGGTGGCGCGTTCCCGCTTGGGGCCGCGCGGAGGGAATGACATGCTCCTGCGCATCGGGTTTGTGGCCGGGCTGGTGGCGCTATATGCGGCCGGCGCGGCGCTGGCGGCGCACCATGCGCCGATCTGGGTGGTGGCGGCGCTGATGGGCGTCGTCTTCATCAGCCTGGTGGCGGCGATGTATCTGCGCGTGCTGCCGGCGCTGTTGGCGCTGCCCGTCCTCGCGGTGGCGCTGGCCAGCATCGCGGGCATGCACTGGCAGGGTATCCTCACCGACGTGGTGGAGTCGGGCGGCACGCGGCTGTCGGGCGCCATCTTTGCCACGCTCCTCGGTGCAGTGCTGGCGCAGCTCGTGGAAAAGACGGGCATCGCGCAGACGGCCATCAAGAAGACCGCGGAGCTGGGCGGCGACCGCCCGCTGCTGCTGGCGATCCTCCTCACCATCGTCATCGCGCTCCTCTTCACCACCCTCAGCGGGCTGGGCGCGGTGATTATGGTCGCCACTATCGTGCTGCCGATCCTGCTCTCGCTGGGCCTGCGCCCGCTCTATGTCGGCTGCGTCTTCCTGCTCGGTCTTTCGCTGGGCGGGGCCTTCAACCTGACGAACTGGAAGCTCTACCAGGATACGCTGCACCTGTCGCAGGGGCAGATCATGCGCTTCGCGCTGCCCTTCGCCGTGCTCATGCTGGTGACCACCCTCGTCTTCCTCGTGGTCGAGCGCAAACGGCTGGGCCAGGCGCGCTACAAGGCGACGGTGATCGAGACGGAAGCCCCCGCCTTCGTCCCCTGGTACGCGCTGCTCACCCCCATCGTGCCGCTGCTGCCGGTGCTCTACTTCGCGCTGCTGCCCCACGTCTACCATCAACCGGCGGAGATCACGCTGCACCCGCAGGCGCAACTGCCGGCGGGCGCGCACGTGATGCTCACTGCGCCGGGCGCTGCCGCCGTGGAATTGACCGCCGGGCATGCGATCACTGCCGCCGGCACGTCATGGACGGTCGAAATCATTCCCGGCCCCGCACCCCTGGCCCCGCCACCCGCAACCCCCACCACTACGCTGCCGTCCCCGCCAGGCGCCATCGTGCCCCCTGTCACCGCGCCGCCGGCTCCGCCCGCGCCGGTGGCCTTCACGGTGAAGCCGTGGACGACCACGGAAATTACGGTCGGCCCCGTGAACGGCGCGCTGGCCCTGCAGGCGAATACCACCCCGGTGGACCCCTTCGAATTCCCCATCCCCGCGGCGCTGCTGCTGGGCATCCTTTACGGCGCGGTGGCCTGCTGGCGACGCGGGCAGAGCACGGTGCAGATGGTCACCAAGGCCGCCTTTGACGGTGTGGCCGCGGTGGGTCCGGCGGTGGTGCTCATGCTCGGTATCGGCATGGTGCTCAAAGCCACCATGTCCGACCAGGTGAGCGGCGTCATCACGCCCTTGCTGGCCCGGGTGGTGCCGGGCGGCACGGAAACGGGCATGGGGCTCGCTACGCACTACGTGGTGCTCTTTGCCCTCATCGCCCCGCTGGCGCTCTACCGCGGCCCGCTGAACATGTGGGGCATGGGCGCCGGGCTGGTGGGCGCACTGGCGCGGCTGATGCCCGCCGGTGCCATCATGGGCGCCTTCATGTCGGTGGGGATGATCCAGGGCGTCTGCGACCCGACGAATACCTTCAACGTGTGGGTGGCGAACTACACCAATACCGACGTGCAGGACATCCTCAAGCGCACCCTCCCCTACATGTGGGTGCTGGCCGTCTTTGGGTTGATTTTGAGCGCGCTTATCTTTTATGTGTGGAAGTAGCCGGTCGGATACACGCACAAGCCGCCTGCAGTTTTCGCGGGCGGCTCCCCCGCGCGACCCCTATCCCCCGCCCCTTTCCCCCGCGGGGAGAAAGGGGAGTCGCGGCGTGGATAAGCGAAAACGGCCTTCTGTTCGTCAAAATTGAAGCTCAAGTCGGAGAAATCAACCGCGCCGACCGCTCTTCCCCCGGTACTCCCCTTTCTCCGCGCCGGGGAAAGGGGTTGGGGGATAGGGGGCGCGCGGGAGAATCGGTATCGCCACCCGAACCCGTCGGTGCGTGGAAAAATCGGGCTTCCGAGTACGAGCACGAGCTACGATTACGCCGTTCCCACATCCCCCCACACATACTGCACCAGCGTCAGCGCGGCCAGGGTGGCGGTTTCGGCGCGGAGGATGCGCGGGCCGAGGCGGATGGGGTGGGCGCCGGCGGCGCGCAGGCGGGCCAGCTCCCCGTCGTCCCAGCCGCCTTCGGGGCCGAGGAAGAGGGCGACCGACGGCGCAGCGGGGAGGCGCGCGGCGAGGACGGGCAGCGGATCGCCGTCGCGCGCGTCGAGCAGCAGCGCCAACGGCAACGGGCGGGCGAGGACGGCCGTCAATGTTTCCGGTAGGGTGACCTGCAGCGGCACGCTGCGCTCGCACTGTGCGGCGGCGGCCTCCGCGATGCGCCCCCAGCGCTCGGTGCGTTCGGCGGCCTGCGCCGGGGTCCAGCGCGGTACGCTGCGTGCGGCGAGCAGCGGGGTCAGCGTGGCCGCGCCCAGCTCGCACGCCTTCTGCACCACCTGCTCCATCTTGTCGCCCTTCAACACCGCCTGGTAGAGAGTTATCGCACAGGGTGAGATTCCGACGGGCGGGCGCGTCTCCGTCACCCGGGCCTCCAGCGCGTCGACGCCGAGGGCGGTGATTGTCGCGCGCAGCAGCGTGCCGTCGGGCAACGCGGCGGCCAGCGTCTCCCCCACGCGCACGCGCCGCACGCGCGCCAGGTGGTGAAAGGCCGCGCCGGTGAGCCGCAGCATCTCCCCCTGCACCGCATCGGCGTCGATAAAGCAAAACACGTCGTGTGGCATAGCGGTTGCCAGGAAGCCCTTCTATCCGTACAATGGATGATGGATTGTACCCCCTCGGGCAAGTGCCGTCCAGCGTGGAGGTGACCGGTGAGTGTTGACGAGACGATCCAGGCGCGGCGCAGTGTGCGGCGCTTCACCGACGACCCGGTGAATCCGAAGGCGCTGCGTGAAATGCTGGCACTGGCGGCGCTAGCGCCGAACGTGGCGAACCGGCAGGTGTGGCGCTTCATTATCGTCACCCGTCCCGAGCTGCGCCGCATGCTCGGGCAGACGGTCGAGATTCGCCTGAACGAGATGGGGAACTGGCCGGAGTTCAAGGAGCAGCAGATGCGGTTGCGCGCGTGGCGCGAACAGGCCGTACACTTCGCCGCCGCCCCCGCCATCCTCTTCGTGATCAACCTCGGCTACCGCACGCCCCTCGACCCGATGCTGGTGGAGCATGGGATGAAGTTTTACGAGACGAACGCGCTCTTCGGCCACCCGGACATCCAGTCCATCGGCGCGCTGCTCGGGTACTTCACCCTCCTCGCGCAGGAGCGCGGCCTCGGCACCTGCTGGCTCACCGCCCCGCTGGTCGCCAAGCACAACCTGCAACACGCGTTGGAGCTGAAGACCGGGGAAGAGATCGTGGCGATGATGTCGATCGGCACCCCCGCCGAAACCCCCCTCCCCCGCACCCGTCGGCAAATCGACGAGGTGATTACGTGGATGTAGGCGAGGAACAGGGAAGTAATATATCTTTCTGCCCCGATAGGGGCGTGCGATGTTAGCCACGGGTGCAACCCGTGGTACCGGCGACCAGATGAAAACAGAGCCCCGACGGGGCGGCAGCAGGTATGTCTGTCGCCCCGTCGGGGCTCTGGGTTTGTTCGCCATCTTTCCACGGGCTTACGCCCATGGCTAGCATCGCACGCCCCTTCGGGGCAGGAGCAATGAACGCCTACACCGCGTCTTCGCTCAGCAAGCTCTCCGGCAGGTAGAAGCAGAGGATTTGCAGCTCCTGGGTGAGGTCGACGTTGCGCACGATAACATCGCGCGGGGTGGCGACGCGGGTGGGGGCGAAGTTGAGGATCACGCGCACGCCGCTGCGCACCAGTTGATCCGCCACCGGCTGCGCGGCGGTGGCGGGGGTGGTGATGATGCCGATGCGCACGCCCATGGTGGCGTTGAGGTCGGGCATGCGCTCGATGTCCAGGATCTCCAGATCCCAGATGCGCCATCCGATCTTGCTGAAGTTGTTGTCGTAGATGGCCGCCAGCCGGAAACCGCTCTCGTGTAGCCCGGAGTAGCCGGCGAGGGCCGTGCCCATGTTGCCCGCGCCGACGATCATCACCGTCTGCTCGCGGTCCAGCCGCATGATGCGCGCCAGGCGCTGGTAGAGGGGTAGCACCGCGTAGCCCAGCCCGGGTTTGCCGAATTCGCCGAAGTATGACAGGTCTTTGCGTACCTGCCCGGAGTTGATGCCGGTGCGCGCCTCGATATCCGCGGAGGACAGCGTCTCCACGCCTTCGACCCGCGCCAGCCGCAGCGTACGCACGTAAATCGCCAGGCGGGCGATGGTCGGTTCCGGCGCGGTACGGTTGATCGGCACAGATGTCTCCTCAGGCGGTTGTTGCTATCTCCACGGTAGGGCGCGGTAGCAGGCCGGCACGTTCCACCACCAGCGGCACCACGTCTTCCCACATCACCGGCATCAGATGGATGCCGGCGACGCCGGGGATCTCGCGCACGGCGTGGATCGTCTCCACCGCAATGGCGAGGCCTTCCTCTTTCGGGTCGGCGGCGGCTTCCATCCGACGGCACACCGCCTCGGGCACCTGCAGGCCGGGCACGTTCGTCTGCATGTGGCGCGCCATCTTCGCCGACTTCATCGGCGTGATGCCCACCAGAATCTTCACCTGCTCGTGCAAGCCCAGCTTCACCACATCGGCCATGAAGCGGCGCAGATAGTCCAGGTCGAAGGCGCACTGCGTCTGGATGTAGCGCGCGCCGGCGTCCACTTTTTTACCCAGACGAATCGGGCGGTACTCATACGGCGGGGCGAAGGGATTTTCCACCGCGCCCACGAAGAGTTCCGGCTTCTTCTTCATCTCTTCGCCGCACTGAAACTTCCCGTCACGCGTCATCTGCACCACCGTCTGCAGCCAGGTGATCGAGTCCAGATCATACACCGGCTTGGCGGCCGGGTGGTTGCCATTGCACGGGTGGTCGCCGCTCATGCACACCACGTTTTTGATGCCCAGCGCGGCCAGCCCCAGCACGTCGCTTTGCAGCGCGATGCGGTTGCGGTCGCGCACGGTCATCTGCACGACCGCTTCCACGCCTTCCTGCTGCACCAGCACGGCGGCGGCCACGCTGCTGATGCGCACCACCGCGGTCTGGTTGTCGGTGAGGTTCACCGCGTCCACGCACCCCTTCATGACGCGCGCGGCTTTGCGCACCGCGTCGGGGTCGGCACCCTTAGGCGGCCCGATTTCCGACGTCACGAGAAAGGCGCCGGATTCGGCCACCGCTTGTAAATTGCCAATCGCCATACGACCTCCATCCCGCACAGGATGAGACGTGTGAGATGAATCGCATTGTACTCGGGTCACTTACTGAGTGTCAAGCTCAGGAGGTCGCGCCGGGATTCGTTGCGAAATAGTGCTTGCGTTGTGCGGGCAAAGAGATCATTGCCAAGAGGGAAAGCCGGTCGCAATATAAGTGCAGTCTTTCTTCACTCATTTTTGCGAAAGGCGCCGAATAACCCGTACAAGGCCCTTGACAGCACAGCAACCTATCGGTAGAATGGTTTTCACGTTTCAACAATCCGAAATATGGATGAACGATCCGGTTCCGCATTCCCTGTTTTCGGCCTCGCCCGTGCCGGTCTATGCGTTCCCGCCCCGCCGGCGGAAGCGTTGCCGGGCAAGTTGGCGGGAGATGCGGCGGACGGTGGGTAGTACCTGCAGGGCCTGGTGAGGTTGACGAATCATCCCGCTATGACCGGGCGGAATGTATCGAAGACTGCTCGAAGTCGAGAGCGCGCCGGGCTTACCGCTCCGGCACAGGATTGCAGCCGGTCGACCTTACTCACATGCAGGCGTGGAGGATAATCATGCGGGCACTATTGAAACATGCCAAGCCTATCGCGTTGGCCCTGGCCTTGATCCTAGCCATGTTGCCGGCGTTGGCTGACGTTAACACCTTCCAGACGGGAAAGCTCCAGGGGAGCGCCGACGCAAAGGGCAAAGGGAGCAAAGCCTGGTTCCTCGCCGGCTGCTTTCTCGATCTCATCGGCGTCGGCGCCGCCTATCTCATCGTGCCGGATCCCCCCGCGGAATCCCTGATGGGCAAGTCGTCGGAATACGTGATGGGCTATACCGAGGGTTATAAGGACACCGTCCGCTCGGAAGATACGAAATATGCATTGTATGGTTTTGGCACCGAAGTCGCCGTCAGCTTACTGGCATCCGCCTGTTATTGCTGCTGCGTGGTCGTCGTAGTCGGCGGAACGGCGTCATCGTCGTCATCGTCGAGCTACTAAGCAAGCCCGCCCCGACGCCAATGACGTTACGGGGGTATGCCGGCCGCGTTTTCTTTCGCGTCTGGGCCCGCGCTCGGGCGACTAACTGCATACGCACCATCCACACATTCAGTCGAGGAGGATTCTCATGCAAGGCTTGAAGAAACTTGCCAAGCCCATCGTGCTGGCCGTCGTGCTGGCCATCGCCGTGTTGCCGACGTTTGCGGACATGGCCGCCCGTCGCGATGGGGAAACAGCCGGTAAGGCGAACGCCAGCAAGGCCTGGTTTGCCGCCGGGTGTTTGCTCGATCTCATCGGCGTCGCCGGGGCCTATCTCATCGTGCCGGACCCCCCCGCGGAAGCCCTGATGGGCAAGACGGCCGACTACGTGGCCGATTATACCGCCGGGTACAAAGATGCCATCCGCGGTGAGGACACCAAGTACGCCCTGTACGGGTGGGGCACCGAGGTCGTCGTGAGCGGCGCCGCGTGCTGCTGTCTGTCAGTTGTGTCGGCGGCCGGCACTGCCAGTACGAGTGGCCAATAGGCGTACCGTCCGTCCGCTTTCCCACGCGCGCCGGGGCGCACCGCCCCGGCGAACAACTGAATACGGACTCCCATACATATCTACTCAGGAGGATTAGTCATGCAACGTTTGTTGAAACTCGCCAAGCCCATTACGCTAGCCGTCGTGCTGGCCATCGCCGTGTTGCCGTCGTTAGCGAATCCCTTTGACGATGGTAAAGCCGCTGGGAAAGCGAACGCCAGTGGCGCATGGTTCGCCGGCGGGTGTTTACTCGGCCTCGTCGGGGTTGCCGGCGCATACCTCATCGTCCCCGATCCGCCGGCGGAAGAACTCATGGGTAAATCGGCAAGCGAAGCCGCCGACTTCACCGCCGGCTACAAAGACGGCATCCGCGGCGCCGACACTCGCTACGCGGTGAACGGCTGTGTTACCACCGTAGCGATCGGGATCGCCGCGGGGTGCGTGCTTTCAATCGCGGCCGCATCGTCGACAAGCTCGTCTGAGTAACCGAGCTGCTTGCGCAAAACAAGCATCGTTTCCGCCCGCCGACGTGATGCCGATATGCATCACGTCGGCGGGCCCTAACGGCGCCCCATCCGCTCGTATGCCTGCGCTTGGCGTCGGCGTATCCCCCCCTTTCCCAGACGATTGATTTTTGGTACAATGCGGCAGTTGCTGCCTTCGGAGTCGCCTTCATGACACGTACTTTTGTTGTAATTGCCTGCCTGCTTACCACCCTCGGCCTGCTCGCCAAACCCACCGCCCCCCCGCCTGTGCACACCATCGCCGCGGCTTTTACGCGCACGGTGACGCGCGGCGGTGTCGCCGAGGCGCCCATCCACGGGACGTTGTACTTCCAGTCTCCGCGGGTGATCGCGTTCAAGGTGACGGTGCCGATCTCGCAATGGCTGGTCTATCAGGGCGATTCGCTCACGATTTACTACCCCAAGGAACGCACGGCGCTGCACATGCAAAACCAGGCCCCGATTATGGCGCCCATCTTCCAGGTGCTCTCCAAAACCCTGCCCGACGACCTGGGGTTGCCCAAAGCCGGCTTTACGCTGGCGCGCAAGGACGTGAAGAAGGGCGTGCTTTACACCTACTGGACGCCGCCGGCGAAGGCCGCCAAAGCGATCGGGCAAACGATCATCGGCCTGGCGCATGACCGGCTGGTCTCGGTAGAAGTGCATGATCCCAAAGGGAATCTGATCAGTCGGGTCGAATACGCCAATTTCAGTGACTTCAACGGGACGGCCTTCCCGCTCGAAATGACGGTGACGCGGTTGCAGGGTAAAGCGACGGTGGTGGAAAAAACGAGTTACACGAAACCGGTCTTCAATCAACCGCTGCCCGCGGAAGTGGCCAATTTTCACGTGCCGGCCGGCGTGCCGATAAAGGAGCTGGGCGGTGGGAAGTAAGGCCGCGCTCTTCGCTGCCGCGTTCCTCCTCCTGCTCGCGCTGCCCGCGCGGTGCGCCGACATGTCGGACGCCGAGGCGCTGGCCGGCATCATCGCCGCCAACCCGGTCGATACTACGGTGCACGGCGAGCATACGGTCTTTACCTTCCGCGAGCCGAGTGAGCCCAAGCTACTCATGACCGGTCTCATCCGCGGCTACCAGCTCGGGATCTCCGCGCAGGACCTGCCGGTGTGCAACTTTTCTCCGAGTTGCTCGCGCTTCAGCATGGCCGCCATCCACCAGTACGGCTTTTTCACCGGGGGTCTGATGACCTTCGACCGCCTGCAGCGCTGCAATGGGTTCGGACAGGAATACTACCCCGTCGATGCGGAGACCGGTAAGGCGCACGACTCGATCTTCGATTACCACCTGAGGTTGCCATGAGCCACGCCCGCGTCCTCGTCGTCCTTCTGCTGCTCGCCGCCGTGTGCGCGCACGCGGACACGGACTATTTTGCCCCGGAGAATCTCAAAAAGTTCGCCGAAAGCCTCTATAGCGAGGGCGACTTCCTGCGTGCGGCGGGCGAGTACCAGCGCTACCTGCTCGTCGCCGACGCCACCGTCGACCGCACGCCGGTGCTGCTGCGCATCGGGCAGTGCTTCCGTCAGGGTGGGGAGCCGCTGAAGGCGGCGGGATACTTCACGCAGGTGCTGACGCGCAACCCCGACCCCGCGACGGGAGAGCAGGCGGCCACCGAGCTGGCACGCGCCTACTTCGACGCGCATGACGATACCCGCACGCTGGCGACGCTGGACGCCCACCCCGCGCATGCTGTCCCGTACCCCTACCAGCAGCAACTGCTGCGCGGGCTGGTGTATGTGCGCCGGCAGGCGTGGGTCAAAGCCGTGGCGGCGCTGACCCCCGGTCCCGGCCTCAGCAACGACGAGAGCGCGGAGTTGACGGAACTGCGGCAGATGGCAGACAAGGGCGCGCACCTGCATTACAAGAGCCGCCTGATGGCCGGGGTGCTGTCGGCGTTGCTGCCGGGCGCGGGCAAGTTGTACGCGGGGCGGCCCAAAGACGCGCTGGGCACGCTGATGATCCTCGGCAGCACGAGTTACCTGGCGTACCGCGCGTTCCAGGCGGACGGCCGGGGCTCGGCGTGGGGGTGGGTCTACGGGGCATTTTCCGCCGGTTTGTACGCGGGAGACATCTACGGCGCCGCGGTCGCGGTGCAGGTGACGAATGACAGCCACGCGCAACAGGTGGTGCACCAGGTGGAGGTGAGCTGTGGCCTCCCGCTGTAGCGCGCTGCTTCTTGTGCTCCTCCTCGCCGTCGGCGCCCACGCAGCGGACCTGGCGCTCACCCTGGGCGACGGCTTGCTGGCAGCGGGCAACGCGCGCGAAGCGGTCACGGAATACAAGCGCTTCCTTTGCTTCAATTCCGACGCGCCCCAGGTGGGCGACGTATACTATCACCTGGGCGTGGCGCTGCAGGTGCTGCACCAGGAGACGGAGGCGGACCAGGCCTTCGAGCACGCGCTGGCAGAGGCGGCGGACGAGCACGCCCGCAATGTCCGGCGGCTGGAGATCAGCATCCAGGCGCTGGCCGCGGGACGGTATAGCGCGGCGGAGTTCAGCCTGTTGCGCGTGTCGACGTTCACGGACGATCCGGCGCTGCAGCGGCGGGCGCAGTTGTTCCTCGGCGTGTGCTATCTGTATACGTTCCGCTGGGACGAGGCGGCGCAGGCGCTGCGGGCGTACTTCCCCGCGACGCCCACCCCCGCGCAGGCGCGCGTGCTCGACCTGCTCGCTCCGGCGCATCGCCCGCGCTACAAGTCACCGCACACCGCCCGGCTGCTCTCCTCTATTCTCCCCGGCGCCGGGCAGGCCTACGTCGGCGCCCCCTGGCCCGCGGTGGACGCGTTGGGGCTCAATCTGCTCACCGGCAGCACGGTACTCGGCCCGCTGCTGGCGCGCGATCCGGTCTCGGCCACGCTCAATTTTCTGGGGCTCTTCCGGCGGTACTACGATGGCAACCGCTACCACGCCGCGCAACTGGCCGACGATCGCAACAACCTGCTCGATCGGCGCTACCTGGCGCAGGTGCTGGCCATCTTGCCGGCGGCGGCGGAGGACAAGCCATGAGGCATTGGCGCGCACGCAGTCGACCGCTGCTGTTCCTGCTGTTCGGCAGCCTGGCGTTGCTGCTGGGTGCCGGCCTCCGCGGGGGCAGCGCCGCGCCGGAAGACCCGCGCTGCACGTTGGCGCGCAGCTTTCTGACCGCCATGGCGGTGAAGGACATGGCCACCGTGCGCCGCGTGATGACCGCCGACCCCCACCACCTCTTCGGGCCGTGTACCTTCGCGGCGCTGCCCACCTTTTCCGACCCGATGATCCGCGGCACGCGGGCCATCCTGCACTGGTCGGCCCGTATGACCGACCCCGGCCTGCCCACCCACGGCATCCTGGTGCTCAGTAACGACGAATACACGCACGGCGCCTGGCAGGTGATCCAGCCCTATTATTATCCCGAGATGGCCAGCATCTACCACATGCGCCTGTTGCCGCGCCTGCACACCGGCGCCGACGATAAAGCCCTGCCCAAGGTGCTTGACGCCGCCACCCGTTTCGTGAAGGCCTGGCAGGCGGACGACACCACCACCATGCGCGCCCTCTGGTACGACTGGCCGCACACCGACCGCAAGGAGTTCATCCCCTTCCGCTTGTCGGTAGAAACGCTCGCCGTCAGCAGCAACGCGTACAAGGAAACCACCGTGGCCTACACGGTAAAGTGCCACTACCCGTTTTACACCGTCACCTACCACGGCGCCCTCGTGCTCCTCAAAGAAGGCACCACCTGGAAGCTGCGCGGCACGGATATGGAATTCCGGAAGTAGCGAGCGCTCAGGGGTACCCCGAACCCCGGCACACTTGCACACCCCGCGATCCGGCGCTACCATGGTAGGAGTTTTCTACGCGGGAGGGATTCCATGCTTCGTCTGTTGCTCATCACCATCGTGGCGCTCGTGCTTGCGCCGGCGTGGGGGTTCGACCCGCGCCCGCTCCCGACGGAGCACCCGACGGGCATCGGCGTGGGTGGGGGGTATCTCTTCGGCGGCATCGGCGGCAACGTGGAGTTCCGCTATACCCCACGCCTCTCCCTCACCGCGGGCATCGGGGTGGACGGCGCCTTCGTCGGCGCGCATCTGTACCTGCAACCGCCCGACGCGCACGTGCGCTACCGCCTCACCGCCGGTGTCGCCGCGTCGATGCTCGCCAACAGCGACGGCACCTACGACTACGGCCCCATCCCCGCCGTCGGCGTCGGCGTCACCTGGGCCACCGCCCGCACCTGCTTCCGCGGCGTCTCCCTCGACCTGTGCACGCAGGGTGTGGCGGTGGGCTATCAGTTTTAACCAACTTTCCGGGGGCCGTGCTGTCCAACAGAAGAGTACACGCAAGGGAGAGCACGCCATGCGCACGATCCAATTCCTGCTGCTGCTGGCAGTCGGCATCCTGATGACCGCCGGGTATGCGGCGCCCGGCGACGCGCCGCAATGGCGCGGCGGGCCGGAACGCACGGGCGCGGTAACGGGCCCGGCCGTGCTCGCCACCTGGCCGAAGGATGGCCCGCCGTTGCTCTGGAAGGCCCCCCTGCCGTATAGCAACAGCGCCGGCTGCGTGGCCGTTGCCGATGGGGTGGCCTACGTCACCCTCGGGCATTTCGTGAAGGGCGACGCGGCGAAGGGGGAGAAGGACCACCTGCCCGCCACCGTCTACGCCTTCGACGCGCTCACCGGCGCCCCCAAGTGGAGCCATGACCTGGGGGATACGCTGAGCGGGTGGCTGATGCCCGGCGGCACCCCGGCCATCGCGGACGGACGGGTCTTCGTCATGTATGGCCCGATCACACCCGGCGTCGACGGCCGGATGGCCCAGCGCACGAAAACCATCAAGGTCTGCTGCCTGGATGCCGCCACGGGGGCGTTGCAATGGGAGGCGGAGCAGCCGGCCACCACCGTCAACATCACCATGCACGGCGGACCCTACGGCTCCCCGCTGGTGGTCGACGGCGTCTGCCTGGTGCAGGAGTCGAACCTGGTCGCCTACGATGCCGCCTCCGGCAAAGTGCTGTGGACATCCCCCCTCGTCGACGGCGCACACGCCTCGCCCACCGCCTGGCACGCGGGCAACCGTACGCTGGTGCTGTGCCGGAGCACCTACCTGTTGAAGGACGCGCAGAAGCTCTACCCGGAGCTGACGGCGGTGACGCCGAAAGACGCGCCCAACATCGGGGGCAGCGGCGTCTACGCGCTGGACCTGAAAACCGGCGTCCCGCAGTGGCTGGTGGTGTTGCCGGGCGACATGTGGAATGCCGCGCAACCCGCGGTGATCGGCGACACGCTGCTCTATGTCGGCGAAGATCGCCTGGTGGCGGTGCACCTCGACCTGCACGCGCCGACGATCCTCTGGCGCACCGCCGCGGGCGTGGTGCAGGGTATGGCGCACTACGGCCCCTCGCCGGCGGTGGCCGACGGCTTCATCTATATGCCCGTGCCGCAGAAATTGCTCTGCCTGAGCCTGGCGGACGGCAGCGTGGCGGCAACTCAGCCGCAAGAGATCCGGTTCAACCTCTTTACGAGCGCTACCGTCGTCAACGACCGCGTGTGCTTTGTTGATGCCGACATGGGTCGGAATGGCAACGTGTACCTGTTGCAGGCTGGCAAGGAGATGCACATCGTGTCGCAGTTCCCGCTGAAAGGGTTAACGGAGTACCCCTCGCCGACCATCGCCCACGGTCTGATGTACCTGCGGTGCGGCGACGGCATCGCGTGCTATGATTTGCGGGCGGCGGGGAAATAACACGGCCATCAACGCGCCGCATCTCCCCACAACTCCCGAATCACCCCCACCATCCCCGCATCGAAGGGCACGGCGTCTTCGTTTGAGGCGAAGAGGTAGTCGTTGCGGTGGATTTCCGTGTCGCCGTCGTACAGGCGGCAGGTGACGTGGGCGCGCTCGCCGGCGTGCAGGCGCAGCGGGGGGAGGCGGCGGATGAGCTGCGCTTGGTACGGCGCCAGCGCGATCTGCCCCGTGTAGGTCTCCGTCGCGCCGGGCAGGCGGTGCACTTCCACTTCGTAGCGCCCCGTGAAGGGCGCGGGGCCGTCGTGGCTGAGCCACAGCTCGGGCGCCACGCGGCGCGCCACGCAGTGCCGGTAGCGCAGCGAGAGGATCGTGGGCCGGAAGGCATTCGCCATGAACCGCCACCCCAGGCGCGGCTGGGCGAACCAGTCGATGAGCGCGTTGCCGGCCAGCGTGGGCCACGGCTCGTTGACGCCCCACCAGATCACCCCGCACGTATACCCCATCTTCCGCCGCAGCTCCTCGATCAGGAAGCGTCCGCCTTCGCCCTGCATCCACTGGTTCGTCAGCACCAGCGTCGCCAGGTCCGGCGCGGGACCGAAGAGCGCCTCGGTGGAGGGGATATCGAGCCACAGGTCGGGCAAACCATCCCACGCGCTGTAGAAGGCGTGGTGCAGCTTCCAGAGGGGATCGTCCGTCGCGGGCAGGACGGGTGCCGTCTCGCCGAGTACGTGGCGGATCGCCGCGACGTTGGCGATGGCGGAGACGGAGCATTCGGAATACAGGTGCTCGTCGGCGGCGCGCCAGTAGTCGTACAGCGTGGCGTAGTCGCGGTAGCGGTGGTCGCCGATGGCCGGGTTCCAGTTCCACGTGCCGTGCGCCTCGCCTTCGCCTTCCATACCGGAGGTGATCTGCCAGGGGCGCGTGCCGTCCAGCCGCGCCACCAGCGACCCGAGCAGCGCCAGCGCCGGCTCGTCATAGCCGCGCGACCCGGCGGGCCAGCGTGGGTCGCTGAAGTCGATGTTGAACACCTCCCCGATCTGCTGCAGCGCGGTCTCCATCACCGGCGTGCCGCTGTCCAGCCGCTCCCACAGCGCATAGTGCTCGTTGCCGCCGGACCAGATGACCACGCTGGGGTGGTGGTGCAGCGCGTCGATGATCGCCGTCGCCTCCTGGGCGAGCAAGCGCAGGAACGCCGGGTCGTCGCTGTCCGTGACGAAGGAGAGCGGGAATTCCTGCAGCACCATCAGGCCCAGTTCGTCGGCCAGCGCGTAGAAGGCATCGTGCTCCTTCACTCCGCCGCCCCACACGCGCACGCAGTTCACCCCCGCGTCGGCGAACTGCCGCAGGAAAGCGGCGTAGCGCGCCGGGGTCGCCGTGCCCGGGCAAGCGTCCAGCGGCACCCAGTTCACGCCCTTCAGGAAGACCTTCCGCCCGTTCACCACTAACTGCAGCGGGATGTCCGCCACCGCCTGGCCGTCGCACGCCACGCGTGCCAGCGTGCGCAACCCTACGCGGCGGGTGAAGGGCGCGGTGACGCGGTCGGCCACGTGCAACTCGGCGCGCAACTCCACCAGCGCCGCCTCCCCCATGCCGTTCGGCCACCACAGCGTGGGGTTGGGCACGTGCACCGGCACCGCGGCGCCGTCGGCGTCCACCAGCGGCACGGTGCGCGTGGCGCCGCCCAGCGTGACGGTGACCGTGCCCTCCGTTACGCGCGCGCTGAAGGCCAGGTGCACCACGCAATCGGCGCGCTGGCCGTTGTCCAGCCGCGTGGCGACGTGGGCGCCCGTGATGCGCAACCGGGGCCGCACCTGCACCCCGGCGGCGTCCCACAGTCCGCGTGGGATGATGGCCGGCGCGAAATCCCACCCACCGCCTTTGCTGAAGCACGCCTTGAGCGTTTTGGCGTCGGTGGTGTAGGGATGCAGCACCACGGTCAGCGTCTGCGTCGGCGCGTCGTCCAGCGGCACCTCGACCGGCGAGAACATCCCCTCGTGGCTCCCCACGTATCGCCCGTTCAGGTACAGGTCGCAGCGGTAGTCGGTGCCCAGGAAACGGTACACCGCCTCCTCGTCCGCCCCGGTCGCGGGCCGATCGAAGGTGGTGCGGTACACCCAGCTCTCCGCCGCCATCCACGCCACCTCGTTGATCCGGTCGCGCACGTAGAGTTCCGCCGGCGGCAGCCCGAAGGCGGACGTCTGCACGTTGCCCGGCACGTCGGCGGGTCGCCAATCCGCCGCCCCGCCGTCCAGCACGGCGTCAACGGCGTCAGGCAAGGCATGGGTAAGCTGCCAGGCGGTGGGGGTAAGGGATTCGGACATGATGAGAACCTCGATGAGACGTTAATTGATTCACCACAAAGGCACAAAGGGCTTGTTTTTCGCTTCGCGCAAGAAACCCCTCTTGTAAAAGAGAAAAATAATCCCTTTGTGCCCTTTGTGCCTTTGTGGTTAACGCGTCCCCTACCCCGGCACCGGCGTGTCGATGTGCAGCACGTGGCGCACGAAGTCGTCGGCGGTGACGGGTTTGCTGAAGAGGAAGCCTTGCACGATGTCGCAGTGCAGGGTGTGCAGCAATTCGAGCTGTTCGAAGGTCTCCACGCCCTCGGCGATGACTTCGCGGTGCAGGCTGTGCGCCATGGCGATGATCGCCGCCACGATGGCCTCGTCGTCGGGGTGGTTGAGCATATCGCGCGTGAAGGAGCGGTCGATCTTCAACGTATGGATGGGCAGGCGGCGCAGGTAGCCGAGGGAGGAGTACCCCGTGCCGAAGTCGTCGATGGACAGGCGCACCCCGGCGTCGTGCAGGCGGCGCAGCGTGGTGAGGGTGCGCTCCAGGTTTTGCACCAGCGTGCTCTCGGAGATCTCCAGCTCCAGCAGGTGCGGCGGCAGGCCGGTCTCCTGCAGGATGCGCAGCACCATGCCCACCAGATCCGTCTGCACGAAGTGGTGCGCGGAGAGGTTGACGGCGGCGCGTAGCGTGGGCAGCCCGGCGGCGTGCCAGGTCATCGCCTGGGTGCAGGCGGTGCGCAGCACCCACTCGTCGATAGGGCCGATGAGCCCGATATCCTCCGCTAGCGGGATGAACTGCGCGGGCGGCACGATGCCCCATTCCGGGTGGCGCCAGCGCACCAGTGCCTCCATGCCGATGAAGTGCCCGCTGGACACCTGCACCTGCGGCTGGTAGTGCACCAGCAGCTCGTCGCGCTCGATCGCCTTGCGCAGGTGCGACTCCAGTGTGCGCCGCTCGGTGAGCGCCGCGCCCATGCCCGGCGAATAGAAGCGGAAGGTGTTGCGCCCCAGGCTTTTCGCGCGGTACATCGCCAGGTCGGCGTTCTTCATCAGCACTTCGACCGATTCGCCGTCGTCGGGGAACTGGGTGATGCCGATGCTCGGGGTGACGAACAGCTCGTGGGCGTCGATGATGAAGGCGCTCTGGAAACTCTCCAGGATGCGGTTGGCGGCGGCTTCCGCCTGCTTCACGTGGCTGATGTCGGGCAGGATGAGCACGAATTCGTCGCCGCTGATGCGCGCCACGGTGTCGCAGTCGCGCGTGGCGACCTGCAGGCGGCGCGCCACTTCGCGCAGCAGGTGGTCGCCCACGTCGTGGCCCAGGCTGTCATTGACATCCTTGAAGCGGTCCAGGTCGAGGAGCATCAGCGCCACCCCCTGCTCGGTGCGCCGGGCGTGGGCCAGCGCCTGGGTGAGGCGGTCCTGGAAGAGCAGCCGGTTGGGCAGCCGCGTCAGCGTGTCGTGGTGGGCGAGGAACTGCAGCGTCTCCTCCACCCGCTTGCGGTCGGTGATGTCGCGCGCGATGATCTGCACCGCCGGGCGGTCCTGCAGGGTGAAGTGGGTGGCGGACAGTTCCACGTCGGTGACGGTGCCGTCCAGGCGGGTGATCTTCTCCTCGGTGCGTGGAATCTCCGTGCGCTCCTGCAGCAGGCGCCAGAAGCTCTGCAGGAAGGCGTGGGAGTCGGGGTGGATCATCTCCTGCACCGTCATCCCGAGCAGGGTGTCCACCGCGGGGGCGCCCATCAGGCGGGCGGCGGCCTCGTTGGCGAAGACGCAAACTTCGTCGCGGATGAGGAAGACCGCGTCGGGGGAGAGTTCCACCAGGTTGCGGTGCAACCGCTCGCGCCGTTCCAGCTCCTCCTGCGACTGCTCCACGGTGTCCAGCACGCCGTTCACCGCTTCCGCCACGGTGCGGAACTCATCCCGCCCCTCGATGGCCACGCGGTCGGCGGTGTTGCCCCCGGTGGCGATCTGCGTGATGGCGGAACTCAACCGCGCCAAGCGTGCCAGTACCAGCCGCTCCAGCACGAAGAGCACCAGGATGCCGAAGACGAAGACGGTGATGGTGAGGGCGAGGAGCAGGTATTCCAGCACGTCGCGACCCTGCTTATAGATGCTGCGCGGGCCGTCGATCTCCAGCAGCACGGCGGGAAGGTTGTCGACATCGTGGATGAGCGCGTAGCCCGCCACGGTGTCACCGTCCAGCACCTCCGTCGCGCTCGTCTGGCCGCGGACCAACCGGTCTCGCGCTTGCCGATTCGCCGCCACGTCCAGCGGCTGGTCGAGGCGGTGCAGTACGATTTGCAGGTGGGTGGCGTCTTCCAGCGTCTTCACCCGGTCGGTGTCCAGGAAACGCCCGAAGATCACCGTGCCGCGCGCCTCGCCGCTGTCGGCGCTGGGCACGATGGGCAGCGCGGCGAAGAGCAGCGGATGCTCGGGCAGCAGCATCACCCCGTGCGCCCCCGCCTTCGTCATCGCCTGCGTGATCAGTTCCGGATGCTTATTGAGGAAGAGGCGCAGGCCGTCGGGTACCGGGATGTCGACCTTGCGCTCGAGATCGTAAGCGTGCTCGTAGACGACGCGCCGGTTGCGCGCCAGGAAGAGCACCACATTGACGCGCAACCCGGTATACATGCCGGGCACCAGGTTGCTTTTGATGTAGTGCGTGTTGTGGTCGGCCAGAAAGTCGCAGGTATCGTCCCACTGCGCCCAGTCGGTCAGCTTGCTTTGCAGCTCGGTCAGCTCGCCGTCCAGCGCCGCGTGGGCGCGCAGCACATTTTCGTGCATGTGCTGGGCTTCCAGCTTGGCGTAGCTGCGCAGCAGAATGAGCCGCGCGCTGCTGTAGAACAGCGTGAGCAATCCCAGCATGGCCAGGCTGATGGCGATTATCGTTTTATTGCGAACGGTCATGCGGTTTCGGCCCGAATGCGGCGGTGTCTCCCGTGGTTAGACTATGATAACCTGAATTCGACTGCCCCGAGGGGGATTCCTTTTTGCGCCGCGCTTCACGGCTTCAACGGCGGCAGGCCGTAGCGGGTGCGCAACCCCTGCGCCGTCGTCCACAGCTTGGGCTCGCGGTGCAGCAGGTTGATGAAGTTGGTGGTGGTGATATCCAGGCGATGGGCGGCGGCGGCTACCTGGCCGCGATAGACCACCAGCAGGTCGAGCATCAGGGCGATGATGGGCAGGTAGCGCGGGTTGTCCGGCGCCACCGCCAGCTTGTGCCCCTTGCCGGTGCGCTGCGCCGTCACCTCCTCCGGCACGGTGAAGGTCTCCAGGTCCACTTCCTGCCGCTCCGCGAGCGCCAGCGCCAGGCGCAGGCGTTGCAGCGCCAGCCGGCGGTTCTCCCCCTGCATCCGGTGCTCGTTGGCGATCACCGTGATGCCCGTCCGCGTATGGCGGATATCGATGGCGCTGTGCGTCTTGTTGCGCTTCTGCCCCCCGGGCCCGCTCGCGCGTCCCGCATACCATTCGCACTCCGCCCACAGCGCCTCGTCCGATAATGCCCAGGATGGTGTCGTCATGTTGGAATAGTATACGGAAAAGTGCGGGAAGAGGGAACAGGGATTAGGGAACAGGGAACAGGATTGACGGGTGAAAGGGCTGTGCCGGCATTGGGGCATGGCTTCGTTCTTGCGGCCAACCGTCCTGTTCCCTGTTCCCTAATCCCTGTTCCCGCTGTTGTCCGCTTTTCCCCACACGCGGCAGGGACGGGCGATGGCACCGACACCGCGGAGTGGGGTTTTCCGGTATAGGTGGGATATTCCACTTCCTGGAGGGGTTCATGGCTTACCAGGCACAGGATTACACGCGGGTGCTGGGCATGACCGGCATCAGCGACGCCACGCTGCAGGCGCACTTCAAGTTGTACCAGGGGTACGTGACCAACACGAATACGCTGCTGGAGCGCTCGCTGCAACTGCTGGACGCTGGGCAGGAGAAAACCCCCGACTACGCCGAGGTGCGCCGCCGCTTCGGGTTCGAATTCGACGGGATGCGCCTGCACGAGTACTACTTCGAAAACCTGAAAGGCAGCGGCACGCCGGACACCGGCAGCACGATTTACCGCCAGATCGAGCGCGACTTCAACGGCTTTGACCGCTGGCGGAAGGATTTCCTCGCCACCGCCGCCATGCGTGGCGTGGGGTGGACGCTGCTCTGCTACGACACCCGCGGCGACCGCCTGCTCAACCTGTGGGTCACGCTGCACCAGGACAACATCCTCGCCGGCGTGCAGCCGTTGCTGGTGCTGGACTGCTGGGAGCACGCGTATTACCTGGACGTGCAGACCAACCGCCCCGCCTACCTCGAATCCTTCCTGGCCAACGTCCACTGGGGCGAAGTGGCGCGGCGCTTCGACGAGAACTCGGAGATGCAGCAGCGTAAAAAGGCCGCATGATGTAGAGGATAGAGAACGGGGGCATGGGGGAAGCCGGCGTGGAAGGGCGATTACCGTGACCGGGGGACCGTGCAGGTCAACCGGGCAAGGGTAGCGTTCTTGCATTTATCGCTCTCTCATTCCCCCGTTCCCCCCTTCGCCCAGTCATCACCACCTCACGCGGTTGACGTCCACGGGGTGAGCGTGTATCATTATCGGGCTTCGAATGTTAACGGGTGGAGAAGGTGGGCATGGCTGAAACAACGGCGAAAATGTTGTCGGTAGGCGATCACGTGCGGCTGATTTCGCGCGAGAGAAACCGCTATCCGATGCCAACCCAGTATACCCCGGGGCAGGCGCCCTCCCACGAACCGCTGGACGGGCTCGTGCTGGCCATCCGCGAGATCGCCACGGGTCAACTCGTCTCGCAGACCACCGGGGCGTTGGACGCCTGTGTGGTGGAGCTGCTCTTCGATGGCACCTTCAACACCAAGTACGCCTCGCTGAAGAACGCGCCGCGCACCGCCGACCGTCCCAACTCCACGGCGGCATGGAAGCGCATCCGCGCCCTGCTGCGCGACGCGGCGGCGAAGGGCCAGCTCTGGTCCACCGCCAGCGCCGAACTCTTTACCGCCAGCCCGATGGCCAAGCTCCTCGACGGCTGGAAGGTCGTGAAGGTGATCGCCGCGCACCTGGAGCCGCTGGAAACGGCGGAAGCGGCGCCCGCGGAATAACAATGATTAACGACCCGACAGCCGTCGGGGCGCTTGGGCCACGCGGCCGTCCGCCTGCGCGGATGCTCGCCGCCCCCCAGCCCCGACGGCTGTCGGGTCGTTAATTTATACACCAGCGCGCAGCTCAACCAGCGGATACACCACCCCCGACAACTTCCGCCGTGGCCCGGTGTCTAACCCGCTACGGTATTCCTCCCATACCCGAACGTGAGGTGACATCCCGTGCGCGGGCGTTGTATAACCGCACTCCTATTCGGATTACTGGTCTGGCTGTCCCTCGGCGCGCGCGCGCAAACGCCCGCGCCGAACGTGCAGATCACGGCCAACACCAGCGGCGGGTATCTTGTGACCACGCCGAGTTACACCGCGTTGGTCGGCGCCGACGGCAACCTGCATTCCCTGCATGTGAACACCGTTGAGCTACTCGACGACCACGCGGCGGGCTCCGCCGGGGTCTCCTACTTCGTCGATAAACCGGTCGCGCTGCCCACCCTCAGTCTCGACGGCCTCTCCCTCACCGCCACCGACGGCACGTATACGGTGAAGTACGACTTCGACGAGGGGTTCATCCAGCTCACCCTGCACCACGCCAACCCCAAGGGGGCGGCCTTCGTGGCGGTCTGCTCGGGGCAGGTCGCCTATCTCGAAAACCTGGCTGTCACCGGGCAGGCCGCCGCCGCGCCGACCAACCAGGACTGGGGCGACGTCTCCGCCATCCTACCCACCGGCGAATACCTCGTCTGCCACGGCGGTACCAGCGTGTGGGGCCGCGGGCTGGGGCGGCAGGTGTGGGAACGCAGCAATATCCCGCCGAACAAGGAATGCTCCCTCACGCTGGTGCCCGGCCACGGGCAGCCGCGTCCGCCGGAGATCGCCCAACTCGTGACCCTCACCGCATCGAGCAACGCCCCCGGTCACCTGGCCGCCGTCGGGCAGGCGGTGGAGCTGCAGGGGCGGTTCGAAAACAACAGCGCGCAGGACGTGGCCGGCGAGCTGTCCATCCACGTGGAATCCACTACCGGCACGGCGCTCCTCGACGAGAAGAAACCCTTTACCAGCAAGGCGCACGAAGGGGTGACGCTGGGCTGGACGGTGACCCCACCGGAGCCGGAGTTCTATACCGTCACCTGCGCGGTGGAAATCAACGGCATGTTGAAGAAGGCCTCCACCACCTTCGGCTACGACGTGGAACACATTGCGCCGGCGGCGGAAAAGCCGACCGACTTCGCGGAATACTGGAAGCGCGTGGTGGCCGAGGCCGCGGCGGCGGAAGTGAAGCTCACTCGTTTGGAAGACCGCGCGCGCTCCACCGGCACGGTCACCGTGTATCGCCTGGGGCTGGACGCCGACGGCTTCACCTGCTTCGGCTGGCTGGCGGTGCCGAAATTCCCCGGCAAATACCCGGGGTTGCTGCTGCTGCCCGGCGACCGCGTGCGCTACATCACCCCCAACGCGGCGCTGGCGGAATTCGGCTTCGTGGTGATGACCATCGAGCCCACCGGGCAATCGGTGGACGGCGTGTTGAAGCCGCTCATCACCCGCGCCACCGCCAATCTCAACGATCCCGCCGCCTTCGGGCTGCGCACCATCATGGTGCGCTACCTGCACGCCGTCACCGCGCTGGCCAACGTGGCCGAAGTGGACCCCCATCGGCTGGCGGTGAGCGGCGTGGGGCTGGGCGGCGGCCTGGCGATGATTCTCGGCGCGCAGGACGACCGCATCCAGGCGGTGGCCCCCGACGAACCCTTCTACTGCCACATCGCCTACGGCCGCGCCTCCACCACCTGGCCCTACCAGGACGTGGCGGCGTATCTGCGCGCGAATCCGGGCGAGCAGGACGCCGTGCTCAAGACGCTGCGCTACTTCGACGTGGCCAACTTCACCGACGGCCTCACCTGCCCGGTGCTCATCAGCGCGGGCCTGCACGACCTCTACGCGCGTCCGGCCAACATTTACGGCATCGCCAACCGCCTACCCGGCCCGCATGCCATCAAGCTCTATGACGCCGGCCACGAAGGCGGCGGCCTGGCGCAATGGGAAGACAAGATCCGCTGGCTGAACAAGATCTTCGGCGCCGCTGCCCTGCCGCCCGCCGCGGAAACCCCCGCGCCATGACCACCCCGCCGCTCGACCTTACCGACACCGGCGTGCTCATCCCCGTGCTCCAGCGCCACGGGTTTTCCACGCGCAAGGGGCTGGGGCAGCACTTCCTCATCAGCAGCAAGGCGCTGCGCGCCGTCCTCGACGCCTGCGCACTGGACGACTCCGCGCCGGTGTTGGAAGTCGGCCCCGGGGTGGGCACGCTGACGCGCGCGCTGGCGGAAGCGGGCGCCCACGTGACCGCCGTGGAGCTGGACGCCCGCGCGGTGAGCGTGCTGGCGGAGACGGTAGGCGGCTTCCCCGACGTCCACGTGGTGCAGGCGGATATTCTCAAGGTCGATCTGCCCGCGCTGTTCGGCGAAGCGCGCTGGACGGTGGTCGGCAACCTGCCTTATTACATCACCACGCCGGTCATCGCGCGTATGCTGGAATACACCCGGCACATCATCCGTGCCGTCTTCATGGTGCAGCGCGAGGTGGCCGACCGCCTGCAAGCGTCGCCGGGGAGCAAAATCTACGGCTCGCTCTCCGTCTTCGTGCAGACCTACGCCGCGGTAGAGCGCGTGGCGATCGTGCCGCACGGCGCCTTCCTGCCCCCACCCACGGTGGACTCCGCCGTGGTGCGCCTCACCATGTATGACCAGCCGCGGGTGCCCCTCGTGTTGCAGCCGCGCTTCTTTCGCGTGGTGCGCGCCGCCTTCGGGCAGCGCCGCAAAACGCTGGAGAACGCGCTGGCCGGCGGCGGCATCCTCCACGGCGATCGTGCCGCTATCGCCGCCGCCCTCGCCACCGCCGGCATCCCCCCCGGCATCCGCGGCGAAACGTTGGGCATCGATGAGTTTTTACGGCTTACGGAGGCGGTGGGGTCCGCCGAGTAACTGTGTGCGAGGCGATCTCCGGCCCCGGAGGGGCCGCGTGTAGTAGCCCAGGGCGCGAGCCCTGGGATCGGCTCCGCCCTGGAGGGGCGGGGCAAGGCTTCACGGCGCCACTCTCGGGCGCGGGATTTCATCGCCATCACCGGCCCCAGGGCTTGCGCCCTGGGCTAAAATACGTTGCCCCTCCGGGGCAATTACACTCGGCATGGGTATAACGCTCCTATGAAGGCTACACGCATAACCGTCGGCCTGCTCCTCACGCTGCTGCTGGCGGGGTGCGGGGGGGGCAGCGTCGGAACGAGCGGCGCGGCGGCGGGGCCGGTGGCGGCGGGGCGGCTGCTCTTTGAGGTGCACGACAGCGGCGGGACGCACCTGGCGACGTGCGACGGCGCGGGGGGGCAGTTCACCTACCTCACCTACGGGGCGACGGGGAGCGAGACGGAGCCGGCGTGGAGCCCCGACGGGCGCCGCATCGTCTTTGTCAAGGACGGCGCCACCCTCTACACCATGAGCGCCGACGGCAGCGGGCCGGTGAGCCTGGGCCTCAGCGGCGCGTACCCCGCCTGGAGTCCCGACGGCGCGCGGCTGGCCTACGAGAGCGCCACCGGCATCGCCACCGCGCAGAAGAACGGCGCCGACGCGCAACAGATCTACACCGGCACGGCGCACCACCCGGCGTGGAGTCCCGACGGCACGCAGCTCGCCTTCGACAACGGCCGGCAGATCTACCTGATGCACGCCGACGGGAGCAACGTGCGTATGCTCGCCGCCGTGCTCAACGTCACCGCCCACCCGGTATGGCGCCCCGACGGCGCGCTGCTCGCCTTCACTGCCGGCGTGCCGCCTATCGTGGAATTATGGACGATGACCCCCGACGGCGGTAACCAGACGCAGCGCACCATTCTGGGCGCCAGCGTGGACAGCCTGACCTGGAGTCCCGACGGCGCACAGCTTGCCTTCTGTGTCACCGGCACCCCCGGCGGCCTCTACACCATCCCCGCCCTCACCGGCGCCCCCGTCATACGCCTCGCGCTCAACGCGCTCAACCCGTCGTGGGCACCGTGAGGCAATTTTGGATTTTGAATTTTGGATTTTGGATTGGGGGACGGGGGGAAGAGTGCACGGTTAGCTGTAAACGCGAGGAACGATTGAGCATTGGCAGCCAGGCGACCGCGCGTTTCGGTGAGCGGTATGTGCTTCCCCCCGCCCCCTCAATCCAAAATTCAAAATCCAAAATCTAAAATTACCTTGACGCTCCGGCGCCGTCTTGGTATACTCACCTGCGTATTTTGTCTGGCAGTTCCAAGGAGCACAATCGGATGGGCAAGCAGGTTGATGTCGAGGCGCTACGCGCCATGACGCTGAGTATGGATAAATTCCGCCAGTTCGAGCGGGAGACGGTCGGCGCCATCCACCGCGAAGTGGAAGTCCGCAAAGAAAAGGCGGAAAGCGCGCGCATCGCTCGCGAAAAGAAGGCCAAACGCAAGCGCCAGCGCGCTGCCGCCGGCATGGCCTGATCCCGCCGCGCTGTCTCGCATTTTCGGCAGAGGTCCGTTTCGGGCCTCTGCCATTTGTTGTTGGTCCGGACGTGTGTACAGACCGAGAACGTCTGTCTGTTTATCGACCTGACGATGAATCGTCGGGTCGAATTTTTGTCGCCTCTCGACCATCCTCCAACCATCCCCCCTTTCTCCCCGCGGGCGATTGGTCTTCCCCCCAGCAGGAATCGCCCGTCCTCTGGGCGAATGAACGTGTAACTACACGCCACCTCCCCGCTGAAGGAGATCTGCTATGCGTTCCATCCGTGCCTGGGTCGTTGCGACCCTCCTCCTCTCCCTCGCCGTGGCCGCGTGCGCCGACAACGGGCGCGGGCTGCACAAGAAGGTCTACGTCGTGCCCTGCCCGGGCAAGGTGAAGATCGACGGCAAGCTGAACGACTGGGACCTGTCCGGGCAGATCTTCACCTACGTCGTGCAGGAAACCAGCGAGATGCAAAGCGCGCGCTTCGCGATGATGTACGACAAGGACGCGCTGTACTTCAGCGGCGTGGTGCGCGATCCCTCGCCGATGATGAACCGCCACGATCCGTACGTGGACCCCGACAAGGCGTGGGACGCCGACGTGTGCCAGCTCTTCCTCTCCCTCGACCCCAAGTTGGGGTATCCGGTGAACAAGTCGAGCTTCAACCACGACTCGGTGGACTCCATGTGCACCATGTTTCTGTGGTACTTCACCGACCGCAAGGAGCCCAACCTGGGCCTGCTCAAGGCGATGGGCTTCAACAGCCCGCTGCGTCCCGACCTCGGCGCGCACGGGGTGATTCCCCACGATAAATTCCAGGCCGCCTACGTGATGGCGCCGGACAAGAAGGGTTACACCTTCGAATACCGCATCCCGTACGCCACCTTCGGGGTGAAGCCGCCCAAGGCGAACGATATCCTGGCGGGCACGGTGTGCTTCTTCTGGGGCACCGCGGACGGACTGAAGACGGCCGGCGGCGGCGCGTGGGCGTACGACGTGATGGGCACGCCGGGCTTCCCCTTCCAGTCCTCCTCCTGTTGGGGCAAGCTCATCTTCTCCCCCAAGGGCCACCTGCCCAAGGAGATGGTCGAGGAGGGCCTGCCCCCCGAGAAGCCGCTGCCGCTGACCTTCACCTACACCCTGCCCAAGGACAGCCAGGCGAGCGTGTGCCTGTTCGACGGGAACGGCCGCGTGGTGCGCACGCTGGTGGCGCAGGGCGACCGCCGGGCGGGCGAGGTCACCGAGCGCTGGGACGGGCTGGACAACGCCGGCAAGCCACTGCCCGCGGGCACGTATACCTGGAAAGGGCTCTATCACGACCCGATCAAGACGAAGTTCATCCTCTCCGCGCACAACTCCGGTCAGCCGCCGTACAAGCTGGACGACAACACCGGCGGCTGGGGCGGCGACCACGGCAACCCCACCACCGCCTGCGCGGTAGGCGACACGATGGTGCTGGGCTGGAACATGAGCGAATCCGGCTGGGGGATCATCGGCACCGATCTCACCGGCAAAAAGAAGTGGGGCATCAAGCACAACGCGCTGGACATCGCCACCGACGGCACGCGCCTCTTCGTGGCCGGCGACTACGGCTACAACGGCGAGAACTCGGTGAAAATCTACGACGCGAAGGATGGCCGCCCGCTCAACTGGGGGGACGGCGATCCCGCGTTGGCGCCCCCCGCCGGCGGCGACGAGAAGAGCAACTGGGTTAACGGGGTGGCCTACGCCGACGGTAAAGTCTACGCGGCGTGGACGAAGCGCAACCTGATCGCCGTCTACGATGCCAAATCCGGCGCGCCGCTGGACACCCTGCCCGTGCCCGCGCCGGGACGGCTGGTGGTGCGCCCCGACGGCACGGTGCTCGCGCTGAGTGAGGAACACGTAGTCTCGGTGACCAAGGCCGGCACGACGCCCTTCATCACCGCGCACCTGGATAAGCCCACCGGCCTCGCGCTGGCCGCCGACGGCACGTTGTACGTGGCCAACGGCGGCGCCACGCAGCAGGTGGTGGTCTTCGACAAAGTCGGCGCATACCTCAAGAGCCTCGGCAAGGCGGGCGGGCGGCCCCGCGTGGGGCGCTACGACCCCAGCGGTATCCTGGAGCCCGGTGGCATCACGCTGGATGCCAAAGGCCGCCTGTGGGTGGCGGAGACGCTGGACGGCCCCAAGCGCCACAGCGTGTGGGACGTGACCACCGGCGCGCTGGTGCAGGAGTTCTTCGGCGGCAGCGCCTACTTCGGCTGGGCCTCGATGGACCCCAAGCACCCGGACGAGTTGTACTGCCATAACGTGTTGTGGAAGGTGAACCTGGACACCGGCACGTGCGTGCCCTACAGCACCATCTGGCGCGCGACGAAGGAGAACATGATCGAACAGCCCAACCCGGGCGGCTATGGTGGGCATTTCCGCGTGATGACGGCGAAGAACGGCCACCAATACGGCTGGGGGATGATCGACTACAGCCCGATGCTCTTCATCCGCCAGGGCGACATCTTCAAGCCCATCGCCGGCTCTATCCGCGTGGCCTTCGGCGGCTACGGCAGCGGGATGCTTTACCCGTCGATGCAGGGCATTTACGACAAGACCCACGCCGGCGCCTTCCTCTGGCAGGACGCCAACGGCGACCAGTGCGTGCAGGAGAACGAGTTGACCATCTCCCCCGCCGGGCGCGGCGAGAATGCCTTCAACTGGGTGGATTCCGACCTGAACGTGTGGAACGACTACGGCACCAAATTCGCGCCGGTGAAGATCGGCGACGACGGGATTCCCGTCTACGACTTCACGAAAGCGGTGGACAGCCCCTTCAAGGGCGGCAACGCCAACTGCTCCACCTTCACCATGGATGAGCCGGAAGACGCCGTCTTCACCTGCATCGCCGGCACCGACCCCGGCTTCGCCCGCTACACGCGCGCCGGCAAGCTGGTGTGGGGCTATGACGGCGTGATCCCCTGGAACAGCGCGCTGAACTACCCGATGGTCACCCCCGGCAAGCTGTGGGGGCTCACCATGCCGCTGGGCTCCGCCGGCGACTTCACCGGCGCGTCGGACTACTTCGGCCCGTACCACCTCTTCACCAAGGACGGCATCTACGTCGCCATGATTATGCGCGACGGGCGCAGCGGTGGGCTGGGCGCGGATATCACCGCCTCCGAGGTGTGCACCGGTCAACTGGTGAAGCCGGACGGCATGGACCGCTACTTCCTCCTCGCCGGCGATCAGGATGGCCGCGTGACGGAGATCCTCGGCCTCAACACCGTGCAGCGGCTCCCCGGCGGCGCATATACCCTGACGGCGGACGACGCGCAGCGCGTGAAAGAGGCGCAGACGGCGTATCAGCAGGTGCTGGCGCGCGGTCAGCACCTGGAGATCGTGCGCGGCAAGGCGGGGTTGGAAGCGAGCAAGGGGGTGGCGAAATCTATCGATGCCAACCGCGGCTTCACCGTGCGCGCCGCGTATGACGCGAAGAACCTGTACGTCGCCTACGAGGTGAGCAGCCCCGTCGGCCTGCTCAACGCGCAACCCGACCCGCGCATCATCTTCAAAGGCGGCAACCTGCTCGATATCCAGCTCGCCGCCGATGCGAAGGCCGATCCCAAGCGGCCCACCCCCGCGCCGGGCGATGTGCGCCTACTCGTCACCCAGCAGGGGGGCAAAACGGTGGCCGTGCTCTACCGCCCGAAGGTGGCGGGCTTCACCGGCGTGCCGATCGTGCTCAACTCGCCGACCGGCAAGGAGCCCTTCGACGCCATCGAGGTCACCCCGCGCGTCGGGTTGGACTACACCCCGCACGCCGGCGGCTTCACCGCGCTGGTGACGATCCCCCTCGACCTCGTCGGCCTCACCCTCACCCCGGGCGCCGCCGTACGCATGGACGTGGGCTACCTGTTCGGCAATGCCACCGGCACGCAGACGGCGGTGCGCGGCTATTGGATGAACAGCTCCTTCGCCGCCAACGTCACCTACGACATCCCCAACGAAAGCCGCGTGGAACCGAAGGAATGGGGCCTGGCGACGGTGGAATAATTGCGGAGTGCGGATTGCGGATTGCGGATTGACGGCCCCTGCGCGGATGTGCGGGGGCCGTCGTCTCGGGAGCACGAGAAACCACAGATGACACAGATTTTCACAGAGGATTTGGGTCGGGGTGGAAGGTCGAGAACCGTGCCGGTTTGTTCTTAGTCACTGTTTGAAACAGGGCTAAGAGTCCGGCCCGGATAGGGCAAGGACGGCCGTCTTACCCCCCGAACAACCCATACACCGCGTTGAACGCCGCGATGGCGGCGGTGGCGCGTTGGAGGATGAGGGGTTTGTCGCGGGTGTCGAGGGCCTGCTGCAGGGCGCGCAGGGCGGCGGTTTCGGTGGCCTGCGCGGTGTGCAAGGCGGCGGTGTCGGCGGGGGTGAAGCCGTAGAGGGCGGCGTCGCAGGGGGCCTGCGCGGTGTCCTCCCAGAGGCTGGCGAGCACGGGCAACTCGCGGGTCAGCGCGGCCTCGTCGTCCACGGTCAGGGTGTCGGCGCTTTTGCCGGCCAGCAGGCGCGCCAACCGCGCAAGATGCTGGTGGTAGGTAACCAGCGCGTCGAGGTAATACGTGATGCCGCGGCGCTGGCGCAAGGCGCGCAGGGCGGAACGGGCGTCGTCGAGGGCCAGGTAGCGCGCGCCGGGGTGGGTCGCGGCGGCGGCGGCGCTCAGCGCGGCGTCCAGGCGGGCAAAGTCCGCTTTCGCGTCCGCGTCGGTCTGCAAGGCATCGGCATAGCGCGTTTTGAGGATCTCCCAGCGCGCGCTCACCGCGGCCATCGCCGGGGCGTCATCCTCGGGCGACGCGCAGCGCAGCACCGCGGGCACCAGCAGGCGGTCGAAGCCCACCATATCCGCCACCAGATCGTGCCGCGCCCCCGCCACCGCCGGCGGCTTGCCACACCCCGCCAGCATCGCACCGAGTAGCACCAGCGCTATCACCCAGAGAAACACGCGCATAGCCCCAACCTTCGCCACGGGGGGTGGGAATTCCTGGCAAGATTGTCTGAACCGGGATTTGGGGGGATGAGAATGATTTCCTTGATTAGCATCCGTTCCGGGCTTTCTGTTCTACGCCAGCCATCGCGCATTTACGCAAGCCTGACACGGATGCTAATCAAGATAATCCTTTAATCCCCCCAAATCCCGGTTCAGACAGCTAGTACTCCGCTGTCATCCCCACATACGGCCCGCTGAGCGAGGTGTGCGGACCGAGCATGGTGCGGTAGCCGGCTTTCAGGGAGAAGTAGCGGGCGTGGGCGAAGGCGGCCAGGTCCAGGTCGGTCAGGCGGTCGGACACCAGCGGGCGGAACTCCAGGCCCCAGGGTGCGCGGTGCGGGTGGATGAGGACGGGCAGACCGAGGGCGAAATGCCCCTGCTCCTCATTGCCGACGAGGGTGAGGAACCCGGCGCCCGCGTCCACCTCGGCGTCCGCCTGGAGGGAGAAACGCAGGCAGAGCAACCCCTCGACGACGTCCAGCGAGTCGACGGGGTGGATTTCGCTGTAGTGCGACTCGCTGAGGTGCAGCGCCAGCGGGCCGTAGCCGCCTTCGGCACGCACGTCCACCGCGCTCATGTCCTGGTCGATTGGGCGATACGCCGCGTCGAAGCGCAGCAGCGGCAGCAGCGGCTCGCCCGTGCGCCGCGCGGTGTAGGGTATCGCGCCGGGGCCGGGGTTGGCCACGCGCAGGTAGCTCATCTCCCACAGCGGGGCGATGGCGTGCCCGCAGAGTTCTCCCGTGGCGCGGAGGCAGCTCTGTCCGGCTTCGCTGCCGACGGCGCTGCAGCAGCCGGAGAGGCAGCTGGACAGCGCGTCGTCGCCATCGTCCTTATCCTTGTCGTGGTGGTGGTCGTCGTTATGATCGTCGTGCTGGCTGTCGGACGTCGTCGGCTTGTCGGGGCCGTTCACATCGTGCTCGAAATCGTCCAGCTTGCTCTTACTCCACGCCGCGATGCACAGCAGCAGCAGCGCCCATACACCCAGTCCGCGCAGAAGAATCCGCATCGCCCCCGTCTCCTTCCATGAATTCCTACCGGGGATAGACACGCGAGGCGAGGCGTTGTCTTGGATTCAGTACCGTGCCGTCACCCCGAGATACGGCCCGGCGAAGCTGGTCTCGTCCTTATACTGCGCCCGATAGCCGGCCTTCACCGATACCGCATGATAATGTGCGAAGGCGGCGATGTCCAGGTCGGTCAAGCGGTTGGAGAAGACCGGGCGAAATTCGACGCCGTAGGGTCGCTTGTAGGGATGGATGAGGACGGGCACCCCCCAGGCAAAGGCGGCGGGCTGGCCGTCGCCGGAGATGTCCAGGGAGCCGAAACAAGCATCGATCTCAGCGTGCTCAGCGATGGACATCCGCAGGCTACCCATGCCTTCCACAATCTCGCGCGTTCCACCATCCAAGTGGCACTGCGAATCGCTCACCTGTAAAGCAAACGGGCCATATCCCCCTTCGGCACGCAGATCGACGGCATACTGACCATCTTCGAGTGACCGGTAATTCACGTCGCCGCGAATTAGCGGGATGAGCGGCTCACCCGGCTTGCGTCGCGGAAGAATATCCCCGTTCGCATAGGCAAAACTAGCGGTAGCCATAAGTGGACTTTCGCACTTTTCCTCTCGCGTCTCGGCCTTGCCTCTGTCCCCGGAGCAACGGCCCGTTATGAAAGGAACCATGGCGGGCTGACCTGAAGTAGATTGTATCTTACCCCACCCCCTTCAGGGATACCGCCATGG
>CAIYQO010000130.1 GCA_903928345.1 uncultured bacterium | reverse complement strand
GCGCGGACCCCGCTCGTGCCATTAATCCGACCGACGTGGATCTGCTCATCGACCACGCGGCCCGCGCTGCGTGAACGCCGGAGCGGGACACAAGCCCCCGGTCAGCAGGAAGTCAGATCGGAAAGTGCGAAAGTCCACTGGAGATCAAAAAGCGCAAAACTGGCCTGCACATGCCCTTCTGGATCCGGCAGCACCAGAACAGCGATATGCCGCGCATCCGGTGACCAGGTGATGTAATCACCATGCATGTGGAAGGTGCACACTTTCCCGGCGAGCGGTTGCGCGTTCCCCATCCCTTTGGGTAGCGATACCGGCCAGGAGTGTGCATGATATATGCTCCCGGTTTCCGGATATCGACCATCCGGCTCTACAGCAAACCGACCACCAGGCGAGAAGCGATACGGATCACCCCCACGCGCACGAATCACACGGTTGGTCGTCAGGTCGATCCAGACAGCGGAATTGTCACCGAGCAGGCATTCCGACATGCTAATCACCCAGTGCCCCCGGTGCCGCCGTATCGCCAGGTCTTCCCCTCCGCCTCCGAACAACGTTTCAAAGCGGTGACACGAACGCCAGCGATGTTGGGCAAACAGGTATACGAGCGTCTCAACCTCGATATCGTCTTCCCCATCCGTTTCGTGCTCTGCGGCAGTGCGGGTCGCCACCACCCCCGAGCCATCGGGGATCGCTACCCAGTCGATGATATGCGACAGGATGCCGAATTTCTCGACTCTCCCCGTGCGAGACACGCGGTAAAAGCCGCTCCAGACCCGATCACGCCGTTGCCCGGAATAGGGATCGCTCATCGTCGATCCGGTCATGACGATCAACGTGCCGTCCTCGCCGATCCATTGCACCTCCCCCGTGTGCGTCCACACCCGCCGCCACCGCCCCGTGCGGTTGTCCCGCACCCAGATACCCGCCCCGCCCGGCACCCGTGTCGCCGACACCGCCAGGTAGCGCCCCCGCGGGCTGGCCACAGCGGAAACCTCGGCTGGAGCGCCTTGCCAGCGGAACACAGGTACCCGCGCACCGACCGGCACCAGTAAACCGACGATCAGCAAGCATCCGAAGACGTATCGCATCCCCCGTCACCTCATCCGGTACGATAGCCCCTCCGCATGGCAACAGCGTGACGCCGGGATTGCAATCCGATGAAATAGAGCACCTTGGCGCCTAAACACTAAACCTTGACCACCGCATATACCCGACCGGTCGCACCCCCTGCGCTCTTCGGTGCAAAAGCAAACATAACAAGTTAACTTTTCTTACCCCCACAAATCGTACTTTCGCCGTCGCCCCCTCCGGGCTTGTCTGCTGGGCCGGAAATGGGTACAATACCACGACATGACTCGTCTGGTGCTGCTAGCCATCGCCATCGCTCTGTTTGTTGCCCCGGCCTGCGCCCAGGACGCGGTGGTGGCTAAGGGCCCGTTGATCTCCGCCCAGGCGTCCATCCTCATGGACCGCCAGACCGGGCTGGTGCTGTGGGAGTACAACGCCGACCAGGCGCTGCCCATGGCGAGCACCACCAAGATCATGACCGCGATGGTCATCCTCGACCACGGCGCCGACCGGCTGAACGAGTCCGTCACCGTGAGCGCCCACGCCTTCGCCATCGGCGGCAGCTCCATCCTCGCCGCCGGCGACACCCTCACGCTGGACGATGTCCTCAAGGCGGCGCTCATCTGCTCCTCCAACGAAGCCACCGTGGCCGCGGCGGAGTACCTGACCAACGGCAACGTGCCCCAGTTCGTGCAGTGGATGAACGACAAGGCGCGCGACCTGGGCTGCCCCCACACGCACTACGTGAACACCTGCGGGCTCTACGATGCTCAGCACGGCGCGGAGCACCACACCACCGCCCGCGAGCTGGCGCTCATCACCCGCTACGCCCTCACCTACTACCCGGAGATCAACCGCATCATCCGCCTGGGCGTGCGCAAGCCGGAGACGATCCACGTGCTCCCCCGCGGCACGGTGCTGCTGTGGAGCAAGGACCGCATCCGCGACCTGCCCGTGCCCGGCGTGCCCGACTCGCTGGTCGATGGCGTAAAGACGGGGTACGTGAAGGAGTCGGGCAAGTGTCTGGTCTCCAGCGCCACCCTGCACGGCTGGCAGCTCATCGCCGTGGTGCTCAACAGCCCGGACATGTTCAAGGAGAACCAGACGCTGCTGCACCTGGGCTTCACCAAGTTCAAGTGGGCAACCTACGCCACGCCGGCGTCTACCGTCACCGTGCCGGTGCTGCACGGGGCAGCGAAGGCGCTGGCCGTGGCGCCGCAAGTCACTCTGGGCGCGCCGGTGCTCCGCGAAGCCTCGGCGGAAGCGCCCGACGACACGGTCGTCTTTCGCGAGAAGGCGGTCACCGCCCCGATCATGGCGGGTCAGGCCGTCGGCACCTTGGACCTGCTCCGCGACGGGCAGGTCATCGCCTCCACCCCCGCGATGGCCCAGCGCGCCGTGCCGCTGGTGTGGTGGCGACTGAAAGCCCTGTGGGCGGCCCTCGCCGTCTCCCTCTCCATCATCGTCGCGGGATTTGTGCTGCTTTATGGAACGCGTTCAAAAAATACTCGCCGCCGCCGGAGTCTGTTCTCGCCGTCGCGCGGAGACGCTCATCCTTGAAGGTCGCGTGGCGGTGAACGGGCAGACGATCAGCCTGCTCGGCACCCAGGTCGACCCCGAGACTGACGCCGTGACCGTGGATGGCGTGCAGGTGCATCTGGCGGAGAAACGCACGCTGCTGCTGCATAAGCCCGCCGGCTTTATCACCACCTGCTCCGACCCCAACGCGCGCGACACCGTGATGCGCCTGGTGCCCGCCGTGCCCGGCCTGCACCCCATCGGGCGGCTGGACAAGGATACCACCGGCCTGCTCCTCTTCACCAACGACGGCGCCCTCACCTTTGCGCTCACCCACCCCAAGCACGTGGTGGAGAAGACGTATCACGCGTGGGTGGAAGGGGTGCCCGACGATGCCGCGCTGGCGCGCCTGCGCACGGGCATCGAGCTGGCGGACGGCCCCACCGCCCCCGCCGAGGTGCGCCGTTTGCATACCCGCAACGGACGGACGGAGGTGGAGCTGGTGATCCACGAAGGGCGCAAACGCCAGGTACGCCGCATGCTCTTCGCCGTCGGCTTCCCCGTCGTCGGCCTCGCCCGCGTGCGCGTCGGCCCGCTCACCCTGGGCGACCTCCCCGAAGGCCGCTGGCGCGACCTGAGCGCGGAGGAAGTGGCCACCCTGTACCGGGCGGCGGGGGTGGAAAATAGTACCGTGCAACGCGCAGGCGAATAGCTCCCGCGCCGACTGATGCAATTTGATTCATGCCTGTCGGTACGTTCAACGACCCTGGCGATTGAAATCGCAGCATTCATCAATCAAAGAGCATAAGTCGGTACGGAAAATAGTGAGACCGCTGCCTACCCCGCCTCCTCCGTCAGCGTCTCCCGTGCCAGCAGTTCCACCTGACGGCCTTTGAGGCGGATCAGGCCGTCGGCTTGCAGTGCGCTCAATGTGCGGCTGACCACGTCGCGCACGGAACCCAGGCGGGCGGCGAGTTCTTCGTTCGTGAAGGCGAGCGGGAAGGTGCGTTGCCCGCCGGACTCCTCCAGCAGCAGACGCGCCAGCCGCTGGCGCACCCCGCGCAACGACAGGTCTTCCACCAGGTTCACCATTTTGCGCAGCCGCTGCGCCAGCGCGCGGATCACCGCCTGGCAGAGCGACGGGTGGCGCGCCAGCAGATCCTGAAACGCGCCGGTGGGGATAAAGAGCACCACCGCGTCCTCCATCGCCGCCGCGCCGGCGGGATACGGGCCGTGGTCGAAGACGGGCAATTCGGCGATAGAATCCCCCGGGCGCTGCACGGCGAGGATCTGCTCCCGCCCGCTTTCGGAGAGCTTATACACCTTCACCACGCCCGACTGCACGAAGAAGAGCCCCTTGCCCGGCTCCCCTTCGTGGAAGAGCGTTTCGCCCTTGGCATAGCGGCGCAGCGTGCCCGCCGCCACCAGGTCGTCGTAGATGCGCGGGTCGAGGCCGGCGAAGAACGGGAAGTCGCGCACCAGTTCGAAGGGGGCTTTGGTCGGCGTCGTCATCTCACCCCACCACATCGAAGTAATGCGCGAAGAAGCGGTCGGCATCCACGTCCACGGCGATGCGGTGCGGCTTCTCCACGCTGTGCGGATCCCAGTGCGCCATCCCCGCTACCCGACGGCTAAGCAGCTCGATCTCCACCGTGCCCTCTTCGTACGTGCACAGGTCGGGCTGGAAGATCACCGTCGCGGCCAGCGGGTCGTGGAAGGTGATTTGCCCGGCGTGGCGGAACCACACCTCCGCCATATCCGCCACCACGTCCAGCGGGCCGCCGCGCAGACGCGCGCGGCAGATGGCGGCGTCCAGCGTGCAGCGTAGCGTGACGTCGAGGCCGATGGAGGTATGCGGACGCACCGGCGCGCGGTAGACCACCGCGGAGGCGTGCGGATCGAGCATGGTATTCCACTCGCGCACTGGGCACCCGGCCACGCGGGTGGTATACACGCCGCTCATCAGCACCAATTGCTTCAACATCGCGGGGATTTCCGGGTCGATGGCGAAGAGCAGGCCGATGGTGGTGAGCGGGCCGATGGTGAGCAGCGTGATTTCGCCGGGACGGCTGCGGATCGTTTGCCGCAGGAACTCCACCGCGGTGTTGGAGGCAAAGTCGGTGCGGTGCGGGAAACGCGCCAGCGCTTCCGCCTGCTGCGCTTCCGGCTGCCCCTGTGGGATGAGCAGCGGTTGTTCGGCGCCGCTATGAATGGGCACGTTGTCGCGCCCCGCCGCCCGGCACACGGCGTCCGCCAGCATCGCCCGCTGGCGCGCCATGCCGCTGACGGTGGTGATGCCCACCAGCTCGCACAGCGGCTGGCGGAGCAGATAGGCCAGGCACACGGCGTCGTCAATGTCGGAGCCGATGTCGGTGTCCAGCAGGATCGGAATACGCGCGTCGCTCATACATCCCTCCGCGGTTAGGATACCGCTTCTTATTCGGCACGGATACGGGGTTTGCCTGCCACAAAAAAACCGGGGCCCGGTCTGACGACCGGGTCCCGGGTGCGTCACGACCGAAGCGGAAAAAGGGATCATTTACCACGCCGTCTTTGGGTCGCGATATAACGGGCACCTTACAGGGAGGAGAGCCGCGACGATTGGTTCCCGCTAATCCGGTTGCTGCGCGCGGCAAGTTCTTCGATCTTCTTCAACTCCGGGTACGCTTTGAGCTGCTTGAGGCGTTCGATGTACCGTTCCACGATCTCCGGCGACTCGGTGGACCACACGGCGTCGAGGAGATTCTGAATCTCCGTCAACTGCCCATGGGCGCGTTTGTAGGCGGGGATGAGGGCGGGGCGCTGCACCACCAGGGGCTCGCCGGTGAGCAGGCGGCGCATGTCCTTGAGCGCTTCGATGGCCTCCTCCGCCGCGCGGAGGAGCGGCGCGTGCTCCAGGATGATAAGCATGGCCGGCTGGTTCTGCACCGCGCCCAGCGCGCGTACCGCCAGACAGGCCACCGCGGTGCGCTCCTCCTGCCGGTTCATCGTGTTTTCGAAGAGGATGCGGTTGATCTCCGC
The DNA here is from genome assembly GCA_903928345.1 of uncultured bacterium. Taxonomy (GTDB): domain Bacteria; phylum Armatimonadota; class Hebobacteria; order CAIYQO01; family CAIYQO01. The sequence goes on along the minus strand of CAIYQO010000130.1, from coordinate 24,333 downwards.
GTCGCCGCCGTTGGGGCGCTCCGCCAGGTTCATGGCGTGCAGTGCGCCGATGGCCGCGGCCAGCCGCACCTCGTCCGTGGTCGGTTGCTGCAGCAGCTTTTCCAGCAAGCGGGCGTATTTGCGCACGGGCATGCCGCTGTGCGCGGTGTGGAAGAGTTCGCGCACGGCGGGGTACGAGCCCTCGGCGAACCAGCGCAGCACCGCGTCCAGGTCGTCCCCCTGGAAGGCCAGCCGCACGCGATGCTCGGCGGCGATGGTCGCGCAGATGCCCACCACGCCGTCGTAGGGGAAGCCCTGGTCATATAGCCCGTAGACGCGCACATACGGCGGCGTCGCGGGGGACGGCACGGCGTGTGCGCGGCTGCCTTGCAGCAGGCTCGATAACTGCCGCGCCACGGCGGGCTGGGTGACGCCGGCGAGCTGCTGGAGGTGCTCCTGCGCGATGGGCCGTGCTTGCAGGAAGGCGTAGAGCCATGCTTCCTGCCCTGGCGTCAACGCCATCATGTAGAGGTAATGCAGCGCCACGTTGAGCCAGAACTTGCCCGCGGGGGTCTGCAGGCGTGAGACGGCGTGATCGTACAGCAGGGCCAGCCCGTCCAGCGCACCGACGCGGTAGAGGATCTCCGCGTAGACTTCCTGGTCGCGGTGGGCGAAGGCGATGTCCAGCACCTCGCGCGGGCAGTGGGCCATGTCTTCCAGCGTACAGCGGGTGAGGAAGAGGAAGGCGGCGAGCTTTTCGTGCAGCAGCGCGCCGAGGAGTTGGGCGAAGTCCGTGTTCTCCCCCGCCTGGTGCTGCCGTTCGATGAGCTGAAAGTCGTCGGCGATGCGCTGGTAGGCACGGCGCAGGCTCTCCTCGATGGCCGACTGACTCTGGGCGGACCGGCGCGAGTCGGCGTCGAGCATCCCCTGCGCGGTGGCAGCCAGTTTGTCGAGATCGGCGGCAGCAAGCATGGCGCCAGGCACGGCCATAAAAAAAAGCTCCTTGGCAAAGGCGCGCAGCCCGACGACGGCGCCCACGTAATAATACCTGCCAAAGGGGGCGGACGACAAGAGGGGGCGCCGGTAACGCATACTGCGTGAAGCTTTGCACATGGTGACGCATAAGTGTGGGAATACCGGCAGTAACGGGGAGGCATGGCGATGACGAAACGGACGCAATTTTTGGTCGGCACCGCGGCGGGGATGGCACTCGGCGGGCTGACGTGGTGGATGATGCGGCGACAGGTGGAAGAAGTGCCCATCGCGGCGCCCCTCGGCCTGGGCGAGACGCTGCCCACCTTCACCGGCGCCACCCTCGACGGGCACGCCCTGACGCTGCCCGAGGACACGGCGGGCACGGTGACCGTGCTCGTGACGGCGTGGGACTACGCGGCGCGCGGCGCGGTGACGGCGTGGGCGCAGCAGGTCGCGGCACGCTACGGCACGCTGTCGGACTTCAGTTGGTTCAGCGTCGCCTTCATCAGCGGCATCGGCCCCCTCGCCGGCAAACTCATCGACCTCGCCATGCTCAGCGGCACGGCCCCGGCGTCGCGCGCCCATGTGCTCACCGTCTACGGCGACCTGCGCACGCTGCGCATGCGCCTCGCGCCCCCCGCGGCGCCGCAGGCGCAGGTGCTCGTGCTGGGCCGCACGGGCCGCGTCGTCTGGCGCACCGACGGTGAGCCGACGCAGGAAGCCCTTGCCGCGCTCAACGAAGCGCTGGAAACGCAGGGGATTACGGGGTGAGGCGGCGTGTTACCCGAGGATCGTCAGCGCGCCGGGGAGGGTTTCGATCTCCAGGCGGTGGGCGTGTTCGAGGGAGAGTTCACCGTCGACTTCCACGGCGAGGGGTTCCTTGGCCATCAGGGTGATGCGGCGCGCCTGCTGGTAGGTGAATTGCTTGCTGCCGTGGTGGGTGCCCTTCATCAGGCGCGGCACCAGGCCAACCAAACTGAGCCGGCTGAGGTCGGGGGTGGTGTAGATATCCAGCTTGCCGTCGGTGGGGTCGGCGAGGGGGGCCATCCAGAAAGTGCCCGCGGCACAGCGCCCGTTCATCACCGCCACCAGTGGGCTGTAGAGGCTTACGGGCATGCCGTCGTTGATGCGCAGGGCGATCACCGGGCTTTTCGCCTTGAGCACCGCGCGCCCCATGGAGAGCATCGCCACCGAGGCGTCGGAGTAGTAGCGCGGCGCGGTGTCGCGCCCGTGGATAAGGTGCGCCCCCAGCCCGACGGTGAGGGAGTTGAGCATGTAGAGCGGCCCCTCGCCCAGCAGCGGGTGTGCCACATCGCTGATGACGCGCGCCACGTCGAAGAAGCGCGTGGCGCGCCGCGCGATGCCCAGCACGGCGGCGGCGATGTCGAGGGTGTGGCCGGGTTGCGCGTCGGGAAGGAGCATGCGGGCGAAATCGTTACTGTGCCCGAGGGGGATCACCGCCATCGGCAGCGTAGGGCCGCCCTTCGCGGCGGCGAGCAACCCGTTGGCCACTTCGTGCGCCGTGCCGTCGCCCCCCACCGCGATCACCACGTCGTAGTCGTCCACGGCATGTTCGGCCAGCGTGGTGGCATCATGGGGACGGCGGGTGCGAATATCATCGTAGAGGATGCCCGCCTTCACCAGCGCCGCGGCCACCTGCGGCCATGCTTGCGCGGCGCGACCTCGCCCGGCCATCGGATTAATGATGACCAGCACGCGGTTGAGCAACGCTTCTACTGATCGGGCATTTGTCGACATCGTGAAGTGCTGTAATGCGAGCGACGATGAGCACGAGTACTCTGTACCGTATTATAGTCCAAAGTCCGCGATACGCCAAATCGAGAGTGGGGGAAAGGGAGATGGCCGGCGTGGAAAAGCGATGACCGTCTCCCATTCTCCCAATCCCCCACTCTCCCTATCACTCACACCGTCTCTCGCTCCAGGTTCAGCCACGCGCACTCTTCCGGCGTCAGGTGCAGCGCCAGCGCTTGCAGAGCGGTGCGCGTTTCGTCGATCGTCTGCGGGCCGATGAGGGCATAGACGAGGAAGGGCTGGGCGAGGACGTAGGCGAGCGCCACGTTGATGGGCGCGACGCCGCGGGCGCGGGCCAGCGTGCGGGCGCGCTCCAGACGGCGGAAGTTGTCCTCGCTGTACCAGCAGCGCACCACTTCTTCGTTCGGATAGGTGTCGGAATTCCCGAGCACGAAGAAGCCGCGCGCCTGGCTGCTCCACGCGAAGAGGGGCAGTTGCGTGCGTGTCAGCCACGCGCGGCTCTCGGGGTCGCTCGACGCCAGCGTGCCGCCCCACACGGGATTCACCATGCGGGCCAGGCTGAAGTTGTTGCTCACCGCGGACATCCCCTGCAGGCCGTGGGCGGCGGCGTAGGCGTTGGCCTCGTCGAGGCGTGCCGCCGTCCAGTTCGAGCCGCCGAAAGCGCGCATGCGGCCCGCCTTAACATGGCCGTTGAGGGCGTCGATGAACTCGCCCACCGGCACGTCGAGGTTGTCGCGGTGGAGCATGTAGATGTCCACGCAGTCCATCTGCAGCCGGTCGAGGCTCTCGGCAAGCTGCTGGGCCAACCCGTCGGGGGTGCAGAACGGCGGCGTGCCACCCTTCGCGGCGATGACTACCTGCTCGCGGTTGCCGCGGTTTTTCACCCACTGGCCCAGCGCCACCTCGCTCTTCCCACCGCCATACACATAGGCGGTGTCGAAGGCGGTGCCACCGCGCTCCACAAAGTCGTCGAAGAGCACGCTGGCGTAGGCGATAGTCGTCGGCGCCATGGTGCCCATCACCAGCCGCGACACGGCTTTCCCCACGCCGGCCACCTCGCCGCGGGGCATCACGGCGTCGGCACGCACGCGCAGGGGCAGCTTATTCACCGGCAGCGTCCACGCGGCGGGCTTCTCTACGTCATACTCGAGCCCGATGGCCTCGCGCCAGCGATCGAGGGTACGCGCGTTGCCGAGGGAATCCCCCCAGCTCATCGCCGGGGAGGGGGCCTGCCGCGCGGCCAGGTTGGCCGCCACGGTGTCGGCCTCGATGGCGTAGAGGTCGTTGTCGGCCTCGACGAGCACCTCTTCCGTCTTCCCGTCGCGGGTGAGGAGCAGCGTGCTGGTGCCGGCGCCGCGCGTGCAGAACCACGGCGAGGGGATGACCAGATTGCCGCGGGAGCCGAAGATGCGTACCGTGTTGTCCTGGTTCACCTGCACGCCGGCGGACAGCTCCGCTACGATGTCGCCGGGGAATTTCAGAATAGCCAGCGCCCACTCGTCCACCCCCGTTTCGCCCAGGTGGCCGACGCCCTTCACGTCAATCGGGTCGGCGAAGGGTTCCCCCAGCGCCACGCCCGCCACCAACCGTACCATCGACGCGCAGTAACACCCGACGTCAAGGATGCCGCCGCCGCCGAGGTCCGGGTTGAGCAGGCGCCGGTCGGGGTCGAACGCCGCGTGGAAGCTGAAGGTGGCCTGGATAACGCGCACGTCACCGATGGCGCCGTCCTTGATGAGTTCAACGAGCTTGCGCGTCTGCGGGTGGCAACGGTACATGAAGGCTTCCATCAGGAAGACGTCATTGCGTCGCGCCGCCTCCACGACCGCCATCGCTTCGGGCCAGTTCATGGTCAGCGGCTTCTCGCACAGGATATGCTTGCCCGCGTCGGCAGCCTTGATCGCCCACTCGGCGTGCTTGGGGTGCGGGGTGGCGATGTAAACCGCCTGCACCGCCGGGTCGGCGAGCAACGCCTCGTAACTGCCGTGGCAGTGCGTCAGCCCGAACTCCGCGCCGAACTTGTCCGCGCTCTCCTGCGAGCGGCTGCCGATAGCGACCAGCTCCCCCGTCTTCGACGTCGCCAGCCCCCGCGCAAACGCCCGCGCAATGCCCCCCGCGCCGATGATGCCCCATGCAAGCTTATCAGACATGCGAATACCCCTTTAGTAGAGTTCAACGTTCAAAGTTCAACGTTCAAAGAGTGGTTCCGCGACCAGGTCGTTGAACCTTGAACGTTGAACGTTGAACGGTATCCTATTTCGCCCGCTTCACCATCACCTCCGCGAACTCACGCAGCAGCCTGCGGTACGGCGTATCCGGCAGCGTGTCGAGGTGGGCGAAGGCGGTGGTCAGGTAGCGCGTGGCGGCTTGCTGGGTGTCCCCAATGGCGCCCAGGTCGTGCAGCACGGCGACGGCGCGGGCGATGGCGGCGGCGTCGGCACCGGGGTTGCCGAGGACGGCCTCCAGCGCGGCGCGTTGCGCAGCGTCGGCGCGCGCCCAGCCGAGGGCGATGATGAGGGTGCGCTTGCCTTCGCGCAGGTCGTTGCCGACGGGTTTGCCGAGGGTGGCGGCGTCGGCGGTGAGGCCCAGCACGTCGTCCTGCAGTTGGAAGGCGATGCCCGCCTCTTCCGCGAAGGCGACCAGTGCGCGCACCGCGTCGTCCTCCGTGCCGCGTGCCAACATGCCGCCCGTCCACGCGCAGTAGGCGAAGAGCGCCGCTGTCTTGGTGCGGATCACGCGCAGGATATCCTCATCCGTCACCTCGGCCACCGGGATGAAGGGCAACTGGATGTCGCGCACCTCGCCCTCCACGATGGCCGGGCCGGTAAGGCCCTCCAGCCGCCGCACCAGCCGCAGCGCGAGGGCCGGATCGACGCCAAACTCCGTCACCGAGGCGAGCAGATCGATCGCCCACGCCTGCAGGCAGTCACCGGCGAGGATAGCCATCGACAGCCCGTAGTGCGCCGCCTCGTCCGTCAACCCAAAGCGCGCGCGCCCCACCGTGTCCAGCAGTGCGTGCACGCTCGGTTTGCCGCGCCGCACCGGGTCGCGGTCGATCACGTCGTCGTGCACCAGCGTGTAGGTGTGGTACAACTCCACCGCCGCCCCCGCGCGCACCGCGGGTTCGCGCGCCCCGCCCAGCGCGCCGCTGGCCCACACCGTCAGCGCGGGCCGCAACGCCTTCCCCCCCGCCTGCGGATACGCCAGCGTCGCCGTCAGCAGCTCCGCGGGTGCGAAATCAGGCCGTCGCGCCGGATCGCCCAGCAGCGCGCGCACGTCGGCGGCAATGGCAGTGAGTTCGTCGGTAAAGGTGGTCATGGGAGGTTCCTAATACGACAACCGTCGGTTGTAAACGCGCAACCGGCACTCTGCCACCGGGTGAACCCGATGGCTGATCGACTCAAGCACGCTGAAGCGCGCTCGGAACCAGTACAGCCGGTTTCAACCGGCTTGAAATCGTCAGCCACCGGGTTCAGCCGGTGGTTACCAGGGGTATCGAGAAAAGGTCTACTCCCGCATCGATACTTCAGGCGGCATACAACTCCTTGCCGTCTCGCCGGATATCCTGGTAGACCATGCCCGGCGCGCTGCGGTACTTTTCCAGCAGATCGGGGGTGGTGACGACGATATCCACCGCGATGCCCACGCCGACCAGGCAGGGATACACGGTGGTGGCAATACGGCGGCGGTCGGTATCTTCCGGGACGACGATGGCAATATCCACGTCGCTGTCCGTCGTCATCTCTCCGCGCGCCGCCGAGCCGAACAGGATAATGCGCAGCGGGTGCACGGCATCGACGATGCGGCTGACCACGTCATTCAACTGATCCGGTGAGGGTTGCACAGGTAAGTCACCTCGACCTTATCATACCATCGTTTGGGTAGAACGACTACCGTCCCAGCCGTACCAGCAGCGCCTCCCCCACCCCGTCGGGCACCGGCGCGCTGCCGATGGCGACGGCGCGGGCGCCGTACGGGCCGTGGCTGTCGCTGCCGCCGGTAGGCAGCAGGCCATACTCCGCGGCGTAGCGCGTCATGCGCGCGGTGACCGCCGGGCCGTGGTCGGTGTGATACACCTCCAGCGCGTCGAGCCCGGCGTCGCGCAGGCGGCGAATGAAGCGCAGCGGGTCGCCCAGTTTGCCCGGATGTGCCAGCCCGGCCAACCCTCCGGCCGCGTGAATGAGCGCCACCGCCGCTTCCGGCGCGAAGGGTGTGCGCGGCACGTAGGCCGGCCCGCGGTTGCCGATCAGCTTGTCGAAGGCTTCACCCAGATCGCGCACGTGGCCCGCTTCCCGCAGCGCCAGTGCCAGGTGGGGGCGCCCCACCGAGCCGGCGCCGGCGATCTCCAGCACTCGCGCGCGGAAGACCGGTTTGCCCAGCGTCTCCAGCCGCGCCAGCATGGCGTCCATACGCGTCATGCGCGCGTCCCGCAACCCCTGCAACCCCGCACAGAGCGCCGGCGCGTCGGGGGGGAAGCCGTAGCCGAGAATGTGCACGTCCTCGCGCCCGACCTCGGTGTTGATTTCCACGCCGCTGAGCACCGTCACGCCCAGCGACGCACCCGCCTGTTGCGCTTCCGCGATGCCGCTCACCGCGTCGTGATCCGTCACCGCGATGAGCATCACCCCGCGCGCCGCCGCCGCGGCGGCAAGTGCCGCCGGGGTCAGCGTGCCGTCGGAGTGCGTGGTGTGCAGGTGCAGGTCCACGCGGGCCATCAGCGGGCCGCCCGCGCCAGCGCGCGCAGCGTCACCGCCGGATCCTTCCCGCCGAAGAGGGCCGTGCCAACCACCGCGCCGGTCATCCCCGCGGCGGCCAGCGGCCCAATGGTCTGCGCGTTCACCCCGCCGTCGCATTCGATGCTCACCGAGACGCCCAGCCGCTTCGTCAGCGTGCGCAACGCCTCCACGCGTCCCACCGTGGCCGGGATGAAGTGTTGCCCGCCGAAGCCGGGGTTCACCGACATCATCAGCACGCCGGAGGCGATTTCCAACACCGGGCGCAGCGCGTCGAGGGGCGTGCCGGGGTTGAGCGCCACCCCCGCCTCCAGCCCGCGCTCGCGTGCCAGACTCAGGGCACGGTGGATGTGCGGCGTGGATTCCGGGTGAATATACACGCGCGACGCCCCGGCGTCGCGCAGCGGCGCCAGGTAGTCCTCCGGGTGGTAGACCATCAGGTGCGCCCACAGCGGCTTCTGCGTCACCGGACGCAACGCGGCCAGCAGCAGCGGCCCGAATGTAAGGTTAGGCACGAAATGCCCGTCCATTAAGTCGAAGTGAAACCCCGCCGCCCCCGCGGCGTCCAGCGCCCGTACCTGCTCGGCCAGGCGGGAAAAGTCGAAGGCTAACAGCGATGGGAAAATCGGATACTGGTCGGTCACGCGCGCTCCTTTGGGAGGGATCAATACTTTATTCAAACCGCGGAAAGTGGGGACAGGCACGAATTTTCCGGTCGGCATGTCTGCCTTCGCCGGTGCTAGCAGAAAAATTCGAGCCCGTCCCCATTTTCCGCTACCGGATGCTATATTTCGACGAAGAGGTGCTGACCTTCCTGCCGATCGAAGAGACTGAGCAGGCGGTCGGGCAGTTCCATCCCACAACGCGCCATGGCGGCGAAAAGGTTGAGGGTGCGCTCCTGCAGGCCGTGGCTGGGGAAGAGGGCGTCGCGGGCGCGCTCCAGGCGGGCGGTGAGTTCGCCGTCGCGGCGCTCCAACGCCTTCAGGGTCTTGGATTCCAGCCGTTCCAGCTCGTTGAGCATACGCTGATGCCCGGCCTGCGCGGCGGGGGCCAGCGTGGCATCGACCGGTTGGATGGCGTGCACCAGGTCGGCCAGCGCGGCGTCGAGGCGGGTGCGGCCCGCGGCGAAGGCGGCCTGCACGTCGGGAGGCGCGTGGCGACTGAGGAGCGCCCGGCGCGTCGCGTCAAACGCCAGCAGCAGCGTCGGCGGGTCGACCGCCCACTCATCCAGGTGCGCGGCGATGCGCGGCGGCACCAGGGTGGCGCCGGCGCGCGGGAAGACGGGCGGCATCGGCGTGGCCGCGGGGAACAGGGGCTGCAATTCCGCCCAGTAGCACACCTCGTTCGGTCCGGCGACGAAGGCGGTGCTGCCGAACAGCGCCTCCTGTACCACCGGACGCAGCACCGCGTTGGGGATGAAGCGTTCCGGCGCATCGGCGAGGTGCGTGCGCAGCTCGTTTGCGGTGACGGTCGTGCCGCCCGCGTGGAAGCGCCCGTCGGCGAAGGTCACCCGCTGTCGCGTGCCCGCATCGTCGAGGAGGAAGAAGTTGCACACGTCGGCGGGTTTGGTGAGCGCCGGGTGATAGCTCAGGCCGTGCAGCGCGCGCGCCTGCGCCAGCACCAATGCGGTGGAGCGCAGCGGGGCGTCGATCTCCGCGCGCAGCGTCCCCACTGCCCCCGCGCGCACGGCGGGCAAACGGGAATCGCAGAGCACCAGCCCGTGGCGGGAGAGCACCCGCGCCAGCAAGCGCGCGCACCAGTCGCCCAGGTCGCGGCTTGCGGCCAGCGTCTCCTCCAGTACGGCGCGCACCTCGGCGGCGAATGGCTGACCGTCGAGCAACGGCAGCACCTGCGCCAGCACCGCCGCGCCGGCGGCACCCACGGGCAAGCTGCCGATCAACTGCCCCGGCGTGCCGGCGTCGTCGGGATAACGGATGGCATACAGCGCGCCGCGGGCATCCCACCAGCCGCAATGATCCACCTCGGCGCGGTCGTCGTCGTCGGAACCGAGCCAGAAGACGGGCACCGCGGACCGCCCGGTGAGCGCCGTCACCCGTCGTGCCAACGCGATGGCGGTGAGCGCTTTGTAGGGCGTATACAACGGGCCGGTGAGCAATCCCGGTTGTTGCCCCACAGTGATGACCAGGGTGTCGGGATCGGCGAGGCGGCGCGCGTTATCTACCGCGGCGGGGTCGGCACCGAGTTCCTGCTGATACGCCGCCAGCGCCGCCGCGATGGTGCGCCGATCGGGCGCGGGCAGCGCGGCGCGGGCACGCAGGCCGTCGTCGTCGGGGGGGAAGGCGAAACACGCGCGCACGGCGGACGCGCCGGCCAGGTAGTCGGCGAGGAGGCGGTTCGCGGGGTCCAGCGCGGCAAGGGGGACGCGGGCGATCATGGCGTCTCATCCGGCCGGTTGAGCAGACGGCGGAAACGCGGGTCGCGGCGCAGCGGGTCGAGCATCGGCTCGTCCTCCAGCCACTGCTGAATGTCGTCGTGCAGGTCCAGCGCGCGCTGCAACGCCGCCAGCGCCCCGCGCGGGTCACGGCGCTGCACCAGCGCGCAAGCGCACCAGAAGTGCAACGTGGCGTCCTCCGGGTTCAATTCCAGGCCGCGGTGGAAATCCGCCAGCGCGTGCTCGGTGCGCCCTAGCGCCAGGAAGGACATGCCGCGGTTCGTCAGCGTCCACACGTCCTGCGGATGGTGGGAGAGCACCTGCGAAAACTGCTGAATCGCCGACGTGTATTCCCCCATGTTGTCGAGCACCACGCCCTGCCAGGTCTGGTACGCGTCGTCCTGCGGGGCCAGCGCTTCCGCCTGGCGGAAGGCCTCCAGCGCCTCGGGCAGCTTGCCGTCCTCGCGCAACACCGCACCGAGCGAGGCGTGTGCCTCCGGGTGCTCCGGCGCCAGCGCGAGGGCCAACTCCGCCACCTGCCGCGCGTCGAGCAGCGACTCCTCGTCGATGAGCAGGTCCACCAGTTCGAAGAGGGCAAAGGCGCCGTCCACCGCTTTATGGAAGCCCAGCCGCAGCGTGCGTTCGGCGGCGGTCCAATCGCCCTGCGTGATCTCCACCCACGCCTTGTAGGTGTATGTCTCGGCGTAGGCGGGTTGCAGGCGCAATAACTGAGCAATGTGCGGCAGCGCCAGCGCGGGTTGATCGCAGTCCAGCGCCGTCTCCACTGCAAAGAGCTGCCCCTCCACGTATTGCGGCCAGCGGGTGGTCAGATAGCGCGTCAGCTCCAGCGCGGGCTCTTCCTCGCCCAGCGCCAGGTGGCACTGCACCAGCGACTGGTAGGAGTCGGGATGGTCGGAGCCGAACTCGATGGCCTGCCGGTAGGCGGCCATCGCGCGCGGAAACTGCCGGCGGCGGTAGTGGATGAAGCCGAGGAATTCGTAGAAGAGCGCGTGGGTGGGAAAGAGCGCCAGCGCGCGCTCGATGGCCGCCGCCGCTTGATCCAGGTCTTCGTGGGAGAGCACGTGCACCAGGCCCTCCCAGGCGTCCACGCGCTCGGGTTGCGCCTCCACCAGCTCTTCGAAGGCTTCGCGCGCCAGCCCGCAACGCCCGGCGTCCTCCGCCAACTCGGCAAGCAGGGTGAGCAGCTCCTCGTCCAGCGGGCGCCGTTCGCGCAAGGCCAGCAGCGTCTCCAGCGCGTCGGTGCCCGGTGGCAGTTCGGGGGCAATCGTCGGTTCGGGCGGAAAATCGTCCAGCGGCATCTCCGGCAGTTCCGGCGGGTCGAGGGCGAGATGCAGCGCGGTGTGCACGCGGCGCAACGTCTGCAACGCCTCGTCCTCGCGCCCGAGCAGGAAGAGCGCCCGGCTACGCAATTGCAGCGCGTCGAAGGAATCCACCTCCCGCGCCAGCACGGCATCGACCGCAGCCAGCGCGGCGAGATACTCGCCCGACGCCAGCAGCGCGCGGCACTGCGCTACTTTATCCTCGCCCATTGTCATAATCGTTGTGCTCTACCGCGGTGCTCTGACCTGTGGTCGGACCGGCACCAGCCAGGCCGACCGAACCCCGACTCCCTACTCTACATCATATTTCGCGCCGCGGTAACGATTTCCTGGACGGACGGGATGATTTTTTGTTCCAGCGTCGGCGAGAAGGGGATGGCGCAGTCGGGCGGGGTAAGGCGCACGATGGGGGCGTTGAGGTAGTCGAAGGCGACGTCCATCACCGTGGCGGCGATCTCGGTGGCGGGGCCGGCGTGGCCCATCGCCTCGGTGACCACCAGCGCGCGGCCCGTCTTCTGCACCGAGGCGGCGATGGCGTCGGTGTCCAGCGGGCGCAGGGTGCGCAGGTCGATCACCTCCGCACTGATACCCTCCTTCGCCAGTTCCGCCGCGGCGATAGCCGCCGTGTGCACCATCTTCGAATAGGTCAGGATCGACACGTCCCCGCCTTCGCGCACTACGCGCGCCGTGCCCAGCGGGATCGGTGCGGAGGTTTCGGGCAGCGGCATACGGACTTTGTACAGGTCCTTGTGCTCGACGAAGAGCACCGGGCCGTCGTCGCGGATGGCACTGATGAGCAGCCCCTTGGCGTCCTCCGCCGTGGACGGTGCCACCACCTTCAGCCCCGGCACGTGCATGAACCACCCCTCAAACATCTGCGAATGGGTGGCCCCGTAGGAGCGCCCGGCCCCGCCGGCGGCGCGAAAGACGATGGGCACCTGCGCCTGCTCGCCATAGACCGCGCGGAACTTGGCGGCGTGGTTGACAATCTGATCCAGCGCCAGGGTGATGAAGTCCATGAACATGTACTCCACCACCGGGCGCAACCCGGTGAGCGCCGCGCCGACGGCCATCCCGGTGAAGCCCCCCTCGGAGATGGGCGTATTCACCACACGCTCCGGCCCGAATTCGTCGATCAGCCCGCGCGTCACCCCGAAGGCGCCGCCGTACTGGCCGATATCCTCGCCGATCAACAGCACGTTCGGGTCGCGGCGCATCTCTTCCGCCATCGCTTCCCGAAGCGCATCCGCATAATATACCAGGCGTGTAGCCGCAGTCGTCGTGCTCATAACGCTTTGTTAGACACCGGTCGGCGCGTTCCTGCACGGGCGGCGGAGAGTTATTTTCAACGAAGTGGCGGACGGTGTGTGAAGCACCGCCTCACACCTTCCGCGCCACCACGATCAGCGTTTGCGGTTGCTGCTCGCGCGCGGTCAAACGGCCCAGGTCGTAGCGGGCAAAATAGAGCAGGTGGAAGTAGGCGCGGTGCAGTGGATCGTCCAGGTGCAGCGCCGCCGGGATAGCCGTGTCCCGGTGCGGACCGGCGGGCGCCAGCAGGCGCCGGGCGGCACGGAGGGCGGCGGCGAAGCGCAGGTGCCAGGTCTCCGCGTACCGATACAGCGCGACGAGTGCAAAGCCGCTCTGCTCCAACAACAGGCGCAGGGAGTGCGGGCTGAAAAAGAAGAGGTGATCCGGCAATTGGAAGGTGTTGACGAGGCGAAGACCGGCGGGAGCGACGCCGCCGAAATTGCTCGTTTCGAAGAGATGATATCCCCCCGGCTGTAGCCGCGTGTGAATCCGGCGGAAAGTCTCGAGGGGGTCGGAGAAGTGGCTCAATACGTCGCAATGGTAGATCGCTTCAAAATGTTGTCCACCGAACGACGCGTCAGACAGCGCCTGTTCCTCGCAGGGGATCGCCTTCGCCCGCATCGCGGCCGCCTGCGTCGGGTTCACCTCGATGGCGGCGACGGAAAAAGCTGCCGCACGCGCTTCCTCGAGGAAAAAGCCGCCGCCGGCGCCGATCTCGAGCAACGCGCCCGCCGGGCAATAGCGGCGCAGCAGACGCAACGTCAGCCGGTTATGCAGCGTCTGGTAGCAGGTCTTTGCGATGTACATGCTGGCGGGCACGCAGGCGTGATCCTGGCGATAGCTCGCCAGCGTTTCCTCGGGCGTGGGGCGCGGGGAGAGGTAGATGACCTGGCATTCCGGGCATAAACAGCCGGTATAACCGTGCTCGGTGATGACGGCATCCTGGTTGCCCCGGTGACACAACGGACAGGTGATCGTTTCCATGGCGGAGTGACCCTCCGATGACCGAATGGCTGCGGGGTTCCTACGATATTCCCCGTTTCCACCGCGATATAGCCTTGTGCGCGTCCGCCCGCACGGATTGCACTTTTATTGAGCTTCGCACACCTCCACCGGATACACCATCCCCGCCTTCCCCATGATCCGCCGGCCGGCCACGCGGACGGGGCCGTCTTCCAGCGCCCAGTAGACGCCGTCAAGGTCGGCCAGGTCGGTATTCTTCGCCGGTGCGCCCGACGCCCAGGAAAGCGTCCCCGGCAAAGCGCAGCGCAAGGGTGACGCCGTTGGCCAGGGTGATGCGGGTGGGTTTGCGCATGGGCACCTCAAAAGAATCGTGCTCGTGCGCGTAATCGTGCTCGAATGCGCCAAGTTTGAGGCACGGTCGATTACGATTACGCGCACGAGCACGAAATGTGCATTCCCCCTCCCGCGCGGAAGGGGGTCAGGGGTTAGGTTTACGCCGACACGTCGAGCTGGTACGCCGGGTCATCCGCCAGGATGTAGGTGGGCGCCGCCGTGGTGGTGGTGGAACTTGCGGCGGCGGTGGTGGCCGGTTGAATCTGCTGAAAGAGCGTGCTGAGCTGCTGCAGCACGGTGGCGGTGTCCGTGGTCGTATCGGAGAGCGTCTGCGTCACGCCGGTGTTCAGCGTGTCCACACTGGTGGCGCCGCCTTGTGAAAAGGAGGTGTTCACCGCGCTCAGATACGACGTAATGGACGAACTCATCCCGCGCTGGGTCAGCGAGTTCACGTTGTCGAGCACCGCGTTCAGCGTATCCGGGGCCTGACTGGCGAGCTTGTTGATCGTCTGCAGCGCGGTAAAGGAGTCCGCGGACAACGAAGAACTCGAGACCGCGCTCATGATCTGTTGCAGCCCGGCGACAGCGTTCGGATCACCCGAGCCCAGCGCCACCGCGTGCGCCTGCCCCGCCGCTTTGCCCACCGCCGACAGCGTGATGAGCTGTTCCTGGCTCTGCAGAATCGCCATCATCGGGTCGCTACTGGTCGCTGTCGTCGACTGCGTGTTAAACAACGACGGCAAGGAACTGGACTGCTGGAGCGATGTTAACGCGGAAATGTCCATGTGCATTCCTCCGTGAGCCTTATTATCGGTATTATACCACAGTTGTAGGACATTTCCTACAAGCACAAAAAATATAATGGAAGTGGAGAATAGTAGTGTGGCGGTGGTATAATAGTTGCATTATAAAGTCAGGAGGCGGCACCGGTGGTCAGCATCACTATTCGCGATATTCCCGATGACCTTTTCACCGAGGTGAAGGAGATGGCGCAGACGGAGCGGCGCTCCATCAACTCCGAGGTCATCGAGGTGCTCGACCACGCCGTGCAGCAATGGCGGATACGCCGGCAGCGTGCGCACCTGCTGGAGGAGATCACGCAACTGCGGGAGAGCCAACCCCCCTCCAGCACGGCGGATACGCTGGCACGGTTGCGCGAAGGGCGCGAACCCGCATGACGCCGTGTGTCATCGACGCCAGCGTGCTGTTGAAGCTGTTTCTCGCCGAAGAAGACTCCGCCGCGGTCACGCGGATCGTCGGCGCGCATCTGCAGACGGACGATCCCCTGCTCGCCGTGCCGGACCTGGTCTACGTCGAGTGTGCCAACGTGCTGTGGTCGAAAGTCCGTGCCGGTCGCTACGCGCGGGAGGCGGCGCAGCGCGCGGTGACCCACCTGCGCGCGCTGGCACTCGCGACCACGCCGACCGCGGAACTCCTCGACGCGGCGCTGGCATTGGCCTGCCGCTACGACATCACCGTCTACGATGCGTGCTATGTCGCGCTGGCCGCACGGCTTGCCCAACCCCTGCTCACCGCCGACGCCAAACTCAAAAGCCGCCTGCCGGGGGCACCCTACGCGATTGTACTCGTTCCGGAATTCCTCACCACGTATCCGGCCTGACACGCGCGTTGGCTGCCCCACCACATTGACGCTAACTCGGGCGCCTTCTATAATCCGTGGGTACCTTCCTGGAGGAGTCTCACCGTGATGACGGATGCCTATACCCTTTCTCTGACGCCCGCACGCCGCGTGCTGTTGGCGTCCATCGACGCGAAGACCGCGCCGCTCGGTGCGGCGGTGCAGGCATTGCGCGCCGCGCTGCCCGCCCTGGCCGCGGCCCCGCTGGACGACCGGCAGGCGGCACGCGCCTGGGGCGAACTGCAACTGCTGCTGGTGGAGGCGGACGGCCCGGCGTGGCTGGAAGTGCGCGACCTGGCGGCGCAGGGGCTCATCGCCCTGCTGCACCGTGCCGACTGGGGCGACCTGCGCCCGCTCTTCGTGCAGGCGATTGTGCCGCGACTGACCGCGGCGGCGTCCGCCCCACGCAGCGCGCGCATGCAGACGTGCATCGAGGCCACCACCCGGCTGCGCGGGCTGGCCGCCCGCCCCATGGGGCGCGAATGGGCGTGGCGGCTGCGCGCCGTGGCGGACATGCAGTACCCGCGCTTCGGCACCTCCGGTTGGCGCGCGCGTATGGGGCAGGACTTCACCTGGCCGCGCGCCACGGCGGTAGCGCAGGCCATCGTGGAGTTCGTCCTCGCCAGTGGTGTCGCCGCGCACCCCCTTGCCATCGGCTATGACAGCCGCATCAACGCCGACCGCGTGGCCGCGCTGGTCGCCGAGGTGGCGGTCGCCAACGGCCTCGACGTGCACCTCGCGAGCCGCGAAACGCCCTCCCCCGCGCTCATCTTTTACATCACCGAGGCGCTGGGTGTGGCGGGCAACGCGGGCCTGATCAACTGCACCCCGTCGCACAACCCCGTGAAGGACCCGTCGGTGCGCAAGTACCTGGGCACCGAGTATCACGGCATCCGCTACAATATGCCCTACGGCGCCGTCGCCCCGTCGCGAGCCACCGACACCATCGGCCGCCGCGCCATGGAGCTGCTGCTGGAAGACACCGTGGTGCCGACCGACCGCCCACGCGGCGCGGTGACCCTCTTCGACCCGCTGGACACCTACGTCGAAGCCGCGCTGGCCGACCTGGCGCGTACCGCCCCGCTGGAGACGATCCGCGCCTTCTGGGGCGCCGACACCGCGATGGTGGTCATCGACGAGATGCATTCCGCCTCGCGCGGTTACCTGCGCCGGGCCTGCGACAAGCTGGGCATCCGCTATACCGTGCTCCACGGCGAGAAGGACCCGCTGCTCGGTGAGTTGATGTACGCCAACCCGGAACCGCCGCATATCGGCCACTGCGAAGCAAAGGTCGCCGAGTTGTGCAAAACCTACCCGCGCATCATCGGCGTGGGCATGGACACCGACTCCGACCGCTTCGGCGTGGTCGACGAGCACGGCCACTACCTGATGATGAACCAGGTGCTGCCGCTGCTGGCCGACTACCTGCTCACCGCCGCGTACAACGGGCAGCCGGGCAAGATCATCCGCAACATGGTCACCACGCGCCTGCTCGACCGCATCGCCGCCGCCCACCCGGACAAGGTGCTCCCGCCGCCCGACCGCGATGCCGTCGTCATCCACGCCGCCGCGGCGAGTTACCGCGTGTCCCTGGGCGACGTGAAGGCGCAGAGCGGTTTCTACACCTACGTGGTGCCGGTGGGCTTCAAATACATCGCCGACGTGATGATGGGCGAGCTGCAGACCGTCCTCGCGACGGGCGCGCCGGAGACCGACCGCGTGCAGGCGGTCTTCCACGACTGCCTGCAGCGGCTGCTCCTCGCCGGCGAGGAGAGCAACGGCATGACCTCGCGGGGGCACACGCCGGACAAGGACGGCCTGTGGGGCGCGCTGCTCACGCTGCAGATGTGCGCCGTACTCGGCCAGACGCCGCAAGGCCTGTGGGCGCGCGTGCTGGACACCTACGGTACGCTGGTTTCCGTGCGCCGCGACGTGGAAGCCCCCGACGTGGCGAAGGAAGCGCTGGTGAACGTCTATCTCGACCGCTACGCCGCCGGATCGCATCCCGACCCGCTGCTCGCCGGCTTCACGCCCGTCTACTGCGGCGGCGTGCGCGGGGAGTTGGTGGAGATCATCCTGCACGACGCCGCGGGGCGCGAGCACTACGTGGCCGTGCGCGCCTCCGGCACCGAGCCGATCAATCGCATCTACGTGGAAAGCCCCGACGCGGCGGACCGCGACGCCTTGCTCCTCGCGGTGGGCCGGGAGTTGGAACGGCAGATCGCGAGCGCCATCATGACCGCCCCCGAGGTCAACGCCGTCGTCGACCTGCTGGAAGGCGTGGAGCTGCCTCCCGCCGACGGCCGCGACCTGCCCGCCACCTTCACGGACAGCATCGTCGGCATCGGCATCGCCCGCATCCGCGAACTCGCCGGGGGTCAGGCGGACACCCAGTTGCAACTCGCCGACGCCGAATTGGGCGAACGCAACGCCGCGAAAGCAGGGACGTTGTGCGGTTCTATAGAATAATAGAATGAGGATACGCCGCTAAATCATGCGCGCATTTTCGGAGTGAGCCCGAAGGGCTTAAATTCGTCAGCCTGAGGCACCCCTGGTAGCCTAGGGTCAACTGCTTGCCCAGGTAACAAAAACGGATGAGCCATTTGACGTACAATGGCTCTGAGTGCATTGGAGGGTGACATGTCATACGTAACATCTGTGCGAGTCCTCCCTATGTCATTCTGCATCTTCCTGTTTATATGCGGGATGAGAATATGTGCTGAGCCGCAAACTGCAGCTGCAAAGGTGCCGGAATCAACGATAGATATCGTATTATCACTTCGGCCGCAATATACATATAAATGCCATCTTCATCAACACCTTGATACCAATGTTACCAGACAGAAACAGATTGCGATTTTGGATACGCTATCTGCAGAAGGTATTTCTCATATGATTCTTCCTAACACACTCCGAGTGAATGGAACATCATTCCAGTCTACGGACTTCGCGATTACATACGAACTAAACCCATCTGCTGATCAAAAAACTTTTCAGCTATTACTCAATAACGCGTTAGACATAGTAATTGGCAAAGATCTTTACGACCTTACCTCTAATGCGGGAAATACAGATACAGGAAATAAGTATAATGATCGCCCGAAGCGTCTCGAACAAATTGGCAATGTTATTTTAAACCGTCTTGTGAAAGTAGGTTATAAAGGAATACATTATGATTTCAAAAGCGATGGCCGAATCACGATGAAAATACCCGGGGTAGCTGATATGAAACTGTTAAAACGAATTATCACAACACCGGGCCATCTCGAAATTCGAATTCTACCAAATACTATCATAGTTACACCTGCACCTGATTCTGGCAAGGCAATTATAACCCGCGACAATTTGAAACCAGCGACGTTGCAAGATATCTATCGTGAATCGATGATAATGTTAGACGGGAGTTCAATAACGGACAAATGTGACGTATATCTAGACGAGGTTGGTAAATGGGGAATTCGCTTTACTGTTCAACAAGAGTATGCGAATATATGGTCACATATGAGCGCAACGAATATTAATCGGCAAACTGTGATTATAGTTGATAATACTATTCTAACCGCCCCTGTTATCATGAGTGAATTAGCCTCGAATGGTGTGATTACTGGAGCATTTACAGAAACACAGGCTAAGGAAATTGCAAATTATTTAAATGCGGGTATGCTTGAGGCACCAGTGGGGATTGAGAAGATGACGAAGGTAGATTAGTCATGGATTCTACTATTCGTTACAAGGTATCGTTGTCGCACTCTCGTATTAGTATCATAGCGCATTAATCAGTGACGGAGGTATCCCATGCTACGTTTCGGTCGCGAGGAAATTCAGGCGTTCGCCAGAGTCGCCAAAACCGGGCAGTTGTTCCGCTATCGAGATCAGGGGGAGTGCTATCTGTTCGAGCAGCGTTTCGGCGATTTTCTGGGGGTGCCGCACGTGCTGCTCACCTCCAGCGGCACCACGGCGCTGACCGCCGCGTTGGCCGCGCTGGAGATCGGCCCGGGCGACGAAGTGATTGTGCCCGCGCACACCTACATGGCGACGGCGCTGGCCGTGCTGGCGGTAGGGGCCATCCCGGTGATCGTGGACATCGACGACTCCGTGATGCTCGACCCCATCGCGCTGGAGGCCGCCGTCGGCCCGCACACGAAGGCGGTGATCCCCGTACACATGTGGGGCGAGGTGTGCGACATGGACGCCATCATGGCGGTGGCGGCGCGGCACAACCTGCAGGTGATCGAGGATGCCTGCCAATGCGCGGGCGGCGCGTATCGGGGGCGCCCGGTCGGCGCCATCGGCCACGCCGGCGCTTTCAGTTTCAACTACTTCAAAAATATCACCTGCGGCGAAGGCGGCGCGGTGGTGCTGCACGACGCGCAGGCCGCCCGGCGCGCCGGCTGCATGGTGGATTGCTGCTCCTTCTACTGGACGGGGCGCCAGGAGGACTTTTACCCCTTCGCCGCCGCCGGCTCCCGCGCCAGCGAACTCGACGGCGCCGTGCTCAACGTGCAGTTGACCCACGTCCCCGGGTTGCTGACGAAATTGCGCCGTAGCAAGGCGCGCCTGCTCGCCGCCGTGGCGGATACCGACCTGCGCCCCTCGCCGCGCCATAGCCCGGACGGGGAATGCGCCACCACCGTGATGTTCCAGTTCGACACCGCCGCGGCAGCGGATGCCTTCGCCGCGCTGGCCGGCGGCACGGTGTGCGGCCAAACCGGGCGCCATACCTACAACGAGTGGGACCCGATTCTGGATCACAAAGGCGCCCACCACCCCGCCCTCGACCCCTTCAAGCTGGCGGAAAATCGGCACTGCCGCATGGACTACCGCAAAGACATGCTCCCGCGCTCGCTGGATATCCTCAACCGCACCGTGATGATCGGCCTGCACCCGAGCCTGAAGGTGGCCCAGGTGACGGCGTTGGGCGCAAAGCTGCGCGACGCCGCGGCCACGGTGCTGACCGGGGAAGCGACCGCCGTCTGAGCGGGTTGCCGTGGGGGAGGGTTTCCGGTACACTATCGCTGGGGAGGCTGACCATGCGCACTGCCAGTATTGACCGCAACACCGCCGAGACACAGATTGCCCTGCGCCTGAACCTGGACGGCGCGGGCGTTGCCGACGTGCAGACGGGCATCGGGTTTCTCGATCACATGCTCACCCTCTTCGCCAAGCACAGCGGCAGCGACCTCACCGTGCGTGCCACCGGCGACCTGCAGGTGGACGACCACCACCTCACCGAGGACATCGGCATCGCCCTCGGGCAGGCGCTCAAGCTGGCCCTCGGCGACAAAAAGGGTATCCGCCGCTACGGCGACATCCTGCTGCCGATGGACGAGGCGCTGATGCTCGCCGCAGTGGATTGCAGCGGCCGCCCCTTCTTCGTGTGGGAGGTTACCCTGCCGCAGCCCAAGGTCGGCACGTGGGACAGCGAACTGGCGGAGGATTTCTTCCGCGCGCTGGCCGTCAACGGCGGCCTCACGCTGCACCTGCGCCTGCTCTCCGGCACCAACACCCACCACATCGTGGAAGCCGCCTTCAAAGCTTGCGCCCGCGCCCTCCGCGAAGCGTTATCCGCCGACCCGCGAGAAACGGGCGTCCCGAGCACGAAGGGGACGCTGGAGTAATCCGATTGCGGAATTGTAGATTGCGGATTGGGGGACGGGCTGCTTGCCCGTCCCCCTTTTCCTTGGCGGTTACCTATTCAGGTTCAGCAATCCGCCCGCTTTCTTTCGCCAGAGCTGGCACCCGTAGAACGGGTTGGCAGTGCCCAGGTACAAATCGCCGTTTTTCGGGTCGGTGAGCAGCGTGCGGGCGCCGTAGTTCCACTTGTCCCCAAAGCCGTCCACGCTTTCCGGCGTCCACATTTTGCCATCCATCGTCGAGTACAGGTCGAAACCGTCGGGATTCCACAGGTTGAGGCTGCTCAGATCCATGCCAAACGATTCGAGGGCGACGCGCGCGTCGAAGGTGCCGGCGTAGAGCTTCCCGTTGGCCACGGTGAAGCGCCACAGGTACAGGTTCAGCGGATTGAAGAAGCCGTTCGCCTGGGCTTCCATGCCCATCGTCGTCGCGGCGGGCAGCGGCATCACGCGCTCCCAGTTGTCGGCGGCGTTAAAGCGGAAGATCTGCGTGCCGGTCGCCGGCAGATTGTGAAAATCGGGCGGGCTGCCATTCAGGAAGCGCCACATGGTGTTGCTGATGGTGCCGACATACATCTGGTTGTTGAAGACGATCGGCGTGGCGCCGCCGTTTTCCGTGCGCCCCATGCCTTTCGGGTATTGCGCGCCTTTGGTCATATCCCCGACGATCAGCGTCCACTTCCATGCGGTTCCCGACTTTTTCAACTTAGCGCACCAGAAGCCGCCGTTGTCCCAGTCGTGGTCGAAGAAGAAGACGTACAGGGAGCCGTTGAAACTGACCATGTCGAGTATTTCCGCGCCCTTCGGGAACCAGTCGCCCGGCACGGCGATCTTGTCATAGACCACCGCTGCATTCTGCTGGTAGGCCTTCAGCGGGTCGGAGTTGTACCAGATGGCCGGCACGCCTTTGACATCCGAGGCCCAGAACAACTGATTGTTGTATTCGGCGATGGCGCGGATACTCGTGCCCGCCGCCGAGAAAATCGGCACCGGCGCGTTATTCTGCGCATCGATGGCGAGTAAGCGGGCCGGCGTGACGACCCCCATCCCGCCGACGTAGAGCACCGGTTTCCCGCCCGGCGCCGTGTATTCCTTCATCATCCGGTACCCGGCGTCGGGCCCAATGGCGAAGGGCATGCCGGGCACGGGGAGGGTGTTCGCCAGGTAAAACTGCTCCCACACCCCGGTACTGACCTTCATGCGGTAGATGCGCGCGCGCATATCGGTGGGTATCGGCACATCCGGCGGCCATGTTTTGGGTTTATATTCGGTGAGTACCGCGCCGACCACGTTGCGCGCGGTGCCGGCGTACAGGTAATCGCCGTGGAACGCCGCCGACCACAGGTAGCTGTTCTGACGGTCGTTCATAATGCCGTCCGTCGCGCCGGAGTAGTTCGTCGTCGCCCCGGTGAGCTTTTGCCAGCCCATCAACTGCGACATGTTTTGCGCCCTGCCGGGCAGCGCGCTACCGAGCAAGACCGCGCAGAGCAGCACCCCTGCGAGTTTCCAATACCGCATAGTTCCTCCTGGAAGGTGGTAGACTTGCCGGCCAGCTCGCGGTTGTCCACGCGGATTGCTGCCGTGCCCCCACTATAAACCTTCCAGAGGAGATGCGTGTGGACTTTCCCGCGGGTGCCGCGGCGGAGAAGTAAACAAGCTAATCGCAAATCACCACCACGTGCCCATCCCATAGCCGGGTGCAGATCAGCGTGGCGTGGTGCGGTCCGGTGAGCTTCAGCTTGGGGCGCAACTCGTCCGGCGTGAGGGGGAAGCCGCGTTTTTTGATGGTAACGCGGCCGATCCCGTGTGCGGCGAGCACGACGTTGAGACGTTTCAGGTTCCAGGGGAGCACTTCGCGCACGCGGTAGGCGGTGAGAAAGGGGCTGTGCGGCTCCGCGTCGCCGGTCAGGTAGGCGATCTCCGCGTCGAAGCGCCGCAGGCCCAGCTCGCCCGCCAACCGTTGCACCAGGTGAGCACGAATGACGGCGGGGTCGGGCTCGCAGAGCCATGCGCCAACCTCCCCGAGGGCGTCGGAGGCCAGGCCGACGTCGGTGAGGGTGGCCCCCACCGGCAGCACCGTGGCGCGCCGCGTGCAGGTGACGAACCCGCCCAGCCAGAGCACCGCCTCCTTGCACTCCCCCGCCAGCGAAACCAGCTCTACCTCCGCCGGCACGTCGCCCAGCGCGGCGTCGTAGTCCAGTGCGGGGGAAACTTTCACCGCCACCCGCGGCACGCCCTGCCGCAGCCCGAGACACCAGGAGAGGGGTGGCGCGTAGGCCTCCGGGTTGCGCGCCGCCGCACGCGCCTCCCGGCGGCTGGGGTCGATGAAGGCGGCATCCAGCGCGGGCAACGGCACGGCGGTCACGTCGCCGGCCAGGAAGGTCATCCCGTCCGCCACCCCCAGCGCTGTCGCGTTGGCGCGCGCCAACGCGAGGTTGAGGGGATCACGCTCTACGCAGAGCACCTGCCCGGCCACCCGCGCCAGCGCCGTCGCGTCGCCGCCCACGCCGCAGCACAGGTCGGCTACCCGCGCCAACCCGGCAAAGCGCGCCGCGGTATGCGCCGCCACCGGCGCGGCGGAGGCCATCTCCAGCCCGTCGCGCGTGAAAAAAAGCGATGCCGCCGCGGGGAACTTCTTCACCGCCCGCCGCCGCAGCCGCACCGTCTCCACCAGCGCCGCCGCCAGCCCCGGCGTCACGTCACGCCGCAACCGCGTCAGCACCGGCAGTTCATCCTCGCCCAACTCGCGCTCCACCCGCGCCAACAGCGCCTGCCCCGCGGGCGTCTGCAACTCAGCCAGCTCCTCAACCGTCATACCGAAGGGATTCGGCACGGGGCGGGTGGGAACCTCCCGCCCCTGCTCGTGCTCGTGCTCGTAATCGTAATCGACCGTTCCTGTGGGCGGATAACACTGTGGGCGAATAATTCACAAGGATGAAAGGGATGGAATGGATGTATTTGACAACCTTTTCCTTGCTTCGTCCGATGGCAGGATTACCATGACCGGATGGCGCCAACAGGTGGGCGTGACAGTATATCCACAGTGCCATCCTTCTCAAATCCTTCCTATCCCTTTCATCTCTGTGAATTATTACCATGCAGACCTTTTCGAGTACGAGTATACAAGTGGACTTTCGCACTTTTCCTCTCGCGTCTCGGCCTTGCCTCTGTCCCCGGAGCAACGGCCCGTTATGAAAGGAACCATGGCGGGCTGACCTGAAGTAGATTGTATCTTACCCCACCCCCTTCAGGGATACCGCCATGG